>JBARCX010000001.1:0-11842 GCA_049794535.1 Rhodanobacter sp.
CTCGATCTGTTGCAGCGTGAAGGCGTAGTACGCCGACTCGTCCCAGTAGCTGGCACCGTCGATCGTGTGAAAGTGGAAACCGTAGCGCTCGGCGGTGGCCTTCCAATCGGTTCGCGGCGCGATCGAAACCCGGCGCATGGATCAGCTACCCCAACTACCGGCAGCGGCCGATGCCGAACCAAAACCGCCACGACTTGCCGTGATGGCGCGCGAACCACCGGCGCTTCCGTCACCGCCCGCGGATGCCGTGCGCCAACCGCCCGAGCCCGAAGAATAACCTCCGCCGTAGACACCACCGCTCGGCGAGTAATAGCCGCCGCTGCGCTGTTGGTAGATCGGCCCCGCCGGGTAATACATGGCGGGACCACCACCGAGCATGCGGCTGATGAGAAAGCCGGCCATCAGCGGGCCCCAGAATGTGCCTTCTGTTGCGTTGGTGTTTTGCCTGCACATGCCAGCGCCGTACTGGGCGACGCAATCATCATAGGTACTGAAATGCGGCGCGGATTTCTCCGCATTGGCCTGCGCGTCGGCGTAGGCTTTTTGGCAAGTAGCCTGCGGTACACCGGCCTGAGTGCATGCATCGACCGAGGCGAAATTCTGCTGACTGACCTGCTTCGAATCGTCGTCGCACGCCGTTAGCAATAGCGGCGTAAGCCCCATCAATACGAGCGTGGCGGTTGTCGAACGTTTCATGCCATGTCTCCCTGGCGTGCGATCAGGTGATCGAAAGATCGGCGACCGTGATATCGGCGCCGAGCGAATACACCACGTCGAAATGATCTGGGCCGTAGTCTTCCGCGGTGATGAACAAATACTCGTAGCGACCCGGGAGTTCAGGGAGCTCACGCTGGTAGAGCATCGAGTAATGCGTCAGCTCGAAATCCGCCTCGCCGTCTTTGGGGTGCGTGACCGTTTCGTCGTAGACCACCGGCGGCGCCCACGCACCTTGCGGCGCATCACCCCACACCCGGTCATAGCTGTGACCATTGAACTCGACCTGCGACTGGCCCAGCTCCGAGCCCTGCTCTGCCCACTGCCTGAAGGCCGAGGCATTGGGTGGATTGACGGTGTCGCTGAACACGAACAGCTTGATGTCGTCGACCGCACCGCTGGTGGTTTTGACCTGGATCCACGCATCGTCAGTGACGTACATGCGGTACAGGTGCGTGCCACCGCCGAGATCGACGGAGCCCAAGGCCTCGATGATCTGGTTACCAGAAGGTGGCTCGAAACCGAACGCATCGGGATGCGCTTTGAACAGCACATCGTCGATGGCGACCGCGCCGCCGAGCCGGAAGCCCAATGGAAGTGCGTGCGCAGCCGACTCGGCCGACTTTGCGCCGAACAACGATCCGAACATGGATGACCTCTGTGAAGTAGGTGGCAGCAACGTCTGCTTAAAATTTCAGCGCTACACCATCCCTCCCCCTGCACACAGGGGGAGGAGCTTAGGCACGTGGCGCTGAGGGATTAGCTGCTTGGCTTCTGCTGAAAACGAGCCAACACATCTTGCGCAGCCGTGCCGCCGGGCTTCACACCCGCCGCCTCGAGTCGCTTGGCCAGATCGCCATCGCCCGACTGGCTTTCCAATTCACGCGCAGCACTGAGTTGTGCATCCTTCAGATCCTGCTGTTCCTTGATGCGATCGAGCGAATCCATCGCCGTGCGCAGACGCGCATTGGAGCCGCTGGAGCGTGCCGCAATCGACTCCTGTGCACGCTGTACCGAGGCCGTCGCCTTGACCGTGTCGACCTGGCGCTTGAGGTGATCGATGGTGGACTGCGCCTGGCGCACCGAATCCTGCAGCTTGGAGACGTTGGTATCCATGCCGGCGATGAGTTTCTTGTCGTCGGCGATTTCGTTTTCCATCGCGGCGACTTTGCCGGCGACATCCAGTGCCAGCGCCTGATCGCCCTTGTTGAGCAGCTGCTGGATGTAGTCGTTGTATTCGGCCAGTTTGCCGGTCTTGGCTTCGAGCTTGCTGTTGGCCAGGTTGCGCTCAGCCATCAATCGGGTGAGCGCTTCGCGCGACTTCACCAGTTCCGCATCGGCATCGCGGATTTCCTGATCGAGGATCACTAGCGCGTTCTTGTCCACGATGGCCTGACCGGCTTCGGTGGCTGTACCGCGAACCATGGTGATGAGTTTTTCGATGAGAGCCATGAGGGTTACTCAGTTCAAATGGGAGTGGAGTTCGCCAGCCGCCTGGACGGCGTTGTGGCCGAGCGTGTGAATCTCTTCGATCACATTCGCTAGCGGTGCACGGGCGGAGAGCTGTCCGAAAACGGTGTAGACATCGTCGCCCTCGATCTTGGTCAGTCCAAGGCTGGACAGCGGGTAAAGCGTGTTCAGACGCAGGCAGGCATCGTTGAAGGTGGCGCGATCTTTCACTTGTTCGGCATGACACAGCACGGTGGATACATGCACTTCACCGCCGGAAGCGAGCATCTGCATGTGCAGGTCGCCGTGATCGTGCGCTTCGATGTGAATCACCTGCTCACTGCCGTGGTGCAAGCCGATGGTGATTTGGCCGGCCTTGCAGTAGTCCGAATCTTTCAGCGCTTCGAAAAGCGTCTCGGTAGTCCAATTCTGGTTCATTGCTCCGGTATCCATAGCGTAGACAAAAGGAGGAAGTTCTTTACGACGCAATGCCTGTTCGATACGTGCCAGCTTGTCTTTGTGTTCCTCGCGGATATAGATCTGGCGCAGCACCAAGCCTTGTTCGCGCATGCGTTCACGGAACGCGCGCTGGGCCTGAGTGTTCTTGGAGGGAGTGCGGGGTTTGCCTGTCACACGCGGGTCGTTTTATGTATTACATGTAATCGTTACATGTAATGGTCAGGCAGCTCAATAGGTCTAACGGCACGGTAGCCTGGCTTGCCATCGCAGCGTGCTGAGCGCCTGAAGTCTACCCCGGCGCGAATGGCACTTTGGGGTGACATCGCCAGGCCGGTAAGCACCCACCCGATTGGCGTCTAGTTTCAGCAGATGTAGCCCTCTCCCCTCGGGAGAGGGTGCCGGCAGGCGGGTGAGGGTACGGCCAGAATGTCACGCCGAAGCTTCTTCGCACCCTCATCCGCCTGCCGGCACCTTCTCCCAGAGGGAGAAGAGTGCAACTGGCAGCGAAGTGCAGCTTGCACCTGCACTAATCAAGGGCCGCGCGGCGTTCCCATTGCCTGAAACAGCGCGGCCGTATCGGCCAGACGAGCGGCTTGAGCCTGGATTTCCGACAGCCTCGCGTTTTGCCAACGCTGCTCGCTGACGACGGTCGTCGGGTAAGCGACGGCTCCCAGGCGATAACGTGCACCGGCATCCGTAAACGATTGCTGCGCCGCTGCGGCAGCTGCCTGTGCTGATTCCAGCGCCAACGCATCCTGGTTCAACGCGATCAGCGAATCGGCCACATTCTGGAAGGCGTTGAGTACGGTTTGTTTGTATTGCGCCAACGAGGCGTCGTAGTCCGCGATGGCCGCCTTGCGCTGAGCCATCAATGCGCCG
Source organism: Rhodanobacter sp. (assembly GCA_049794535.1). Taxonomy (GTDB): domain Bacteria; phylum Pseudomonadota; class Gammaproteobacteria; order Xanthomonadales; family Rhodanobacteraceae; genus JBARCX01. The sequence continues at coordinate 3,502 of JBARCX010000001.1, forward strand.
CCGTGGAAGATCGGCTGCGTCAATGAAGCGCCGATACTCCATATCTCGCCGGCACCGGTAAACAGCGACGCCGAATGGAATGCACCGGTCCCCAACGAGGCCGACAGCGAGATGTGCGGGAACAGATTGGCCGTCGCGACACCGACCTGCGCAGAAGCCGCATGCACAGCAGCCTCTGCAGCCAGCACATCCGGTCGCTGCTGCAGCAGTTCGGAAGGCACGCTGACCGGCACCTCGGCCGGCAGATGCCATTGCGACCAGGCGAGATTCAACGGTGCCTGATCCGGCGTGCGACCCATCAACACCGCGAGCACATGACGGGCATGCAATGCCTGGGTGCGCAGCGGCGGTAGCGATGCATCGAAGGCCGCAGCGTTTTGCTGTGCCACCAGCAGATCATCGTGAGATGCGGCGCCCAGGCGATACGCACGTTCGGTCAGCTCGGATTGTTCGTGCGCCAGAGTCGACAGTCGCTCGCTGGTACTCACCTGCTCCGCCAAGGCCGACGCATTGATTGCGGCCACCACGATATTGGCCGCCAGTGCGCGGCGCGCGGCATCCAGTTCGTACGCCTGCTGATCCACCTGCGCAGCGGTTTGCGCGACGCCATGCCGCGTCGCACCGAACAAGTCGAAGGTGTAGCCCAGCTGCAATTGGCCGGCATACACGTTGTAGAGGCTGGTCGGTGGGCCGAAACTCGGCACCGCCAATGCCCGCTGCCGACTTGTTTGTCCGCCCACATCGACGGAAGGCAGTTCGGTGTTGCCGATCTGCGCACGCAACAGTTGATGCGCGGCCTCTAGCCGATGCTTGGTGGCATCGAGCGACGGATTGTTTTGCAGCCCTTCTGCAACCCAGGTGTTGAGCGTGTCGGACTCGTACAAGCGCCACCATTCCGGCACGGCACGCGCGCCATGGTTGAAGCGCTGCGCTACGCCTTCAGCGTTAGTGCTGGCGGTAGGCGTCGGCTCCACTGCATAGCTGTCTGGTGCAGGCGGTGTTGGCGGCTTGGCCGGTGGTGCAAAAGCACACCCTGCCAATGTAATGGCGGCAGCGATGGCCGTGATACGTGCCGATCGAATCATGCCTATTTGAATCGTGCTCGCGTACTTCATAGCGCAGCCTTCTCCGCTTGCGGCGGCTCATCGGCACGTACGCGGAACCATGCGGCGTACAGGGCCGGCAGATAAAACAGCGTCAACACCGTCGCAACGGTGATGCCACCCATCAACGCGGTGGCCATCGGCCCGAAGAAGTTGCTGCGAAGTAAGGGAATTAACGCCAGCACAGCGGCCGCCGCAGTAAGCGTAATCGGGCGGAATCGCCGCACGGTGGCGCCGATAATGGCCTCCCAACGCGGATGACCCGCCTGGATATCCTGCTCGATCTGATCCACCAGAATCACCGAGTTGCGCATGATGATGCCAAGCATCGCAATTGTGCCGAGCATGGCGACAAAGCCGAAGGGCTCACCGAACAACAGCAGCGCAGCGATCACGCCGATCAGGCCCAGCGGAGCGGTTAGCACCACCATGAAGGTGCGGCCGAGACTTTGCAGCTGGATCATCAACAGCGTCAGCACGGCAATCGCCATCAAGGGCATTTGCTCGTTGATCGAACCTTGCGCCTTCTGGTTCTGCTCCACCGATCCACCCACTTCGACGCGATAGCCCACCGGCAAATGGCTGCGCACGTCCGCGAGTTTTTGGTCGATTGCATTGGTGACATCCAGCCCCTGTGCGCCGCCGCGGGTATCGGCCTGCACGGTGATCGAGGGCTGTCGATCGCGCTCCCAGATCACACCGTATTCGAGCCCATAGGTGACGTGACCGAGTTGCGCGAGCGGAATCGCCGCACCACTCGGCGTGGGTATCGCCAACCGCTCGATCTGATCGGGGTGAATGCGGTCGCCCTGCATGCTGCGCAGATCGACGGCAATCAACTTGTCGCGTTCGCGGTACTGCGTGACGGTGGTTCCCGACAAAGTCATCGAGAGGAAATTGGCCACGTCCTGCGAGCTGATACCCAGTTGACGCGCCTTGATCTGATCAACCTCGAAGCGCACCGAACGCTCGGCCGGCTCGTCCCAATCGAACTGGACGTTGGTGGTGTGGGTGTTGGCGCGCATCACTGTGGCCACCTGGTCGGCGATGCCACGTACCGTCGCAATGTCGTCACCGCTAACCCGGAACTGCACCGGGAAGCCGACAGGCGGTCCGTTTTCCAATCGACTGACGCGCGTGCGTACCGCGGTGAAGTCGTGCCGCAAGACACCATCGAGATAACTGGCAAGCTGTTCGCGCTGCGCAACGTCGTTGGCGGTAATCACGAACTGGGCGAAGTTGGGCTGCGTCAGCTGCTGATCGAGTGGCAGATAAAAGCGTGGTGCACCGCTACCGACAAAACTGACGTAACTCTTGATCTCCTTGCGACCCTTGATCACTGCCTCGAAGCGCTTCGTTTCGCGCAAGGTCGCATCGAACGAGGCTCCTTCGGGAAGGCGTAGGTCGACCAGCAGTTCCGGTCGATCCGAACTCGGGAAGAACTGCTTGGGCACCAGGCCGAATCCCGCCAACGCCACGATAAACAACGCTACGGTCGATGCCAGTACCAGCCAGCGATTGCGTAGGCAGAAATCCAGCCAACCCCGAAAGCGGCGATAAAACGTGGTGTCGTAAATCTCGATATCGCCACCGCTATGTACAACCGTTGCGGCTTTGGCGCGACGCGCTTCGCGTAAGTGCTGCGGCAGAAAACGTGCCCACCACTCCTGACCCGGCTTGGCGCGCTGGTGGTGCTCCGGCAACAGGTGATAACCCAGCAGGGGAATCACGATCACGGCCGCCAACCAGGACACCAACAAGGCAATGGCCGACACTTCGAAAATCGAACGGGTGTATTCGCCGGTACTCGATTTGGCCAGCGCGATCGGCAGGAAACCCGCCACGGTCACCAGCGTACCGGTCAGCATCGGGAAGGCCGTGCTGGTATAGGCAAACGCGGCGGCGCGTACACGCCCCCAGCCCTGCTCCAGTTTTACCGACATCATCTCGACCGCGATGATCGCATCGTCCACCAGCAGACCCAATGCAAGGACGAGCGTGCCGAGCGACACCTTGTGCAGGCCGATACCGAGGACATCCATGCACAGCGCCGTGGCGGCGAGCACGAACGGAATCGAAATCACCACCACCATGCCGGTGCGAAAACCCAAACTCAGCAGACTCACCAGCAGCACGATGCCGACGGCCTCGGCCACCGACTCAAGGAAATCGTCCACGGAGTGCGATACCGCATGCGGCATGCTGGTGACTTCGGCCAGCTTCAGGCCCGCCGGCAAGCGCTTCTGCAACGCGTTCGTAGCCTGATCCAAGGCTTTGCCGAGCTGGATCACATCGCCACCCGGCTGCATCGTGACGCCAATACCCAGCACCGGCTGCCCCATGAAGCGCATTTGCTGACTGGGCGGATCGTCGTAACCGCGCCGGATGGTAGCGATATCACCCAACCGGAAAGTTTTGTCGTTGATGCGAAGCAGGGTATTCGCCAGCGCATCCACACTGTCGAACTGTCCGCTCGGCCTGACGAATACGCGATCGTCCGCCGTGGTCAACACGCCAGCTGAAGCCACCGCGTTCTGCTCATTTAGCGCCTGCCCGATCTGTTGCGGGCTGATGCCGAGCTTGGACAACTTCACATTGGCGATGTCGATATAGATGTGCTGGGCTTGATCGCCGAAGTAATCGATCTTCCCCACGCCCGGTACGCGCAATAGTTCGGTGCGCAGTTCATCGGCGTAGTCGTGCAGTTGCGCTGGTGTAAAGCCATCGCCTTCCAGCGCATACATGTTGACGTAGACGTCGCCGAATTCGTCATTGAAGAATGGCCCCTGCACGCCTTGCGGCAGCTGACCCGCCATGTCACCGACTTTCTTGCGCACCTGGTACCAGGTGTCGGGCACGCTAGCCGCCGGCGCGGAATCCTTGATGTTGAAAAAGATCAGCGACTCACCGGGACGAGAGTAGCTGCGCAGGAAATCAATCGAGGGTGTTTCCTGCAGCTTGCGCGATATCCGGTCGGTGACCTGCTCCTGCACCTGCTGCGCGCTGGCGCCGGGCCAATAGGTCTGAATCACCATGACTTTGAAGGTGAACGGTGGATCTTCCGACTGCGATAAATGCTTATAAGAAAGCAGGCCGAACAGCGCAATCATGCCCATCAAAAAGAACACGAATGATTGGTGCCGCAGCGTCCAGGCCGAGAGATTGAAACGCCCTTCGCTGCTCATCGCGGCGCATCCTCAGGATGCGGCGGTGCCACCACCGTTACTTTTTCACCGGCAGAAACCGCATGCACACCCTGCATCACCACCTGCTCACCAGCGGTAAGGCCCGCACCGATCAGCACGTCACGCTCTTCGTAACGCGTCACGGTGATCGGTCGCAGCTCAAGTGTGGAATCGGCGGCGCGCACCACCCATACCGCGGGATGCTCGCCCTGGTGAAACAACGCCGTGACTGGAATGCGCACGTTCGCGCCGGATGATGTGCCGGCAGAAAGCGCTACCTGCGCCGTCATGCCCAGTTGCAACGGCGCCAATGATTGATCGGCATGGGATTGATCTAGCGACAGCTTGACGCGATAGGTACGCGATTGCGGGTCAGCCGCTGGCGCGATCTCCCGTACGTGCCCGGTGTACGTGTGCCCGGGCAGCGCCGACACGGTAGCCGTTGCCGGCTGCCCAACAGTGATATCGGCGAACTGGCTTTCCGGCACATCGAAAAAGACCTCACGTTCACCCGACCAGGCAAAGCCGAATACCGCCTGCCCAGCCGCTAACACTTGCCCTACATCTGCCTGCTGACTCGTGATGGCGCCATCGTGATCCGCCATCAGGGTGTCGTAGTGCAACTGGTTCTGCGCCAATTCGAGCTGCTGCTTCGCCTGATCGCGTGCCGCCAAGGCAGAGGCATAGGCATCGTGTGTCTGCTCGAGCTGAAGCTGGCTGATGAGGTTTTGCTTGGCTTGCGCATCATCGCGGTCGCGCTGTTGTGTTGCGAACAGCAAACGATGTTCGGCTGCGTCCAGTGCAGCCTGTGACGACGCTTGTGCACGAGTTGCATCGGCGTCGTCGAGCTTCGCCAGGGCCTGCCCTTTCTTCACGACATCGCCTGGATTCACGAAGCGTGCGGCCAATTGCCCGTTCACTCGGAACGACAGCGGCATTTCATAGCGCGCATGAATGTCGCCAGGAAAACGGCCCATCGACGTGCCATCGGCGGCTTGGACCGGCAGTGCAATCACCGGGACGGCGGTGTCGGTTTCGGGTGCCTTTTTGCCGCACGCCGATAGCAAAACCAATGTCATGACTGCAGCACATGCCAGCCAGAGATGCCGACGCGCCAATGCGCTCGGCAGGGGGGAGTCTCGGTAGCTCACAGGTCGCTCCTGGGGATGAGTCCGGCGCCGGAAAGCCCGATGGACAAGCCATCGATCATTGCGGCACCGCCATGAAATACAGAACGGAACTCTAATACATAGTTGTATCTGAATTCAATTAGGTATTCAGATCCATTGACAAATGCCATGTTATGATGTCGGCATGCCGCGCAAACGCCTGACCCGTGAAGAAAGCCGCGAACTGACCCGTCTGCGCCTGTTGGATGCAGCGGCGATCGCGATCGCCAAAAAAGGGCTGGCAGCGACCAGCGTGGAAGACATCGCCGAGCACGCCGGCTATACCCGCGGCGCGTTCTACTCGAACTTCGGCAGCAAGGCCGATCTGTTCATCGAACTGCTCAAGCGCGATCACCTGGATATCCAGAAAGACCTGCAGCAGCTTCTCGACGCCGATCTTTCGGGCGAAGACATGCAGCGGCAACTCGCGCAGTTCTATAGCCAGTGCTACCGCGACAACACGAGCTTCGTACTCTGGGCCGAGGCGCGATTGCAGTCAGCGCGTGACAGCAAATTCCGCCTACGCTTGAATGCGTTGCTGCTGGAAAAGCGCGACATCATTGCTTACTTCATCACGCAATTCTGCGCGCGGATGAACACACCACCGCGCGCTCCGGTTAACGACTTGGCCCTGGCCATGATGGCGCTGATCGATGGTGTGCGCTTCTACAACATCACCATGCCGAGTGAGTTGCCCGATGCCTCCGCTGACTCGCTGTTGAGCACGATTTTCAGCGCGACGTTTTTTGACTCATAAGAGCGTGTTCCCTGCACATCAGTGATGCGCTTTCCCGTGGGCAGGAATCGAAATCGACGTGCCTCGTGGTGCCGCATCAGCAGCCGAATTGACCGGTGCCGTTACAGGAGCGGCATATGACTTCGGCAACATAATCATGTGCACATTGCCTTCGCCAGTGGCGTAGTAGGTCTGCGTGTTGTACGTGATCTTGTCGGCATGCGCCTCACCGCGACCCTGCTGATGAACGACCGCATCGCCGGTGAGCACAGCAATTTCGTTGACATTGTCGTAATCGAGTTGCGCCGCGTCGCCCGTCATCAAGCGACTGTCGTCGTCCAGCTGTTCGATGTGCGCCGGCTTGCCGGTCACCACAATGCGACTCACCTGCTGGTTCGCATCCATATACAGCTTGGCCAGATCACCGGTGGCCTTCATCGTTCCCTGGGTAATCACGACGTGGCCCGTCAGCGTGGTGATGGTGTTCGGCGCATAGAAACCACTGATGGAATCCTGATCCGAATTTATCGGTTGATTGCGATCACCCTGCTTCGCGAGCACTGGCTGCATGATCAGAAGGCCGACGACCGCTGTGCATAGCTGGGTCGCTCTGACGACACGAAAAAAAGCTACCTTGCACGCCATAAAACCGCTCCCTGTGACGAGCATTGAGCTTGCCGCGGATGTCTTACGACACGCTGTCGATCGGAGCCATCTGGCTGGCACGTTCTAAGCGTGCAATTCACGCAACACAGTGTTGCAAAAACAGGCCCATTTACTTTTACATCGACATCACTTGAATTAGTACACTATGTGGTACATAAACACACCACACCCCTATCCCCATAGGCTTTACATGCGCATTCATGCTTTCCCACGTCGCCTGCTCGCGGCTGTCATGCTTGCTCTACCCGCACTACCCGCTGCGGCGGTCAACCTGGAGTTACAGGTCGGCCGCAGCTACATGGATAGCTACGGCGCTAACGCCATTTTTCTCGAAAGCGTGTTCGACGAGCACCGTCTCGGTGACAGCAATTTCAGTTGGTCACCCGACGTGTCGCTAGGCTGGATCAATGGTCGCGACATATCGCAGTACGAACACTGCCGTTACGGTACGCGCGAAGACAGCTGGCTGGTTGCCGCTGGCGTGCGGCTCCATTACGGCAGCGCGAACGACTGGTATCACCCGCTGTTCTTCAGCTTCCAGCCCGCGTATCACGATGGACGCACCCAGTCACTCAGCACCGGCTACGAATTCGTCAGCACACTGGGATGGCAGGCCAAGCATTGGAGCTTCCAGATTCGCCATGTTTCCAACGGTAGCCTGCACTACCCGAACCGTGGCGAGACGATGGCGCTGGTTGGCTTAGGCTTCGATCTGTAAGCGAGAGCCCTTAATCAACCCATCAACGCTGGCGCATGCATCAGTGCGCCAGCGGCGTCTCGCAACTGCGTCTGCAGTAGATGCAATTGCGCCAATAACTGCCGCCGCGATATCGGCTCATCCACCAGCGATTCGTCGATGGCTTGCTCGGCCATGGCGAGTGCGCTCATGGCGAGCTCATAGGTCTCGGCCCTGGGACGCTCGAACCACTCAGCCAGACGGGTAAACACCTGGCTGTCGAACTGCTGACGTAATGCAGACGGCAATGCGATGGCTTGCAGTTGTTCACGCAGGTCCAGCACGCCACGTCCGGCACTCATCACCAGTTGCGCCCATTGCAGGGTTAGTGCGATGGCTTCTGTCGAAGAGCCCGGCTGAGTCAGTAGCTTCTGCAGCAAATCGCGCGGCGCCGTTTCAAAACGTGCACGTAGGCCCGCCAACGGCGCACCGCAGGTCTCCACCGCATAACGGCGTAGGCCAAGCATCATCCGCTCGCGCAACCAACGACTATCCGCTGGCATGAACACCGCCAGCATGAATAGCGCCAAGACTACGCATGACAGGTCGGCAATAACGTCGTTGAGAAAGCCAGCCCAGTCGTAAACCATGACCTGACGTATACCCATCGTGTCGACGAACAGGATATTGAAGCCTGCACCAATCGATGCCAGTGCAGGCCGCGTCAACATATAGCTGCCAAGGATCAGGAATGGCGACAGCGTGAAGCACAACAGTACAAAACCATCTATTCGCGGCAGCAGCAG
>JBARCX010000002.1:0-9183 GCA_049794535.1 Rhodanobacter sp.
GATGGCCCCACCGCACTCCAGCACCTGCGCATACTCGTGGCTGTAACGGTTACCGCGTGCCGCGAACAGCTCGCAGAACAGCGGCACCGCAGCGTGCCACTCATCCATGCCGGCCAATTCCAGCGCGAGATGATCGAGCGCTTCCACCAAAAGCGGCACCGCCGCCTCAGCGTCGGCGGCGCGCGCTGGGCGATGGTGGATCTCAGACATCAGTCGATTAGGCCATGACTGCGCAGCAATGCTTCCGGCTCCGGCTTGCGGCCACGGAACGCGATGAAGCTTTCCAATGCGGGACGGCTGGCACCCACGGAGAGAACCTCGCGGCGGAAGCGCTGGCCAGTCGTGCGATCGATCGCACTCTTGCCTTCGTTGGTGAGCTCCTCGAACGCACCGAAGGCATCGGCGGATAGCAGCTCGGCCCACAGGTAGCTGTAGTAACCGGCCGAATAACCACCAGCGAAGATGTGGCTGAAGCTATGTGGAAAGCGTTGCCAGGCCGGCGGGTGCATCACGGCTACCTGCTTGCGTACCTGCTCCAGCACGGCGAGCGTGCGGGCGCCTTCGGCGGGGTCGTATTCCAGGTGCAGCAGGAAATCGAACAGGGCGAATTCCAGCTGACGCACCAGGAACAGGCCAGCATGGAAATGCCGTGCCGCGAGCATGCGCTCGAACAGTTCGTCGGGCAGCCGCTCACCGGTTTGCCAGTGCTTGGCGAACATATCCAAGGCTTCGCGGTTCCAACCGAAGTTCTCCATGAACTGGCTGGGTAATTCCACCGCATCCCATTCCACACCGTCGATGCCGCCAATCGAAGGCAACGCGATTTCGGTCAACAGGTGATGCAGGCCGTGACCGAACTCATGGAACAAGGTCAGCACGTCGTCGTGGGTGAGCAGGGCAGGCCGACCTTCGGTGGGCGGCGCGAAATTGCAGGTGAGGAAGGCGACTGGCAATTGCAGATGGGCGCCATCGTCGAAGCGCGCACGGCATACATCCATCCACGCGCCGCCGCGCTTGCCGCTGCGCGCGTACAAGTCGACGTAGGCACCGGCGAATACGCGGCCATCGGCGTCACGTACGTCGTAGTAGCGCACGTCCGGGTTCCACACATCGACGCCGTCGCGCTGGGCGAGGGTGATGCCGTAGAGCTTCTCGGTGATGCCGAACAGGCCGTTGATCACGGCTGGCAGCGGGAAGTAGGGCTTGAGCTGTTCTTCGTCGAGTGCGTATTCGCGCTGACGTAACTTCTCCGAGGCGTAGCCGACGTCCCACGACTCGAGGTTGTCGATCTTGAGTTCGTTCTGCGCGAACTCGCGCAGGATGGCTAGTTCGCGCTGTGCCACCGGCTTCGCACGCGACGCCAGGTCGTGCAGAAATTCCATGACTTCCGTCGGCGAGCTAGCCATCTTGGTCGCCAGCGATTCCTCGGCCGTATTGGCGAAACCGAGCAGCTGCGCTGCTTCGTGGCGCAACGCCATGATCCGATCGATGCGCGCACTGTTGTCGTACTTGCCGGCATTGGGGCCCTGATCGGAGGCACGGGTCTGGTAGGCCCAGTACACGCGTTCGCGCAAACCGCGGTTGTCGGCGTAGGTGAGCACCGCCTGCACGCTGGGTTGCTTGAGCGTGATCAGGTAGCCGTCCAGTTCCTGTTCCTTGGCGTACTGCTGCAGCACCGCACACCCGGACTCGGGGATACCGGCAAGGTCGCGCTCGTCGGTGATGTGTTCGTGCCATGCATCGGTGGCATCGAGTACGGCATTGGAGAACTCGGTGGAGAGCTTGGAGAGCTCTACGCCGATCTCGCGAAAGCGCGAGCGCGCGGGCTCTTCCAGCGCCACACCGGACAGCTTGAAATCACGCAATGCGTGTTCGACCAGGGCGCGCTCGGCTCGCGGTAGCTGCGCAAACGTCGGCGCATCGGCTAGTGCCTGCACGACCGCATACAGGTCGCGGTTCTGGCCCAGTTCGATCGCATGGTCGGTGAGCTTTTCCTCAGCCGGACCGTAAACCTTGCGCAACGCCTCGCTGTCAGCCACCGAGTGCAGGTGGGAAACCGGCGCCCAGGCACGGGCGAGCCGCTGTTCCAACCGTTCCTGGGTCAACATCACGTGGTCGAAATCGCGCGGCGCGCCGGGCGCAGTCAGCGCGTCGATGCCGGCACGGTAGTCAGCCAGCAGCGTATCGATCGCCGGGGTGACCTGCTCAGGCTGGATGCGGGAAAACGCCGGCAGGGTGTCGTCGGCGAGCAGCGGATTGTCTTGGTTCATGGGATCTCCTTCAGTCCACCAGCGTGGCGACCGCAGGGGGCGAAATCAAGCAGAACGACGTGATGACCGCCGGACGGGCATCGCCAACCGTTTTTGTCATTGGTGGAGAGGTAACATCGGCCCCATGCTGCCAGCGGATTTTGCCGGACTGATCGGACGTACTGCGATGTTCGCGCATCTGGACGATGCCGAACGCTTCGCGCTTGCACGCCACCTCCACTGGATATGCCTGCCAGGTGGCCGGCCTCTGTTCCGCGCCGGCGAACCGGCCGACGCGCTCTATCTGCTGCGTAGCGGCAGCCTCGGTGTATTCGACGGACCGACCACCTTGGTGCACCAGGTCGCTGCCGACGAATGCGTGGGCGAAATGAGCCTGCTCAGCGGTGAGCCGCATCACTTCGAGGTACGCGCCCTGCGCGACTCCGAACTGTTTCGGCTGGACCGCGCGGCGTTCGAGTCACTGATCGAACAACATCCCAAGGCCATGCTCGATGTGGCGCGAGTGGCGATCGATCGCCTGCTGCGCCGCGAACGGCATACCGAGAAACCGGATACCGCGCGCACCTTCGCGATCTTGCCGGTGGACCCCAACGTGCCAGTGCGCGCGTTGGCGATGCAGCTGGGAAAGGCGCTGGAAGCGTACGGCAGTTGCGTCGTCATCGATGCCGAGCACGGTGCGGGCCGCGGCAGCGACTGGTTCGCCGAGCGCGAGGCGCAGGCGCGTTTCGTGATCTATCTGGACAGCACTGGCGACGCGGTCTGGCGCCAGCGCTGCTTGCGTCAGGCCGATGCGCTGTTGCTCCCTGCGCTGGCCGCGGAGCAAGCGCGCCCCTGGCCAGAAGCCACGCCAGGGCACCCCTCGCGTGCGCAGCATCGCCCACGACATCTGCTGCTCTTGCATGCTGGTCATCGGGTGATGCCCGGCGCTGCGCGGCGTTGGCGAGCGCAATTCAGCGGTGACTTGCAGCACCACCATCTCTGCGGAGACGCGGATATCGCACGCGTGGCACGGCTGGTCAGTGGCCATGGTCGCGGGTTGGTGCTGGCCGGTGGTGGCGCGCGTGGCCTGGCACACCTGGGCGCGCTGCGTGCATTACGCGAGGCCGGCCATGAATTCGATGCCGTGGGGGGTACCAGCATCGGCGCCATCATCGCCGCCGGCGTGGCGAACGAATGGGACATCGACACAATGATGCGCACCTATTACGAAGCCTTCGTGCGCGGTAAACCCTTGTCGGACTGGACCCTGCCACTGGTTGCGCTGACACGCGGCCGTCGCGCCGCGATGATGTTGCGACGTGCGTTTGGTGCCATCGATATCGAGGATCTGGAGCGACCGTTCTTCTGCGTTTCCACCAACCTGTCCGGCCAGGGCCAGGTGGTGCACCGACATGGGCCACTGTGGCTGTGGCTGCGTGCCACCAGCTCGATTCCCGGTGTACTCCCGCCGGTACTGCATCACGGCAATGTCTATGTGGACGGCGCGCTGGTCGACAACCTGCCCACCGACGTGATGGCCGACGATGGCATTGCCCACATCACGGCGGTGAACATCCGCGCGGATATCGAGCTGCGCACCCACATCGAGGAATTCGCCACACCGGTGTGGTGGCGTCTGTTGATGCGCCAGCGCCGCGGCAACGCCTGGCCGGGCATCGTCTCCACCCTGACCCGCGCCGCCATGGTCAACAGCGAGGAAACCAACGAGCGCTGCTGCACCCGTGCCAATTTGTTGATCACCCCACCGCTCGATCACATCGGCATGCTCGACTGGAAAGATTGGCAGCGTGCGGTCGACTCGGGCTATCAGGAAACCATCAGGGTGCTTGCGCAGCAGGCTTGATAGCCGGCCGTTAGACTATGCGGATGAATTCTCTACGTACTTACAAGGGCATTGCGCCCAAACTCGGCGAGCGTGTTTATGTCGATCCGGCCGCCAGCGTGATCGGCGATGTGGTGCTCGCTGACGACGTATCGATATGGCCTGGCGCGGTGTTGCGTGGCGACGTGAACTACATCCGCGTCGGCACCCGCACCAACATCCAGGACGGTGCCATCGTGCACGTCGCCCATGCCGGCCCTTACGGCCCTGGCTTTCCTTGCCTGATCGGCGAGGGCGTCACCATCGGCCACGCCGCAGTAGTGCATGCCTGCACCATCGAGGATTACTGCCTGATCGGCATGCACGCCAGCGTGCTTGATGGCGCGGTGGTGAAGAAATACGGCTTCGTCGGTGCCGGCAGCTTGATCCCACCGGGCAAGGTCGTTGGCGAACGCGAGCTATGGCTGGGCAACCCAGCCAAAATGGTGCGTTTGCTTAGCGATAAGCAGATCGAGCAGCTGCACTATTCGGCCGATCACTACGTGCGGCTGAAGAACGACTACCTCAGCGCTTGATCGCCCTTGTGGCCCGGTAGGTTGGGTGGAGCGAAGTGATACCCAACACGGAGGTACATCCACGTTGGGGGTCGCTTCGCTCACCACCAACCTACGTGGCGATAAGCGTGTAGGTCCTAAAAGATCTGGTTTCCGTGCGCCGCCGCCGATGCCTGCGCCTGGATCAAGGCGGCCTGCGCCTCGTGCTGTTTGGTCACCAGCATGCGCTGGGCACCCAGTTTGCCGCTGAGAAGTAGCAGCGTGTAGTTATCGGCATCGTACTCACGCAAAAGAGAAAGCTCGCGCTGCGCCTCATCCAGGTTCACCTGGTTGATCAGGCGCTCCACTTCCTCGCTGGCTGGCACAAAAGCCTTGTGCAGATTCGCCAGCGCCACTGGATTGCTCGGTTCCAGCTGCAGCACGCTGAAGTAGAACTCGTAGGCATTGCTGCCCTCGGGAGCAACCAGTCGTCCGTCGTGCATGGCACTGTCGGCCAGCCCAAGCAGGGTGTTCACGCCATTGGCGTCATCAGCCGATGAGGCCGCCGCCGCGGCAGTAGCCGCCGATGCGCGGGCATGCCAAAGACCACCCCCTGCCAACACAACCACGACCAACACAAGACCAGCGATCAGCGCGCGTCGACGAGAGCCGTCAGTAAGAAACTGGAACATGACACCTGCTGCTAAGACCGTAACCGCACACAGGAGCGTCCGTTATCGAAAGCTCCCGGCAGGTCCGGCACGCTAGCGGTGCTTCATGTCAGTGCGATGACTCGGTGATTGTTACCTGCGTATTTAAGTGGTTACCGTCGCCGCCAACTTGGCGGCGACGGCATGAGTCATTGCAACCGATCATCACCAACCAAAGTCATCACCAGCCGAATAGGGCACTGCCGTTATCGGGTGAGCCATCCGGGTGGGTGAACCAGTACACGCGGTTGTTTCCACCGGGGCAACCCGCACCGCTGGTGTAGCTGGTTACCGTGCCGCTAGCCGAGCCCACGCTGCTGCGATAGCAGCCGCCAAGCGAATCGCCGAAGGTGAATGTCTGCGAGCTCTGCTGGCCGCTGTGGCCGGTGTAATTTTGAGCGGCGTTGTAATCGATGGTATCGGCACTGTCGACCGCATTGCTTACCTTCGCCGAGTACAACGTGATGCCGGCTATTCCGCGCGCCTCATCCCGCTTGTAACCCTGGTGCGTCGTGGTCGCCACGGTGATGCTGCCGTCCGCCGCTACCAACTCGTTGATGTTCAGATGCAACGGATAACGCAGATGCTCGCGGTACTCGTCGGTAACAAAGCCGCCGATGCTGCTCTGGCTGACGCTGTCGACCGAGGTGAGCTGGTCCGTGATCTGGTCGTCAGTGGTGCTGTTGATGGTGAAGGTCTGGGTGTCGGCAAAACCCACCGTCTGGTCCACCTTGCTATGCACGCGGCCGTGCGAGGTATCGGCATAACCTTCGATCACGAAATGCCGGCTCAGGTTGGTAGTGACGGCGCCCGTAACGTTACCCGAGGCATCCGTGCTCAAGGTGCTACCGATCGTCGGTGTTGGCGGCTGCCCGACTAGCGTGTTGCTCACGACCTGACCACTGACCTGACGCGAATGCGGATCGAGGTACACCAGTAGAGCGGCGGTGGTAGAGAAGTAATTGTTTGCACCGGCCACACTCACCGCAACCTGATGCGGCGAGCCATTGCTGAGCACGCCGGCAAACGGCGTGAGATCCACCCGATATGGCGTGAAGTTTAGCGTCTGCACGCCAGTGGTCGGCTCCCACAGGAACGGATCGATACCACCGGTGAAGATCCACGGATAGACCGGTGCTACGCCCGCCGGCTGACCGTCGATACTGATCTCGGCCTCGCGGAAATTACCGCCGCCGCACTCCTCGGTTTCGGTGGCGTACTGATTTGGCACGCAGGTGTACCAAAACTCATCGGCATTCTGGCTTTGGGCGAACACGTCGAGATAGGCGCGCTCGACATTGCGCGGCAGGCTCAACGTCTTCACCAGCTGGGCGGTGGAGTTGCTCAGCGACACGGTGCTACCCACGGGATCGCTACCCAACGGATACACCACATCGGCCACCTTTGCCGGCGGCGCCTGGAACGAGGCGGGATAAAACAGCAGCCGCGCACTGCCATGGATCACGCCGTTGTACGTGCTGTTTACCGTGTTGCCGATGATCGCCTGACCTTGACCGGCCTGGCTGAACAGCATGGCGTAATCGGTGAGGTCACGCTCCACGTGCCAGCTCGGTGCCACCGTGGGGCTGGGTTCCTGGGTCGTGCCGAAATACAGATTGACGCCGCCCAGCCAGATCGTGGCGGTACGGTCGTACTGAATACCGGCGGTCACCGAAAAGTCGGCTTCCAGCACCACTTTGGACCAGTGCCCCTGGCAGCCGGCTGGCGGTGTGTAGCTGAAGGGTCGGGTGGCGTAATCGTCAAAGGTGTCGTTGCTGAAAAGCTGCACGACGCACGGTGTACCCGGTGGTCGAGGTACGGTGGGATCAGCGACGGTGACATTGCTCGAACCAACCGGAGAGCTACCTCCCGCATCGGCAGCGATCGCCGTACTTGCCAGCGCCGTACCTGCCAGTAAACCCAAGATGCACGACAGTCCGGCAAGTTTCCGGCTGCGACGAACCAACCCCTTGTGCGACATACATTGTCTCCCCGTGGCATCCCCTGAACCTAGGACGTTAGCACGAGGCCACGCACTGCTCTCCCGTGCGATTGTGCGGCCCTTCGCAAGATCGCGAGGCCAATCATCCGTCATGGGGAAGATGGACCCAAGCGCCTGTAATGCGCTCCGACTCGAGTCTTAGACATCGAGCCATCTAAACGTCGATCTAAGCCTCGATGTCTTGGCCGAAAAGTACACGGGAGCCTTCTCTCGAAGCGTGGATGGCAACCGCACTGTAGGCTCGCATCGCTTCTTCGTACTCGCCGATGCGGTTCAATAGCGGTACCGCGTCTGAGCTGCAGCTTCCGAGTTTATCGGCCAGCAAGGCGGCATCACGCAGTGCGGTATTCGCACCCAAACCGCCCGCCGGACTCATGACATGAATCGCATCGCCGAGTACGGTCACCCGACTCGGCGCCCATGCCGCAGGTGCTGCCGCACTGCGAACAGCAACCAGAGCCATGCTCGATACCTCGCCATTATCAAACAGCGCTTTCAGTGTCGGTGACCATGACTGCGTCACCTTATCCACCAACGCGACGATGGCATCTCGATCGTGGTCGAGCGGGTGGTCGGCGGACAGTCCAAAGCGTGCCCGCATACCGATGATGGCCCAGTACAGGTAATCGTCCACCGGGCTCAACCTGGGGCTATCGCCAAGTTCGTCGACTGGTACGGCACGGAAGTGCATCGCATCGATGATGCTTGATGCACCGTTGTCAAAAATGATCGAGGTTTCCCCTGGCAGCTGCTCGGCGAGCATCGCGGTGTGTTCCCGCGTCACATATGTCTTGCCATAGACGCACACCGAACCGGTATCTATCGATTCCCATCCGGGAAGACGCTGCTTACGCACCGTGGAATGGACCCCGTCAGCGGCAACCAGCATGTCCGCGACCACGGTGCTGCCGTCACTGAAGTGCGCCACCACTGTTTCGTCGTCCCGTTCCTCATAGTGTGAAAACGCTTTACCGAAATGGACCCGCTCCTCGATACCACTCATCAACACTTCGCGCAGCGTCATGCGGTGGACGTTTAGATCGTCATCATCGTCGGCCTGCTCAGATCGATGTTGATCAGCGTCGGATGGATGAGTGCCGGCAGATTTCTTCCACGAACTTACCCAGCGATCCATCACGTCGTTCAACTGGGTATCGAGCACGTTGACCCCGGCGACGGGCAGTGCGCTGGTTGCGCAAAAAAGCTCGTACAACCTCTCAGGCAAACACTCACGGAGTGCTTTTTGCCCTTGGAGATCGATACGAATGCGATATCCCTGTGTTCGGCTGCTGGGTGAAGCATCACGTTCAAACACATCGAATGGCACGCCGTGCTTGCGCAGCCCTTGGGCAAGGCACAGCCCACCCAATCCCGCACCGATGATCGCTACATGAGGATGCTTAGTGACCATGAATATCGCTCTCTGCTAGCGCCGACTGCGGTCCAAGCAGGTGATGCGCCAGGGCCACGGCCTCATCCTCTGTTTCCACCACATCGCCCGGAATACCAAACGCCTTGGTCGCCATCTCGAACTGTGCTTTCAATGTCACCATCTTCAACGGATCGGGTTCGATGCCGATCATGACTTTGCAGTACTGCGTCAACACTGCTTTGTTGTGCTTCAGCCACAGGCCACGCTGCTTCCTGTCCTCATGGGTTTCTTCGTCGGGGCTTTCTCCATAGATCATGACGAAGGGCTTAGCGATGGATAGCAGCGCAACCATTTCGCGCTCCCATTGGCCGGCATAACCAGGAGCGGTTACGCCCGCTCTTGCCCACACCAGGGGAAAGCGCGAGAGGTCGTGAATAACAAATGATTCGGTCTGGATCTCCATGGGAGACCTCC
>JBARCX010000003.1:0-18504 GCA_049794535.1 Rhodanobacter sp.
GGTAGCGAAGCGCTACCGTTTTGACGGCTATGCAGTATCAGTCGATGCCGAGCTTCTTCAGCTTGTAGCGTAGTGCGCGGAAGGTAATTCCGAGCTTTTTCGCTGCAGCGGTCTTGTTGTAGCGCGACTCTTCCAGTGCCTTGACGATCGCCGTGCGCTCGAGGTTACTGATGTAGTCGTCCAGCGCTACGCCGCTACCGGAGAGGGCGCTGGGGGGCGGCATGGCCGAAGGTGTCGCTCCAGCCGTTGTGGGCGCGGGTGCATGCATGACCGCTTGCGTGGCCCCCATCGATTCGCCGGCTTGCCGCAGCGGGCGTTGCGGCAGCATCAAGTCGAAAGCGGCGACGCTTTCGCCATCGCACATGGCCATGGCGCGTTCGAGGATGTTTTCCAACTCACGCACGTTGCCGGGGAAGTCGTAATCCTCCAGTGCTTGCCTTGCGTCGGGTAGCAAATGGCCGGGTGCTCCACCGCTCTTGGCGGCGAGTTGGCGCAGGATGAAATCGGCCAGTAGCGGCACATCACCACGACGTTCGCGTAGTGGTGGCACGCGAAGCTCGATTACATTGATGCGGTAGAAAAGATCCTGGCGGAACTGGCCTTGTTCAACCAAGGCAGCCAGGTTCTTGTGTGTGGCAGAGAGAATGCGCACGTCCACCGGCACTTCTTCACGCGCGCCAATCGGGCGCACCGCTTTTTCCTGGATCGCGCGTAACAGCTTCACTTGCATGTGCAGCGGGAGCTCTGCCACCTCATCGAGGAATAGCGTGCCGCCGTGTGCCGCTTGGAACAGGCCTTCTTTATCGGCGCCGGCACCGGTGAAGCTGCCCCGCTTGTGACCGAAGAACTCGCTCTCCATCAATTCGGACGGAATGGCGCCGCAGTTGACGGGTACGAACGGACCGGTAGCTCGCGGGCCTTGCTCGTGGATCAATCGTGCGACGAGTTCCTTGCCGACACCCGATTCACCGGCGATATATACCGGCGCCTGGTTGCGCGCGAGCTTGACGATGGTGGCGCGCACTTGGTGCATCGCTGTCGAATCGCCGATCAACCGTTCACCGGCATTGCCGGCTTTCGCCGCTGCTTTGCCGCTGCGCTTTTCTTCGGCCAGCTTCAGTGCGGTACGCACCAACTGGCGCAGCATCTGGATATCGACCGGCTTGGAGACGAAGTCGAAGGCGCCTGCTTTGAGCGCATTCACCGCGGCGTCGACATTGCCATAGGCAGTGATCATGGCGACTGGCATATCAGGGTGGGTGGCGGCGATCAGCTCGATCACTTCCTGGCCGTTGCCGTCAGGCAGTCGCATATCGGTGAAACAAAGGTCGTAACTGCGGTCACCCAGCGCTTGCCGCGCTTCAGCGACCGTGCCCACGGCAGTGACCTGCAAATCCATCCGACCGAGTGTAATGGTCAGTAATTCGCGGATGTCGCGTTCGTCATCGATGACCAGAACGGTCTGTTGGCTCATGGTTTCATGCTGGGATGGGGTCACCGGCAAGAATACCCGTCGCTACTCCAGTGGGCAAAGGCTAAAGATCGTGAAGATGCTCTTACGAGATCGTTCTAAATAGGCTCGCAAGGGAATTAGCGAGCTAGGCGGCGCTCGAAGAACTTCACGATGACCGTATAGGCCTGCTGTGATTCAGGCAGTTCCGGGTCGGAGAAGAAGGAATGCCACATGCCGTCCCATACGTGCAGTTCGGTATCCACGCCGGCCTGGGACAGCAGGGCTTGGCTACGGAGCACCGAGCTCATGGCGAAATCCCGTGTGCCGCTTATTAAAAGGGTTGGGGGAAACTTCGCCAGCAGGGCGGATGAATTGCCTGGAAAGACCTGTGGATCAGCCGGATTGGCACCTTTGAAATAAGGCAGGGCATCGAGCATTAATGGATTCGCAGGTACGGCTTGGCCGTTCAATAGCGGGGCGATATAGGCCGAGTCACCTTCCATATTCACCAATGAGCCGCAGAATGTGCCGATGGCACCGGGTGTCGGCAGCTTGTGCGTGATCAGTCGGGCGACGACCTCGCCCGTGAGTATCCCGCCGGCAGAGCAACCGTAGATGCCGATTTCGGCAGGTTTGTATTGCTTGAGCAGGGCACGGTAGACCGCTTCGACATCCTCGCTCGCTGCCGGGAATACGTGTTCCGGTCCCTGGCGGTAATCCACGCTGATGACCTTGATCCGGCCAAGGCTGGCAATAGGGATGGATTCCACCAAGCCGCCGCTATGCGCGCCCCACAGAAAGGCCCCGCCGTGCAGATTAATCAGCACGCGCTTCTGGTTAGTACTGGCGATGCCTTGCGTGGGTTCGACGACATCTGTCCCGATACCGCCGATCTGCTCGGCATGGACGTGCACTGGATAGAGCTTGCGCATGCGCGCCACCCGGTCGGCATTGATCCGCTCGTAATAGGCTCGACTGGTTTCTATCGGTGCATTGATGGGCGGTGCTTCGCGGCTTGACGCGACCATGTGCTGGAATGTTTCGCGTGCGATCGGTGATGCGTAGGCCGAATAAGGTACGTTGAATTCGGCCGTGCTCACACTGCTGTCGGGATGGACTTGGGGTGCCGCTGAGTCGGTCGCGTAGAGATCGGTCGTGCCGAGCAGGCCAAGGCATACCAGTAACGCGGGAAACAGATGCAGTGCAGGGCGGCTTTTCATTGCAGTGTTCCTCATAGAGGGTGTTTCCCTGGGCGGTGGTACCCACCGCCCAGGTATGCCATTACAGAGCCGTGCGTGTGAGCTTTGCCGTGCCACTCGCATCGCGATCGATGGTGATGTCGTAGTGCTTGCCGCGGACGCTGATGTTTTTAAGCGTCAACGATTTCCACGTTGGCGGCAGCGCCGGTGCATAAGCTTCAGTCAAACCTTTTTCGTCGATGCGCAGACCGGAGAACCCATAGACGAAGCTCTGTATGAAGCCGGCTGAGGTCGCCAGGATGTATCCGGCGTTGTTGGCCACCGTCTCAGTGCGCACATTGAAGGGCGGTTTGAGGAAGCCCACCAGGTTGCGCTGGATCCAGTCGCCAGCAACTTTCGAGTCGCCCAACTCGGAGGCACCGACGGCAAGCATCACCATCATCATTTCGTTCGGGTCGTCACCGTGCACCTTGAGCTCTTGTAGCTGGAAGTCGAAATCATTTCGGCGGATCTGCGGCGACATCGGTAGGTCGAGGTTCGGATACATCAGCCAGGCGAGCGAGGAGCCCATCCAGGTGATCTTGTCGTGTGGCACCGATTCGTCGAAATCGAGATGGCGCTGCTCCTTGTCGGAGAACGGGATGTACATCTTCGCGGCGATCTCGGCCCACTGTGGGTCGGCCTTGGCACCGACTTTCTGTGCGGCTTCGGTCGCGATGATCAGCGCCTTACGCGCGGCGGCGTTGGTGAACGAGTCGTTCGGTACGTCGTCATAGGCTTCGTCGGGTGACGTGACGTGATGGATCTCATAGCGATCCTTTTCCTTGTTATAGGTGACCCGGCTTACCCAGAATTGTGCGATCTCGTCGATCACCGGCCAGCCGTATTGCTTGAGCCAGGCATCGTCGCCTGTCGCCAGGTAGTACTGCCATTGCGCGATGGCGATATCGGCATTGACGTGGATCTCGCGAAACACGCCATAGGCGAAATGCGGGGTGTAGTCCTTGCCGGTTTCCGGATCGGATTCCCAGGGATACATGGTGCCCTTCACGCCGTATTGTGTCGCGCGCTCCCGCGCGGGCTGCATCGTACGGTTGCGGAACATCACGATCGGCTTGGCCCGTTCCGGGTGCAGCAGAAGTAATGAGGGGAACACCCAGGAGTCGCTATCCCAGAAGGCGTGCCCGGCATAGCCTGGAGTCAGCGCGCAGGCACCCATCGGCCAGGAGGTGCCTGTTGTGGTGTTGGAGAGCAGGTAGTACAGGTCCGAGTGCACGGCTTGCTGCACCTTCGGATCACCGTCGACGACGATGTCCGATTTCCACAGCTCGTTCCAGGCGGCTTGATGGTCGGCCAACAACGTGTCGAAGCCGGTCTTGCGTGCTTGCTCCGCCAGGACGAGATCCGCCTTGGCGTCGCCACCCCAGCCTTGCCGGGAAGCCGCGATGTATTTAGTGAAGGTGTAGGTCTTGCCCTTTTCGACCTTGGCGACCAGGTTCAGCGATAGGCGATAAGGGCCTTTTTCCAGCTTGACGTCCTTGACCTCCAGGCCGGGTGGCAAGTCGAGCGCAGCGGCTTCGGCCATGGTTAGGCCTTCCTCGGCTCGGCCATCGAGCCAAAGCGTCAGCTCCTTGGCGTTGCCATCGCTCGACACAATGCGGGTGACGCCGTGATACCAGACCGCTGCGCGGTCCGGCGTCGGTATCGGTTTGTTGTCGAGGTTTTGCCCGCTCGCGATAACGGCGGCAATCATTTCGTCGCCCGTCATCTTGCCGATCGGGAAGCGCGGCTGGTGTTCCGACCACAACCGGATGGGGAATGTTAGTTGCACATCGCCATCGAATTGCGGAGTGATGGAGATCTGCGTCGCGGCGAGATGATTCGCCGCCTGACTGACAAATGTGGTGACCTTGATGTCGGTCGACTTGTTCGCATAGACGAAGCGATAGCTGGTCGACAGCGTACCGTCGTGCATATTCAGCGTCTGCGAGTAGTCCGCAAAGATGTCCTTGCTCAGGCGTGTTGAGTTGATCCAGCCGCCACCCGGGTTGTAGTCGATTTCGCTCCAGCCGGGAATCGCTGCGGGACGCGCGATGTCATCCTTCGCGTAATCCATGAAGGCGACCATGTAGCCAGGATTCGGCTCGGTGCCCCGGGGAGAGGTCATCGTCGAGAAGTAACCGTTGGCAAGATAGCTGGGGAAATAGGTCTCGAAATTTTTCGAGGTGCCTGTGAGCAGGAAGCTGGGATCGGTTTCGGCATGCGTTGGCGTAGCGAAGGTGGTGCCGATCAGAGTGGCGCCAAGCAAGAGTGCGCCAGAGAAGCCAATACTGCGAAATATCATGGTTACTCCAAGTAAGACGTGCCGCATGAATCTCTATCCATCTAGCGATGGAACAACTTATTTCGAAGCAAGGCGAACAGTCGCTGATGAGCCTGCTCCGTCGCGATCGGTTTCACGCTTGAAGAAGAACAGTGCGATCAGAACGAGTGTCATAGGAATCAACGAAAAGTAGAAAGCGTGGATGCCGTCGAATTTCGAAAATACGATCGCGGTGATGCGTGACCCAAGGGTGCCACCCAAGGCCGAGAAAATGACGATCAATCCAGTCATCGCCGCATGCGACGGCTTGGGCAATGAACTCAGGGCGACCGAATTGATCACCGGATAGATCGGTGCCATCAGCAAACCGATCAGTGGGATGAGATAGGCCGCGATCGGCGCGTCGAACCAACCTACATCGGCGTGCTCCACGACGCCTTGTGCTAGTGGAAGGGTAAGCACGACCAGTAGGCCCATGCCAATCACGCACAGGTTCAGTAGTACATACCAAGGCACGCGTCGCAGCACCTGGCCGGCGGCGATGCGGCCGATCGCGGTGGTGGCAGCGAGAATACTGGCGAGCTGGATGCTCATCGCGTTGGGTAGCTTGAGGATCTCGTTATTGAACGTGGGCAGCCAGGTGCCAAAGCTTTGCTCGATGAGCACGTACAAGAACGCTGAGATCAGGAAGGCGTAAACCAAGGGCCGCAGGAACAGGCGCAGCATTTCCAATAGCGAGCCGCGTATCGAATTTGTTTCACCGCTGTGCGCCGCGGATTCGTCCAGCTGCGAGGTGGCAAGCAGTGCGATCACCAATAGACAGATGGCGGCCAGCACCCAATAGACGTTGAACCACGAGTGATTCGCCGGTGCATCGCGATCGATGAAGGCGCTGAATAGCCAACCCGCGGCGAGTACGCCGACCATGAATAGGCCTTCAATGGTGTTGGTCAGGCGGCCGTGTTCAATCTTGTCGTTGGTCAGCAGGCCGATCGACGAATACACGGCGACCTTGGTTAGGGCGAACGAAATGCCGACGCAGGCAAATAGCAGTTCTGTAGTGTGGAAGCTGGGGTAGAGCGGCATCAGCACGCAGGCGCAGGCGACGATGGCAAGCGCGATCATCATGGCGCGGCGATAGCCAAGCAAAGGCAGAAAGGACGCGACCAGTAGCGAGGTGATCGCAATCGGCAAATCTTTGAACAGCTCAAGCAGACTCGCCTGGGGTTTATCGATACCGAAGGTGTAGATCGATTGCAGGATTACCGTGCCGACGCTGTTGAGCAGGATCGCAAAGACCATGTAGATCAACGCCAGTGCAGCAATCATACGGAATCGGTTCATGGCGATCGGCTTGATGATGAAGTCCTCAGCGAAGAAGGGCCTGTATCGCGAGTAGTGCGATGCGAGCTAACAACGTGTCATGGGATTTGCCATCCAGGTCACTCCCATCCATGAAAAGTCAGCCATGAAAAGTCAGCCATGACGAGTCATCCATAAAAGCGATCTCTACAGTGCGCCTGATCTTTCAAGTTCTTGTTTCAAGTCCTTGGCCGGGCGCTTTCGCGCCCGGCACATGGGTGCCCTGGGAGGGAAGGGCAAAAGCGACCTATTTAAAACTGATACTTAACCTGGAAATTAACCTCGCGACCTTCGATCGAACGGGCCAGGATGACGCCACCCGTGCTGGCGAAGCCGAACAGACGTGAGTTGCCCTCAGTGATGCCGATCTGGTTGGTCATGTTGGTGCCCTGCAGACTCAACGCCCAGTTCGGGCCAATATTCGCACTCACGCCGAAGCTGAGGTCGTAATAGTTGCCCAACGGCTGCTGTTCGATCAGGTCACCGTAGCGGTTGCCTACATATTCGTAGGTGAGCCACAACTTCAAATCGCCCCAGCTGGTTGGCAGATCGTAGGCGGGTGTTAGGCGACCCTGGTATTTCGGCTGTCGCTGCAACTGCATACCGTTGATGCTGGTGCACTGGTTGCTACCATCCTGTGCGACGTATTGCACGCAGGTGTTGTAGTGCGAGTAATGGCCATCCATGTAGTCGCCGGTCAACGCAATCGAGAAGTTCTCAAAGGGTTTGACGACGGTCTGGAAGTTGATGCCCTTGGTATCGGATGCGTAGTTGAACGATTGCTGCCCGGTGTCGGTGGTGATCGTGTACGGCACGCCGTAGAACAGACGGTGGTACGCATTGATATCGGCGTAGATCCAGTCGGCCTGGTATTTGAAGCCGATTTCCATGTTATGGATCTTCTGCACCGGCGTACTGGGCAGACCGCGAAGATCGTCGAAGCCAGGGAAGTGAACGCCGTCATTCACGCGTCCATACACGCTCATGTGGTCGTTGATTTCGTAGTTGGCGCCGATCGTCCACGATGGCGCGGTCTTTGAATACGAGATGTTCGTCCAGCTGTTGATCAGGTAGGACGAGTTGTTGTTGTACAGAGTGTATGGGTTGTTATCCAGGTCGCCCGTGGCGTTGTTTTGCAGACTGCCGCTGGAGTTCTGATGCTCGACACGTACGCCGCCATCGAACAACCAGTTGTCGAGTTTCCAGGAGTCGGCAAGGAAGAACGCGGTGTTCACGGCGTTCCACGCTTCCTTCAGCGCGAAGGACGAGCCACTGGCGAAACCTTGCGGGCTGGTCAAGGCATAGGTGTTGGTGCCATTGCTCAGGTTGACGACGATCGGGTTCGGATTGCTCTGGGCTTGCAGCAGCATGCTGTTGCCGAGAAACCAGGTGTCGTGGTCGTTATAGACGGCGGTGTAATTGCCGAAGGTCAGCGTATTGCCGTCGAACAATTCCTTGCTGATGTGGAATTCGTTGCTGATCGACTGGATACGCTTGTGAACGTACCAAAGACCTTGCGTGCTGACGTTCTGATTCATGTCTGCCGCGCCGCCATTAGTGTAATTGGCGGTAGCGATCAAGCCGGCGGGAAGTTTGTCGGCGGTTTCTGCGCCGGCAATGTATTGCGCCAGCGTTGTTGGATTATCGCCGGTGCTGAAGAACGACACCGTGTTCATCTGGCCACCGGTAAAGCCCAGCTTATCGGAGAGCGTCCAGCCGCCGCCGAAATCCCAATCGAAATTCGCGCCGAAAGTGTGCACGTCGGCACCACGGCCCTTGGCCAGGTTTACGGGTATGCCGCCCGGTGTGCAGCCAGCGGTATTGCAAGGTGTAGTTTCGATGGTTTCGTACTGATCGGCCTTGCTGCCGAAGGTGCCGGTCAGCGGACTGAAACCGGGGTAGTCGGAGAAGCTGCCCTTGCTCTGATTGAGGATGGGTGTATCGGTGACGAACTGGTTGTGATCTTTCAGTGCGCGCGCATAGAACATGAGCGAGCCCTTGTCCCAGTCATGCGTCAAGGTAGCTGTCAGCGAGCCGCCGTTATCGGCGATGAACTGCGGATCACGCACGCCGTCGGAGCGGCGCCAGAAACCGCCGATGCTGCCATACCAATTGTCCGCCAGCTTGAAACCGAGGAAGCCGTCGAGACGTACCATGCCTTCGGAACCGTAGGTCACGCCGATATCGCCCGTCGGTGTATCGGTGCCTTCCTTCAGGATGAAGTTGCCGGTGAGGCCGGGCTGGCCGCTACCGTAGAGAACGGCGGGGCCGCCTTGCACCATTTCCACGCGGTCGATGGTGTCGTCGAGGCGGAACATGGAGGAGTTGTCCATGAACGACAACGTCGACATCGGATACAGCGGCGAACCATTGAGCTGGAACGTAACGTACGGAGCGTCACCACCACCCGGGAAGCCAGCGACTTCGATATTCGCGCCCGTCTGGCCACCCGATGATTCTGGATAGACACCGGGCGACAACTTCAGCAGGTCGGCCGCACTCTTGGGGTTGGCCTCCTTGATCTGCTGTGCGGTCGCTGTAGTGATCGAATAGCTGGCGTCGATCTTCTTAATGCCGCCGTTAGCGGCATTACCGGTGATGACGACTTGCTGCAGGTTTTGTGCGCTCTTGGCGTTGGGGGTATCTGGCTGCTTCGTGCTGCTGGCCGCCGGTCCATTTTGCGTGGGCGTACTTTGCGATGACGTGCTGTCCTGCGCGAACACGGTGCCGGATGCCAATGCGGCGATGATCGTGGCCGAGAGCAGCTGTCGTGTCATGTGTTGCTTGTACATGCTGGTTCCTCCCCGGGTACTACTTGGTTTGTTTTAGTGGCTTGTTTTAGGTGCGGTCGAGTGCTGTGCCAGTGGAGCGTTGTGTGGCTTTCGTGCGGTGAAATAGCGGGTGATATCGAACGTGGTCATGTCCGGTAGCACCTGATCTGCATCACTCAGAGCAAGCGGATCGCCAATGCCGATGGCGGTCATGCCGGCAGCTCGGATGCTGGCAACACCTGCTGCGGCGTCCTCTACCCCGAGGCAGTCGGCCGGCGCCACGCCAAGCCCTGCGGCGGCGGCCAGGAAAATTTCCGGATCGGGCTTGGAGTGCGTGATCTGGCCGGCATCGACGATGTAGTCGAACAGTCCGGCGATGCCGAGGCGTTCCAATAGCAGCGGCGCGTTGCGGCTGGCTGAGGCCAGGCCAATCTTGAGGCCTGCGTTACGTACGGCCTCGACAGCAGCATGTGCGCCGGGCAGCAACTGCTGGGGTCCGAAGCGTTCGATCTGCTGCCGGTAGTAGTCGTTCTTGCGCTCGCTGAGCGCATGCTTTTCGGCTTCCGAATACGGGCGCGATGCGCGCTCGAGCAGAATCTCCAGTGAACCGCGACGGTCCACGCCTTTCAATCGTTCGCCCGTGGCTGCGTCGAACGGCACACCGATTTCGTCGGCTAGCCGGCGCCAAGCGGCGTCATGCACCACAGCCGTATCAGCGAGTACGCCATCGAGGTCGAAGATCACCGCCTGCCATGCGCGTTGCGGTACGTTGTGGCCGGGTATCGCGTCGTCAATGCGCGACAACTGCAATGTTTGTCCTGCATGCACGGTATGTGGCGTGCCGTTATGCACGAAATCCAGTGAGCTGCCTTCGGTGAGCGTGTAGTGCACGCCAGCGGCATCCACGTCGACGCGCAGTCGGGCTTCACGCCAACGCAAGCCGAAACGGTAGCTATTCCACGTAGCGGGCAGACGCGGAGACAAGGCGGGATGGCCCTCGCGTACGCGCAATCCGCCAAAGCCCCAGGTCAGTGCCAGCCAGCTGCCGGCCATCGCAGCCATGTGCACACCATGAGCGGCATTGCCATGCAGGTCA
Source organism: Rhodanobacter sp. (assembly GCA_049794535.1). GTDB lineage: Bacteria > Pseudomonadota > Gammaproteobacteria > Xanthomonadales > Rhodanobacteraceae > JBARCX01. The sequence goes on from JBARCX010000003.1 coordinate 10,205, forward strand.
TCCAGATCGACGCGCAAGGTCTCAAGGAAATAGCGCCACGCCTTGTCGGCATAACCCACTTCAGCAGCGATCACGGCGAAGGTGGATGCCGACAGGGTGGAGTCGTGCACCGTGACGTTTTCGTAGTAGTCGAAGTTGCGTCGCTTGGCATCGAGTGACACGTGTTCGCCTGCAAGCATCAGCGCGAGCAAGGTGTCGGCCTGCTTGCATACTTGATGACGGTAAATGCTCAGCGGGTGCAGATGAAGCAATAGCGGGCGTAGTGCCGTATCGCTCGCGATCTCGGGCGGGAGATGAGGCTTGTCGAGGAAGGCGTCGTCTTGTGGAAAAATATTCAGACGCGCATCGACCGGCAGGTACATCGCATCGGCGGCGCGTTGCCATTGCGCGGATTCATCGGCACTCAATCCGATGTGTGCGGCAAGTGCGGCATGCGCTGCGGGTTCCGCGGTCGCTAACCAGTCGGCCACCTTGGCGGCATAACGCAGGTGCCGTTGCGCCATGCGGTTGGTGTAGTGGTTGTTGTCGACCAGGGCGGAGTATTCGTCGGGCCCAGTGATCGAGTGGATGCAGAAGGCGCCATCGTGACGCGGATTGAAGTGACCGACATCCAGCCATAGGCGCGCGGTTTCGAACAACATCTCGGCGCCATGTTCGCGCAGAAAATCGGTATCGCCGCTGGATTCAACGTAGAGCTGAATCGCCCAGGCGATAGCGGCATTGATGTGGTATTGCGCCGAGCCGCTGGGGAAGTAGGCGGAGCATTCGTCACCGCCGATCGTGCGCCAGGGGTACAGCGCACCGCGCGTGTGATTGAGTTCGCGCGCATGCTGCCGTGCATGGTTGAGCATGTGATGACGGTAGAGCAGCACACCACGCGCGAATGCCGGTGCGGTTGATGCCAGCACCGGCAGCATGAACGCCTCGGTGTCCCAGAAATAATGCCCTTCATAGCCTTCGCCGGTGAGGCCTTTGGCTGCGGTGCTTCCGCTGCCATCGCGACAGCTCGACTGGAACAGATGAAAGAGATTGAAACGCAGCGCTTGTTCGGTCGCGTCGTCGCCATCAATGGCTAGATCGACATCGCGCCAGAAATGTTCGAACCCGTGCCGTTGCTTATCGAGTAATACGGCATGGCCAGTGGTTGCGGCTTGCTCCAGTGTTTTTTCAACCTGCTTGACCAGTGCACGGCTGGCAGTATGTGAGCCCGGTGTGGACCAGGCATAGGCAACATGTTTCTCAAGTACGACATCACTACCCGGGGTCAGCGTGCCGCTAAAGCGTTGCGCTACACCGTGCGAAGTTTCCGTGGCGCCGTCGCTCGTCAATGTCGTGAGATGGTGCTGGCCGCAAGCGACGCGGATGCCACTATTTGTTGTCTGCTGACACACCCATGCCGAGGTGGCGTCGGCGTGGGCATCGGTGGTGCGTAGACCGCCATCGAGGCGTGCACCGATACGCGGGTCGTGACCTTGGGCGACGGCAGCACGCGAAGTGTCGATGGCCGATTCCAGTGTGATCGGACCGCTGTAGTCGATCGATCGCACGCAGTAGCGGATCGTCAGCAGGCCGGGCTCGTCCAATGCCACCAGCCGCTCGGCAGTGATTTCCAGGGTGATACCCGTCGGGGCACGCCAGCGCAGGTTGCGGCGGTAGCAGCCTGCGCGCATATCCAGCGCGCGCTCGAATGCCAGCCAGGTACCTTCACTAAGGGATACCGGCATATCGCCCAAATAAAGGCGAATGCGTGTGCCGTCGGGCACGGGGATGCGTGTATCGGTATGGCGGGCGAAGCCGGTAAAGCGCTCGTGGTACTCGATGGGGGTGCGTTCCCATACGCCGGAGAGGAAGCAGCCGTGGCTGGCGCTGTTGTCTTCCTCCAGTCCGCCACGTACGCCGAGCGCACCGTTGGCGAGCGCGAACAGGCTCTCGTCCTGGGCGAAGTGGCGCGGATCGGTATCCGCACGGCGGAACTGCCAGGGGTCGGGTGTCGCCGCGGCAAGGGACGCAGGGGCGGTGACAGGCGTTGGCGTAGCAGATGGTTCCACGAGTTCCCCGAAAGCTGGCGATGAAGCGATGCAGCCCTTTGTTACGGGCGTCACCGCGTAGGCGGCCGGATCATGGCAATAAATGATATCGATATCAAGTTATCGATATCATTGCTGCAGCGCAGCGCTTTGCGAGGCTCTGAGGAGCTAGTTCTGGCGCGGGGTTTCCGGGTGCGGTGCCTATTTATTGGACGCGCTGCAGCTAAATGGACACACTGCAACCGCCTTCGCAGTTACGCTGCCTTCTACCCAGTCTGAGCAGGGACCCAGTCTTGAGTCGTACAAGCAAACCGACCTCCGGTCCGCACGCGTCACCGCTAACCATGGCTGACCTGGCGCGGCTGGCGGGCACGTCGAAGATCACCGTGTCGCGGGCGCTTAGCGATAGTCCCCTGGTTACCGGCAAGACCCGCGAACGGATCCAGTTGCTGGCGCGTGAGCATGGCTACAAGCTCAATGTCAGCGCGCGCAATCTGCGGTTGCGGCGTAGTTACACGGTAGCGGTGATCGTGGAGATGAAGCCGTCGAGTGATCGCACGATGCTCGATCCCTATCCGTTGACGCTTCTAGGCGGTATCTCGCAGGAATTGACCGCGGCAGGCTACAGCGTGCTGTTGACTACCCGGCATGGCGCCGCGGCGGCAGCGGTGCAGGCCGCCGATGGTTTGATTCTGCTGGGCCAGGGCGTGCGGCAGGAGGCGGTGCGCCGTTTCGACAAGCTGGGCCTGCCGATGGTGGTGTGGGGCGCACAGGCTGATCAGGATGACCACGTTGTGGTCGGCAGTAATAATCATCTGGGTGGTGCGGTCGTCGCGCGGCATTTTGTGGCGCTGGGCCGGCGCAGTCCGGTGTTCATCGGTAACCCGAGGCACCCGGAAATTTTCGAGCGTCTGCAGGGCTTTATCGAGGCGTTTTCCACGCACGGCATCAAGCCATTGCTGATCCATCGCGACGAATTCACGCTGGCCTCGGGCATGGATGCGATCCACTCATTGGCCGCCCGCAAAGTCCGTTTCGACGCTGTTTTTGCATGCAGCGATTTGCTGGCCATGGGTGCGATCCGCGCGCTCGGCGAGCTACGTCGCCTGGTGCCTGGCGATGTGTCGGTGGTGGGTTACGACGACTCGCCCTTGGGTGCCAGTTTTCTGCCGCCACTGACCTCGGTACGACAGGACTGGCAGGAAGGCGGCTTGTTGCTCGCACGCAAGGTGCTTGCATTGATTCAGGGCGATGCAGCGCGCTCCGAAATGTTGCCGGTGCAGCTGATCGTCCGTTCGACTTGAGTCTTTGACTCTCGTCTAACTGGACACGGCGACTCCACCGATACCGTGACTGGCACGGGCGGCGGTCAACGTCAGTCGGAAGCAACTTCCGCCACCGGCAACCGGTACATAGGCCAGCGCAGCTTGATTGGCCTCACTCATTTGTCGAGCGAGATACAGACCTAGCCCCGTGCCATATTCATGCGTGGTGTAGAACGGCTCGAAGATTTGCGCGGCCACTTTGGGTTGGATGCCAGGGCCGCGATCAATGACCTCCAGAATCGGCACGCCATGCTCGCCCAATCGCGCCACCACCATGACGCGTGCTGGTTCGCCTGGCATGCGGCCGTAGCGAAGCGCGTTCTGTACCAGATTCCACAGCACTTGCTGCAGCTGTTGCGGATCAGCCACTGCGGCTACCTGGCCGCTGCTGTTGATGACGCGCAATGAATCGTTGCCGAGATCGTTGCCCTGGCGGTATTCGTCTACGAAATCACTGGCCCAGTGGCCGAGATCCAGCGTTTCCGGCCTCGACCGTTCGCGTCGCGAGAGCTGCAGGATGTTCTCGATGATCTCGTTCAGTCGTATGCCGTGGTTGTTGATGATCTCGACCAGCCGCAGGTCGGAGTCATTGAGATCCTGCGATTCGGCGAGTAGTTGGGCGGAATAGCGGATCGCCGCCAACGGATTGCGGATCTCGTGCGCGATCGATGCGGACAACCGGCCCAGTGAGCTAAGGGTGAGCTCTTCGGCGCGGCGCGACACCAGTGACGTATCGTCAAGGAAGATCAGCACCAGCGAGTCATCGTTCGGTGCCAAGCGGGAGAAGCGCGGCACGACTTCAGGTACGCCATCGGCAAGCTGGGTCGCGGTTTCGTCCAGTTTGCCCGAGGTCATCCAGTGATAAAGCCGGCGGGATAGCTCGGGCGCAAGCCGACCCAAGTCACGCTGGTCCGCGGATGGATTACCCAGCAGCATCCATGCCGATTCGTTGATCTGATGGATGCGATTGGCGTCATCCACCAGCAGTACGCCGGTTTTCATGCGGCGGATGATCAGCTCATTCACCTGTCCGAGGTTGGCCAGATCGATGCTGCGTTGTTCCGCCAGCGCCTCTGTGGCGCGCAATTGCCTGTTTAGTACGTGACATAGCGCGGTAATCGCGAAATAAGCCATGCCGAACAGGCTCGATTCGGGCAGTTCACGATCGTCGGTGACGCCGGGTTGCGGCAGTTCCATCAGCGTATGGCCGAACATGCCCAGCGTAGCCAGCGCGGCAAAGAACAGCGCCATGCGAAGTGGCAGCAACAAGGCGCCTGCGGCTATGTTCACGGCCAGCATCATTTCGATGCCGATGCGTGCTTCGTGCATGGCGGTGACTGCCAACACCGCCGCGGCGATATCGACCGTCAAGGTGGTGGAGACGGTCAGTTGCGCGCGCGGTGTGGTCAGTCGCGTCAACATCAATACGGCGATGGCAAAGATCAGGTAGACCAGCGCAAGGATGTGCGCGAAGTCGGCGTGAGTCAGTCGCGGTAAGCCAAGCCCCGAGGGGCTGAGCGCAAGGCCGGTATAGACAAGTGCTTGTGCCAGCCGGAAAAAGTTAAGAAATAGTAACTCGTGGCGCACCGCGCTCGTGGGATGAGCGGTGTCCGATGGGGTAGTGCGGGCGACTGTAGGCACGGCGCGTGACACTCTGGAAGGGGCTGGCGGCGACCCGATGAGTATAGACAGAGTGGGCGCTGCGGCGATGTCTGCTACCACTTTACGCATGATCCCGGGGCGAGCCGCGGGGAGCTCTCCAAACAGGTTCTTGCACGCTGCCCCTTTCCATCGGCCGCCGGTTCCGCGAAAATGAGCGGCCGTATTGCGCGATTTTCGTCATGTTGACGCATGGAAGCAGCGCACTGCATGTCGGCAGCACCTCACGATGCCGCCCAGTCTCCCTGAGCCCACGCCGCGTTTGTTCCGCGTACGGCCCCACGTTTCCCCCGTTCGCTCGAGGTATCGAATGAATTTCCACGAGTACCAGGCCAAAGAGCTGTTCGCGCAGTACGGTATTGCCGTGCCGCCGGGCAAAGTCGCTAACTCCCCCGACGCCGCTGTCGACGCCGCCAAGCATCTCGGCGGTTCGCAATGGATGGTCAAGGCACAGATCCACGCAGGTGGCCGCGGTAAGGCCGGCGGCGTCAAGTTCTGCCGTAGCCTTGATGACGTCCGCGCTGCCGCCAAGGGCATGCTCGGCACCAACATGGAGACCTACCAGTCCGCCGGCCGTGCGCTGCCGGTGAACCTGGTGCTGGTCACCGATGCGACCAACATCGCCAAAGAGCTGTACCTGTCGATCCTGGTCGACCGCGATACCAAGTCGGTGTCGTTCATCGCCTCCAAGCACGGCGGCGTGGATATCGAGCAGGTCGCCAAGGACACGCCCGAAGACATCCACACCATCGTGATCGATTTCGTCGAAGGCCTGCAGCCGTACCAGTGCCGCCAGCTCGGCTTCGCGATGGACCTCAACGCCAAGCAGGTCAATCAGCTGACCAAGATCATGCTGGGCCTGTACAAGCTGTTCAATGAGCAGGATCTGGCCCTGGTTGAGCTGAACCCGCTCGCTGTCCTCGAGGACGGCAACCTCGCCGCGCTCGACGGCAAGGTCAACTCCGACGACAACGCTGAGTTCCGTCATCCGAACCTGGCCGCCATGCGCGACCTGAGCCAGGAAGACGCCGCCGAAGCCGCTGCCGTCACGCACAATCTCAACTACGTGACGATGGACGGCACGATCGGTTGCATGGTCAACGGTGCGGGTCTGGCCATGGCCACCATGGACGTGATCAAGCTGGCAGGCGGCGAGCCGGCCAACTTCCTCGACGTCGGTGGCGGTGCCACCAAAGAGCGCGTCACCGAGGCGTTCAAGCTGATCCTTTCCTCCGACAAGGTGAAGGCCATCCTGGTCAACATCTTCGGCGGCATCGTGCGCTGCGACCTGATCGCCGAGGGCATCATCGCCGCGGTGAAGGAAGTGGGCCTGAAGATCCCCGTCGTGGTGCGCCTGCAGGGCACCAATGTCGAGAAGGGTCGCGAACTGCTGGCCAACTCCGGTCTGGCGATTACGCCGGCCGATGATCTCAACGACGCGGCGTACAAAGCCGTGGCTGCGGCCAAGGCCTGAGGAGCAATCGAATGAGCGTTTTGGTCAATAAGAACACCAAGGTGATCGTGCAGGGCTTCACCGGCCAGCAGGGCACCTTCCACGCCGAACAGGCAATCGATTACGGCACCAAGGTTGTCGGTGGCGTGACCCCGGGTAAGGGCGGCAGCCAGCACATCGGTTTGCCGGTCTTCAACAGCGTGTCCGAAGCGGTCGATGAGACCGGTGCCGATGCGTCCGTCATCTTCGTGCCGCCGCCGTTTGCGGCCGACTCGATCCTGGAAGCGATCGACGCCGGCATCCGCGTGATCGTGGCGATCACCGAGGGCATCCCGGTGCTGGATATGCTGCGCGTGAAGAACGTGCTGGCACAGCATCCGGAAACCGTGCTGATCGGGCCGAACTGCCCCGGCATCATCACCCCGGGCGAGTGCAAGATCGGCATCATGCCGGGTCACATTCACAAGCCGGGTAAGGTCGGTATCGTGTCGCGTTCCGGCACCCTGACCTATGAAGCTGTGTTCCAGACCACCAACGAAGGCCTGGGCCAGTCCACCTGTATCGGTATCGGTGGCGACCCGATCAACGGTCTGAGCTTCATCGACTGCCTGAAGTTGTTCCAGGACGATCCGCAGACCGAAGGCATCATCATGGTCGGCGAGATCGGCGGTAGCGCCGAGGAAGATGCTGCTGAGTTCATCAGCGAGTACGTCACCAAGCCGGTGGTCTCGTTCATCGCAGGTGCGTCGGCTCCGGCCGGCAAGCGCATGGGTCATGCCGGCGCGATCATCTCCGGTGGCAAGGGCACGGCGGAAGCGAAGTTTGCCGCACTCGAGAAGGCTGGCGTCACCACGGTGAAGTCGCCTGCCGATCTCGGCAAGACGCTCGCCAAGCTGATGAAGTAAGCCTTACCAAGGCAGCGAGTGCTTTGGGTATTGGCAAAAAGGGCCGCGGCAACGCGGCCCTTTTCTTTGTGTGAGTATCACGGTTGCCGCATCGGTTGAGGTTCGCAAGCTCACCCCAACCGATGGGCTCATCGCGGCATTTCAGAGAGCTTATGGATTGGCCAACAGCGTGGTGTCATTGTCGTCGTCGGCGGCGGCAAAGATGCCACTGAAGCTTGCCGCCGTCAGTCTTGATTGCAGACCGAAGTTATGAAGGACTGCCACGACTTCCGACGGCCTTCCGTCCATGTAGTTCAGAATCGATGGGCCACCACTATTGCCACTTTGAGGGCTGCATTGTGGGAGCAGCAACCATGGAGCGAGCTCGAAATCGGGGTTGTCGATGCCCCGGCTCAGGCAGTGCCATTGCTGGCCAACCTTGTCGTTGGTGACGCCAGTTCCGGGATAACCGTAGACGTCGACAAGCGGGAATGCCTCGCCGATTTCGTTGAGCCTTGGAACTAGCCCGTCTCCCACGACATCTTGGAGAAGCAAGGTGGTGCCTTTCTCTTCTACGGGATAAACGCGGGCAACAGCGACGTCATCTTCGTCGTTATGAGCGTTGTAATGCGGAATGAAAGACCGTTTTACCACCCATTTTCCTAGGGGAGCCCGCTGTGATTCCGGTACATCACCTTTATAGGCGGGTACAAACATCAGCATGTGTCTCCAGCCATCACTGTTATAGACACAATGGGCCGCTGTTAGAACAACGCTTCTACTTTGAGATCGGATCACGGATGCAGAGCAATGAGCAAGAGTGCCTCCCGGCTCCTCAAAAAAAAGTACGCCGTTGATCCGTGTTAGCGGATTGATGACATAGTTATTGAAATTGCCATCAGGCGGGGCCACGGGAAAATAGCCGAAATCATCACCAACTCCGGGCCAGTAC
>JBARCX010000004.1:0-6121 GCA_049794535.1 Rhodanobacter sp.
GCACCGTATCGATGCCGAGCCGTAGTTGGCAGGCGCTATTGAGCATACGGTATGCGCCCGTCATGTCCTTCAGCATGATGGGAAACGGGATGGCATCCAGCTGCGCCTGGGTCGCTGCGGTTTGTCGCTGTAGCTGCTCGTTCGCTTCGAGCAGTTTCTGGCGTTGCAGAAACACCATCCGCAACACAGCCAGGGTCATGAGGGCGGTCAGGGTCAGCAGGCCCGCAAGAACTTCGACTACAACGGAGACGGATGCCGGCCCCGAGTCGAGCCAACTCGCCCCCAGAATGCTGATAAGTACAGGGGTCGTCACGCCGGCTGATTCCGTAAGAATGACGATTCCTTGGAGGGTAGATGAGGCATGCCTGCCATCATGCCCATTTACCCAACAAGATCAATCGATTCAAGATGTCACCGGGCATTTACGCCGTTCAGTAGAATGTACCCTGGCAGGGAGCACGATTCGTGCGCCGGCCTTGGAGCACTTACGCATTTGAGCATGACAGAGAGCAGCCCGATCACCCGTATCGTCATTGCCGATGATCACCCCGTTGTCATGCTTGGAATCCGGGCTCTGCTCAACGATCGAAGCGGCAGCATGCAGGTAGTCGGCCAGGCAAATAGCGGCGGTGAGTTGCTGGCCCTGCTTGCCGCTCAACCTTGCGATTTGCTGATTACCGATTTTTCGATGCCCTATGAGGATGACCCCGATGCCGGGGATGGGCTGCCGTTGCTGCGACGGTTGCGGCGAGATCATCCAGACCTGCCGATCATCGTTCTCACCATGATCCATAACCCGGCGCTGATTCGCGGGATGCTGGCTACCGGCATCAATGGATTGGTAGGCAAGGTTGCGATGATGAAGGAGCTGCTCCTGGCTATTGGGGCGGTGATGAATGGGCGCACTTACATCTGCGAGAGCATGCGCGAGTACGTCACTGAAAAAGTGTCGCCACGTATGCAAGGTGATACGGCCGCACCGGCTACGAGCAAAGATCCCGCTGTCTTGTCCAATCGTGAAGCTGAGGTTGTGCGTTTGTATGCACAAGGTCTTTCCGTCACGCAAATTGCCGAGCGCCTGCATCGCAGCGTGAAGACGGTGAGTCAGCAGAAGAACGATGCCATGCGCAAACTGGGCATTACGGGTAATAGCCAGCTTTACGAGTATGCACGGGCTTACGGGCTGCTCTGAGAGGTAGCCTTTCAAGGTCCCTTTCGCTCAATTTATTGCGTTGTGGCAACCTGGTTCGCCTGCCGCGGGCTTTCGAACCCCTGCCGGGGGCCGAGTCACTTTCTCTTGCGTGCCCAAGAGAAAGTGACCAAAGAGAAGTGCACCCCCGGTGCGACGCCCTACGGACATCCTGTCCTTCGGGTGCGTGAGGTTCGGCCGGGCTTTTCGACAGGGCTTCCTGCCCTGGCGAAAAGGAATCGACGTCCCTGTCGATTCCCCTGCGGGCCTGTCGTCCGAACCTCACCGCCGCACAGGGGGCCCCGAGAGCAGCGCGCGTCCTGCGCGCATTTTTCGAAAAGCCAAATCAAAAAGCGGTAGCGACGATGCGCGCTGTCAGCTTCGGATAAACAATGTAAGAGCAGACTCTTTACTGCGCAGGCAGTCCCAGCTCCTGCGCGAAGAACGTCAGCATGATCGCCGTATTGCCCACGCGCTGGCTAAAGGGCGCACCAATACCGTGACCGGCGTTCATACGCGTGAGTAGCAGAATCGGCTGGCCCGACGTTGTCGCACTCTGCAACGCAGCGGTGAACTTGCGTGACTGCCACGGCGCGACGCGCGGATCATTGGCGCCCGTCGTCATCAACACGGCCGGGTAGGCGGTATCCGGTTTTACGTTGTGCAGTGGCGAATAGGCCAACGTGGCCTTGAACTGTGCCGGGTCACTCACCGTGCCGTATTCACTGACGTTGTAGGCGCCATTGGCGAAAACGGTTTCGTGGCGAATCATGTCGTAGATGCCGACCATCGACACCACCGCGCGATAGTCGCCCGGGTGCTGCACCAACGAGGCGCCCATCAACAGGCCGCCATTGCTGCCGCCGAGAATGCCCAGATGCGCGCGGTCGGTCCAATGCGTGTCGAACAGGGCCAGCGCCGCGGCATGGAAATCGTCGAACACGTTTTGCTTGTGCAGTTTCTGGCCTTCAGCGTGCCAGCTTTCGCCGTTCTCATTACCGCCGCGGATATTGGCGTAGGCAAGCACGCCGCCACGTTCAAGCCAGGCGAGATTGGCGCCGACGAAGCCCGGTGAGATCGGGATATCGAAGCCGCCGTAGCTGTACAGAATGGTCGGGCGCTGGCCGTTCGGCGTCATGCCTTTCATCGACACCACGGTTACCGGGATCTTGGTGCCATCTTTCGATACGCCATCGATGCGCTGCACTTCGACGTTCGAGTAATCGGCCGCGGGCTTCACTTCGAACACGGTCTTCAACGTGCCCGTCTTCGCATCGTAGTCGGCCCAGCGTGCGGGAACCGTCCAGCCGGCGTAACTGATCAGCGCGTGATCCTGCCCTTGCTCCGCGGCGATACCACCCACACCAATGCCGTTCGATGGCAGCGGCAAGCGGCGCACGAGTTTCGCATCAGCGTCGTACTGCTCCACCCACCAATCCGGGCCCCAGCTGCGCACCACCAGGAAACCGTCGCCGATCGGCTCGACTTGTTGCAAGGCGCCGTCGCGTTGGGCCAAGACTTCACTGACCTTGCCGTCAGCGCCCACTGCGAGCAGCTTGCCGCGTGGTGCATTGGCAAAGCTCGTCGTGAATAGCCGCTGGCCAACCCAACTGGCGGTGCGTACATCGGCGTCGCTGCCGATCACCTTTTTCCACTGCGCACCCTCACGCAGGAATACTTCGGCCGGACCGCCGTCACCGACGTTGGCCAGCACGGCGAGCTGCTTCGCGCCGGGCGAGCTGAGCAGACGGTATTCCGCCACGCGTGAGTAATCCTTGCCGAACACCACGTCGTCTTGCGTGGCGGGCTGACCCATCACGTGGTGCACCAGCGCAGCATCGAACTGTTTCACTTCGGCACCGGCCGCCGGTGGCGTAAATCGCACATAGGTAAAGCCGTGCTCGTCGGCATCCCATGCCAAGCCTTGTGGCGTGGTGCCGCCGCCGGCCCAGGGCAAGGCATCGCTCAGCACTTTGCCGGTTGCGACTTCGAGCACGTGAATGGTGGTCAGTTCGCTGCCGCCTTCGGCGGTACCGTAAGCAAGGTAGCGGCCGCTGGGTGAGGGCCAGTACTCGGTGATCGCGGTGTTGCCGCCGTTCGCGTTGAGATCGACCAGCACGCGCGCTTTGCCGTCCGGCCATTGCTGCGCCATCAACTGCGGCTGCGGCTGCGGCGGGGTCTCCTGCATATAGAACAACGTGCCGCCGGCCAGTAGCGGCGAGGAGCGCGTGGTGGAGGTGATGGCCAGCTGCTGCACACGTACCGTCATGGCTTTGCCGTCCGGCATCGCCGCCAGCACCGCTTCGGTGTACGCGTTCTGCGCCTTGATCCACGACTGCACGAGCGGGTCGCTGGGATTCTCCAGCCAGCGATAGGGATCATTCACCGTCACCCCATGCAACGTGCTGGACGCTGCATGTGTGGGTGTAGTGGGTGGCTTCGGTGTATCGCTGGCGTGCGCGGCGAAACAAGCCGCAAGCGCGAGTACAGGCAGGCGACGGGTGAGATGCATGGAGAACTCCGTGGCGTTGAACGGCGTGACATGGCGCGGTTTTGGTGCGGCCACACGTGCGAACGTCGAGGGTAACGCTCGCGGCGCCCAGGGTGGAATGGGACCCATGGCGCTTGCCAGCTCAGCCTGCTTGGTTATGCTGGTCCGTTTTCGACTACGGAGCGCCTCATGCGCCGACTGCTACTCGCCGGCCTCGTTGCCTTCACCGTGTTGCCCGCTGCGGCCGCCACGACAAACCTCGTCACGGTTGGAACAGGTCAACTCGATCTGGAAACCATCATGGCCAATCCGGATTGGATCGGTCAGCCGGTAGAGAGCCCGTACTGGAGCGTGGACGGCCGCAGCCTGTACTACTCGCTCAAGCGCGATGGCAACTCGGTGCGCGACCTTTATCGCATCGACCCAGTCAGTGGCCAGAGCATAAAGCTCGATCCTGCGGCGATGGCACAGGCCGAAGGCCCGGCGATATACGACCGCGCGCATCAGCACGCCGCGTTTATCCTGCACCAGGATGTATTCCTGGTGGATCTGGCCACGGGCCGTCGCGTGCAGGTAACCCGTTCGACCGAGGCCGAAACCTCACCGCAGTTTTCTCCCGACGGTCGCGTGCTGCAATTCCGCAGTGGCAACAATTGGTATAGCTACAACCTCGCCAGTGGCATCACTTCGCCGGCCGCCGTGTTGAAGCTCGCCGATGATCCCGATGCCAAGCAGCCCGATGCACTGGGTGATCACCAACTGGCGTTGTTCAAGACACTGCGCGAGATCAAGGCCGACAAAGATGCTCGCCGCGCGGCACAGGACGCGTTGCGAGCTGCTGATCCAACGCGTCTGTCGCAGCCGTTCTGGCTTGGCGACAAGATCACCCTGGTGGATACAGAGTTATCGCCGGATGGCCGCTGGATGCTGGCGGTTACCGAGCCCGCGCATTACGACGGTGGCAAGGCGCCACAGGTCATCCATTACGTGACCGATTCCGGCTACACCGAGCCCGAGGCGGCGCGCACCTATGTGGGTCGTAATGATCCAGCGCCGCAATCGCTGTTGCTGCTCGACCTCGTCGCGCATAAGCAATACGCGCTGGACACCGACAAGCTGCCCGGCATCAAGGACGACCCGCTGAAGGCGATCCGCGCGCAGACCGTGGCAGCGTTGGAAAAAGCCGGTAAGGACGATGACGCCAAAGCACTCAAGGCGCCGGATGTACGCCCGGTCACCATGGTTTCCGACGACGGCACCGGTGGCGGCATCGTGTGGAGCGACGATGGCCGCAACGTCGCCGTCCAGTTTCGCGCCATCGACAACAAGGATCGCTGGATCGCCTCGGTCGATTTCGCGAACCATGCCCTGGTGTCGCAGCAGCGCCTGCATGACGACGCGTGGATCAACTGGAACTTCAACGATTTTGGTTGGCTGAAAGACGGCAGCACGCTGTGGTATCTCAGCGAACAGAGTGGTTACTCGCAGCTCTATGCCAAGCCGTTGGGCGGCAAGGAGCAGCCGCTCACCTCGGGCAAGTTCGAAGTGAGCCATCCGCAACTGTCCAACGACGGTCGCTGGTTCTATCTGCGCACCAATCAGGCGGCGCCCTACAGCTACGACGTTTATCGCGTGCCGTCCAACGGTGGCGCGCTGACCCGCGTTACGCAGTACCAGGGCATGGAAGACTTTGTGCTTTCGCCCGACGACAGCCGCCTCGGTGTGCTGCATTCCGCACCGTATGAGCTGGCGCAGTTGGCCGTGATCGATGCGGCCGGCGGCACCCCGCGCGAGCTCACCCAAACAACCAGTGCGGCATTCGCCGCGCATCCGTGGATCGCACCCTCCATCGTCGAAGTCCCGTCATCGCATAAAGCCGGCGTGATCTACGCGAAGTACTACGGCCCGACGAACGAAAGCGATGCTCCCGCTTCGCGCCCGGCAGTGATCTTCGTGCACGGTGCCGGCTACCTGCAGAACGTCACGCTGACCTGGTCCAATTACTTCCGCGAGCAAATGTTCCACAACCTGCTGGTGAGCCAGGGTTACGTGGTGCTCGACATGGACTATCGCGCTTCCGAAGGCTACGGCCGCGATTGGCGCACCGCGATCTATCGCCAGATGGGCCATCCGGAACTGGAAGACCTGCTTGACGGCAAGGCGTGGCTGGTGAAAAACCACGGCGTCGATCCAAAGCGCGTGGGTATCTATGGCGGCAGCTACGGTGGCTTCATGACCGAGATGGCCTTGCTGCGCGCACCCGGTGAGTTCGCTGCTGGCGCTGCATTGCGTGCGCCGTCCGACTGGGTGACCTACAACGACCAGTACACCTCGAACATCCTCAACGATCCACAGCTCGATCCAGATGCCTACAAGATCAGCTCGCCGATCGAGTATGCAGACAACCTGCGCGATCCGCTGTTGATCGAGCACGGCCTGAT
>JBARCX010000005.1:0-4539 GCA_049794535.1 Rhodanobacter sp.
CACACGAAAGTCGACGGATCGAACGTCGACGGTGGAAGTGAGGAAGAGCGGTTTGCCTATGCCGAGCTCGCCGTTCCCTTCGTGTCTTCGCAAAATGCGCAGCCGGGCCTGCATCGCCTGGAACTGACCGTCGCAGCGCGCGCCGAGGAATACAACGGCCTTGGACACGTGGCCACACCGAAGGTAGGGATCATTTACGACCCCATCCCGGATATTTCGCTGAAAGCATCCTGGGGACGATCATTCAAAGCACCCACGCTGGAGCAGCGCTATGCAGGACGCATCAGCTACCTATGGGACGCCGACCAAATGGGAGGCAGCGGTTATCCGCCGGGCTCGACGCTGCTGATGTCTTACGGCGGCAACCCCGCGCTGAAGCCGGAGCGCGCAAATACCGTATCGGCATCCATCGATCTGCATCCCGAATCGATGCCGGGGCTGGATGTCGAGCTGAGCTATTTCAACATCGACTACACCGAGCGCGTCGCGCAGCCGATCGCCTACCTCAGCGAAGCGCTGAGTAATCCAGCCTATGCGCAATTCATTACCTATCAACCGACGCTGCAGCAACAGCAGGAACTGCTCAAGCAGTATGACGTTTTCTACAACTACTCCAGCAGCGGTACCTACGATCCCAGCAAGGTGATTGCCATTGCCAGCGACCAGTTCATCAATGCCTACAGACAGCAAGCATCGGGCATCGATTTGAACGGTAGCTACAAGATCAAATTCGCATCGAGCCAACTGACGCTGAGCAGCGTAGCCAGCTGGTTGAGAAGCTCCCAACAGAACGGTGTGAATGTTCCAAGCTTCGATCTTTCGGGCACCCTCTTCAATCCTGCAAAATTCAATGGCAGATTCGGTGCGGTATGGCAGCGCGGCGGCTTCAGCGCATCCGGCTTTGTGAACTACACGGAAGGCGTCTTGAACCCGCTGGCGCCGGTGGTGGAAAAGATGTCCTCCTTCACGACCTTCGACACCACGTTCGTCTACCAGTCCCACGCAGGACATGCGGCGTTCGCCGGCATCACGATATCCCTGAGTGTACAGAACCTGTTCAACCGCAAGCCACCGATCTTCACGCCACCAGCTATCGATTTCTTACCCTTCGATTCGACGAACTACTCCGCGATCGGACGCTACGTGAACTTATCTCTCAGCAAGCACTGGTAGCCAAAGGAACGATGTGCGCGGTTGCGATCTTGGTAGCAATGTAGCGCCATTCTTTTGCGTCCAAGTCGATGTCCACCCAACGCGCTGCCCGCAATTCGCCTGGACGAGCAAACAGCATCAGCGCCAGTTTCAATGCAGCGCGAACCACAGCACTACCGTCATATCCCCACAAAGCACGCAACAGTGGGGCGACCTGTGTAGGTTCAGTGAGGCTGACGAAATGTTCCGCCTGGGGCGACTCCAATGCGCCAATCAGATCGGAGGCAGGGTTGCGCTCAGCTCTGCGGGTGGCGATGGCATAGCAGAAGACCATCCCAGTAATGCCGCGAGCACGATGAGCAGTCTCTACAGCGCCACGCTTTTCCATCTTGCGCAATAAGGCCAGCAGTTCCGGGCGGATATTTCCTTGATCGGCCTGTCACCGATGTAGGGATTCAAGTCTTTCTCAACAATTCGGGCATTACGCACTGCCGTGGACTTGGAGTTCTTCTTAGCCCGCATCGCCAGCATCTCTAGCGCGATTGCGCGAAGCTATTCTCCGAACGATCCAGCCCTGCAAGCTTCGCGACCTTGCGCTGTTCGCCTGGATCAATGCCGGAACTCAGCACCTTACGAGCCTCGATGTGTTTGGCTCGTACTTCTGCCAGACCGACTTCGGGATAGACGCCGAACACCAGCCGCTTCTCCTTTCCAGCATAGCGATACTTCCAACGCCACAGCTTGCCGCCAGAAGGCGCGACTTCTAAATACAACCCTCCACCATCAAACAGACGTTGAGGCTTATCTGAAGGCTTGATTTTCCGTATCGCTGCATCGCTCAGGGGCATGGGGGCATCTCGACTTTTCGAGTAGTTCGATGCCCCCATACATGCCCCCAGACGGGCTGGATTTCAATAGACCCTTGTGGATCCTTGTGGACGCCAGACAATAAAAAACCCCAGTCTTTAGTGGGGTTCTTGGACCAATCTGGACAACTCTGGATTTGAGGATGGCGCGCCCGGAGGGATTCGAACCCCCGACCAATGGCTTCGGAAGCCACTACTCTATCCGGCTGAGCTACGGGCGCGTAATGCGTGATCACCGCGGCGACAGGCCGAGCCGTTGGGCTGGTGTCGCGGCGGACGCGCAGTATAGCGGAGTTGGCAGGGCTCGCCCATGTGGGTTTGGAGCCCCTGCCTTTTACCCAACCCTCTCCCCACGGTGGGAAGAGGGTTGCATGCATCAACGCGCCTTAAGCAACTGACTGAGCGTGTCAGGCTTGCTGGTATCACGCTCGATATGCGGGTACTTCAAGCCATCGTGGTAATCGATGCGCAGCGTCTTGTACTCGTCGAAGTTCTTCACTAGCAGTTCGACCGGCTGGCTCTTGTCCTTCGCGGACGCGGTAACGGCATCCTTCAAGTCATCGTCGCTGTAGTCATGACCGTTCACCGCGATAATCGTCATACCCGGTGACAAACCCGCCTTGAACGCCGGGCCATCCCACAGCACGTCGCTGATCGCACCGCCCTTACCCACTGACACACCTAGCGAATAAGTGAGATCCGCGAAGTGGCGATGCGCCTCCATCGCCTTCACCGCCGCGGACGGCTTGTCGGTGTAGACCAGCTTCCAGCCGTGCGAGGCAATACCGCCGATCCACGGGCCATGGCCATCCAACCGCGTACGCAGGTAAGGCGCCCAGTCGAACGGTGCAATGGTGTTGAGCGTTTTCACTACGTCATCGAACGTGTAGGTGTCGACATCCCAAGCGCCGTTGTTCACGCCAAAGAACGCCTTGCCGAAATCATCGATGGTGCGCTTGTTGCCGGTGAGCTCACGCAGCTTGCCGTCCACATCGAGCCAGATCATCTGGCCGGCCGAGTAATAGTCCTCGCTGGCTTGGTAGTTGCGGTACGGCAACGGGCTGCGCAGGGCAATGGTCGGATCGTTGGTGGTGTCCTGCACGTTGCGCCAGCTGGCCAGGCCCGGACGACCCTTGTCGTAGGTGGCCGCCACGTAGGCGAGCATGTCGTGGATCTGATCGGTGTTCCACAAGCCCGAGCGCGCGGCGATCACCTGACCCCAGAACTGGGTCTGGCCTTCGTACACCCACAGCAGGGAGTCACCCATCGGCACGTTGAAGTTTGGCGTGGCCAAATCGGCACCACGACGGTACTTGCCGTCCCACGAATGGTTGAACTCGTGCGACAGCAGATCACGATCGGCCCAGGTCTTGTCCCACTCGGTGAAGTAATCAGTGCCCACGCCGTCCTCACTGGAACGGTGGTGCTCCAGGCCTTCGCCGCCCATCTTGTCGCTGAGCGACAGCAGGAAGTCGTAGTGGTCGTAGTGGTGCGCGCCGTACAGCTTGTACATCTGCTGCACCAGGTTCTGGTGAATCTTCAGCTGCTCCGGGGTGATCTCCAGATACTTCGGGTCGTCAGCGACGACGTTGAGAAAGACCGGCGTCTTGGCGCCTGGATCGAGGTCCACGCGCTTGAAGTACTTACCGGCGAAGATCGGCGAATCGACCAGGTCGTCATAGTTGATCGACTTGAAATGCACCGTGTCGCCATCATGCGAGGCCACTTCCAGCGCGGTACCGAACTGCCAGCCCGCCGGCAGCGTCACGCTGGGCTCGGTGTTGATCTGCCGCGCGTAGTAGCCCGCCGGATAGATCGTATTCGCGTTCCACTGCACATCGAGCATTTCCGGGGTCATCACCACACGACCCTGACGCGGGCTCTGCGGCGACAGGTATTGGAAATCCACTTCCACGCTGCTGGCGCCCTGCGGCACATCAACGGTGAAGGCATAGACATTGAACTGGTCACGCGTCCACGGCAGCACCTTGCCATCCGCCTTCACCACCAGGCCAGCGAACTTGTCGATCGGGCCGGTCGGCGAGTGATTGCCGGGAATCCACTGAGGGTAGAGCAGGGTCAGCGGGCCGGGAGCGGCGGGAATCACCTCATGTACGCGGAACACGCGATGCGCAATATCGGTGGCATCCACGCTGATTTTCAGCGTACCGGGGGCGTACGGCACATTCTGCGGGGCCGCTACATCGGCGAGGGCGGCAAAACTACCTACGCCTAATGCGCTGGCAAGGATGGCAGAGGTGAGACGGGTGAATTTCAATGCGTTCTCCTAGGGGCAACGACCCGCCGCTGTGGGGTACGCGGCGGGCATGAACGGGTGATCCTAGACCCGCTGCGTAGGCCGCTCCCCCTGCCAGAGGTCATGTCTGGCGCCTGAACAGAACCCCCTTCGATTTGTTAAGTGAAAGTTTGGTGCAAGATAAGCACGCCATCGTTGTAACAATCGCGTAACCCCACGCGGTACGTCACGGGTCCCCCCCCGCCCGCGACGAGAACAAAAAAA
>JBARCX010000006.1:0-11744 GCA_049794535.1 Rhodanobacter sp.
TAGCTCGACAAGTAGCTGTCGCAGGCAGGAATGCCGGTTACTGCTGTTAACGGTGAAGTGGCGGTAGTGGGTCCGGCGTGGCGGATTGGCTGCTGGCTACAGGCGGCTAGAAACAAAACAGCGCCCCATAAAGCAACCCTCCATGTCATTACGGTGAAACGTAAAAGCCTGATTTGCATGCAACAACTCCAGTGCTGACATTAAGTCTAAGTGTGCGGACAAAGCGGGCAAGGCTTTGCGATACCGCATACATAACCAAGGGGCATAAAGGGAAGCCAAGGGACGTAAGGGAAACCGAAACCGGCCTGGATTGCAAAGTCGCGCCGGAAACATTCTGCCGTTATGCTATGAGTACTGTGTTTGCCAGGGTCACCAGAGTCTTGTGACCCGATGCGGCTTTCGGCCTGCGTCATCGCACACCTTAGGGGTTTCCTTGCACACCAGTAAGCCGACTGCCGCATGTCCCGGCGGCCGAGTTTCTTTTGAATATTTGTGGAGTGTTTTATGTCTGATCGTCAGATCGGTACCGTCAAGTGGTTCAACGATGCCAAGGGCTTCGGCTTCATCAGCCGTGACAATGGCCCGGACGTGTTCGTGCATTTTCGTGCGATCACGGGTAATGGCTTCAAGAGCCTGCAGGAAGGCCAGAAGGTGAGCTTTAAGATCGTGCAGGGCCAGAAGGGTCTGCAGGCCGACGAAGTGATGGCTGCCTGATAAGGCTATCGTCTGTGGTATCAGGAAGGCCGGGCAGTAATGCCCGGCTTTCTTGCATTCCGGATGCGGGTTTCGGCGGGATATCCGGACGACTAATCAGGGTTAACTAGTCGACTGTTGGTATTCGGAAAATCCGTTATGCTGGGGTTACTGTGTTTGCTTTGTTGCGTGTGTGCCACGATGCGGGTTTGATAATCCGCTTCGCTCCACCCGATTCTTGGCATACCCAGTAAGCCGTCGGCCCGGGCGGGCCGGCTGGTCTCATAGAGTCGAACGGATCGGAGTGAGTCATGTCGGATCGTAAAGTAGGCACAGTCAAATGGTTCAATGATGCGAAGGGTTTTGGGTTTATCAGCCCCGATGATGGTAGCGCTGACCTGTTCGTGCATTTCAAGTCAATCACTGGCACGGGTTTCAAGACCCTCAAGGAAGGCCAGAAGGTGAACTTCAACGTGACGCAGGGCCAGAAGGGCCTGCAGGCCGATGATGTAAAGCCAGAGTGAAACTAGCCTGAGCAAGGCTGCTATTTGTCATACCTAAAAGCCGGGCAGCAATGCCCGGCTTTTTATATATAGATTCCGGGTGAGCCTTGTCAGATCGTGAAGTGACGCGACAGATAGGCTCAACTACGCTTGGTTTATCAACGGCGAGAATATTTCTTGGTCAGATGTCGCCCCCCACGGGTGCATGCGTTTTCCATCAATGGCTAAACATCCGTGATCCGAAAGTGATGCTGAATCCAAAGAGCGGATAGGTTAAGTAATGTGAAAATAACGTGATGAATTGGTCATCTTCTATATCGAGAAGTTGGACGGTTAGGGCTTGGTTTCAGCTATATATTCAAGCCAGGTTAGTCACCTGTTGATATTCAGGAAATCCGTTATGCTTGGATTACTGTGGTTGCTTTGTTGCGTGCGTGTCCCGACGTGGGTTTGATAATCCGCTTGGCTCCACCTGATGCTCAGCATGCCCAGTAAGCCGTCGGTCCGGGTGGGCTGGCTGGTCTCATAGAGAGTCGAACGGATGGGAGTGAGTCATGTCGGATCGTGAAGTAGGCACAGTCAAATGGTTCAATGACGCGAAGGGCTTTGGGTTTATCAGCCGTGAAGGCGGCCCTGACGTGTTTGTGCATTTCCGCGCCATTCAAGGCAATGGCTTCAAGAGTCTGCAGGAAGGCCAGAAGGTGAGCTTCAAGGTGGTGAACGGCCAGAAGGGCCTGCAGGCCGACGAAGTGCAGGTGGCCTGATAACGGGGATGGGGATCCTATTTTTGAAAAGGCCGGCGCAAGCCGGCCTTTTTGTATCCATGACAGGGATTCGCTAGCCTGCGGTAATGACTGAGACGACATCCCCCGCAGCAGCACCGGCCATCACGCCTCTCGTGTTACCTGTTGTCGCCGCTGATGGGGCGCGTAGTGAATTGCTGTTGTTAGAGCCAGCGGAGCCGCCGCGGCATCTGTTGTATTGGCTGCCGGCGATGGGCGTGCCAGCACGGCATTATTTGCCGTTGGCTGAGGCGCTGGCGGCGCGCGGCGTGGCCGTAGCCCTGCACGAATGGCGGGGTATTGGATCCAGCAATCGCCGTGCCGGGCGCCGTTGTAATTGGGCGTATCGCGATTTACTCGGTAACGATTTGCCGGCTGGCCTGGCCGTTGCGCAGGGGTGCTGGCCGCAAGCGACCTGTCGGTTGGGCGGGCACAGCCTGGGCGGTCAATTGGCTTGCCTGTATGCCAGCCTGCATCCGCAGGAGTTCGCGGGCATTGCGTTGATAGCAAGCGGCTCGCCCTATTGGCGGCAGTTCCATCGTGCGGGTTTGATTGGTGCGGCCTACGTATTGGCCCCTGTGTTGGCAGCGTTACTGGGTTACCTGCCTGGGCGGCGCATTGGCTTTGGTGGTAACGAGGCGCGCGGAGTCATTGCGGATTGGGCACGCAGCGGTCGTCGTGGCCGTTATGCAGCAGGGGGCCTTCATGTGGACTTGGAGCAGGCACTGATGCTGCAGGAGCGGCCGTTACTCGCGTTGCGTCTGCGTGACGATTGGCTGGGGCCAAAGGCTTCGCTCGATTGGTTGCTTGGCAAGATGCCGCGCGCCCCTCGTCAGATAGGGATGATCACGCCGGAGGATCTATCTGGCCAGCCCGCCGATCATTTCAGTTGGATGAAGGCGCCGGCCAGCATTGTTACGAGCATGGTGGAATGGATCAATGCACAGTGATGCTGCGTTTGTCGCACGGATATAGATCGTTCCTGATTTAGGTGTCTCTCGATTAAATGGGCCTTGTAGTCAGCTTGTCGCGCCGGCATCTATGACACTTCCCATCCTGCCATGGTTATCCCGATGAAGTTGTTTGAACCGCTCACCCAACGCAGCCTCACCTTGCGCAATCGCATCGTGGTGGCGCCGATGTGTCAGTACTCAGCCACTCATGGCATGCCGGACCACTGGCATCTGGTGCATCTGGGCAGTCGCGCAGTGGGCGGCGCAGCCGTGGTGATCGCCGAGGCCACCGCTGTCTCGGCAGAAGGGCGTATTTCGCCAAGCGATACCGGTATTTGGAACGATAAGCAGGCGGAAGCATGGCAGCCCATTGCCGCTTTTATCGCAGCGCACGGTGCGGTACCCGGTGTGCAACTGGCGCATGCCGGGCGTAAAGCCAGTACGCGGCGACCATGGGAAGGCGGTGGGGCCTTGGCTGCGGAGCAGGGGGCATGGCATACCGTGGCGCCGTCGGCATTGCCGTTCGATTCGGGCTGGCATACCCCGCAGGCGTTGGACGAAGCCGGCATTCAGCAGGTGATTGCGGATTTTCGCGCCGCTGCTATCCGTGCGTTGGCGGCCGGCTTCCAGTTGATTGAGCTGCATGCCGCCCACGGTTACCTGTTGCACCAATTCCTCTCGCCCTTGAGCAACCAGCGCACGGATGGCTACGGTGGCAGCTTCGAAAACCGCACACGCTTGGTGCGTGAGGTGATCGCTGCGGTACGCGAGGTGTGGCCGGCAGAATTACCGCTGTGGCTACGTATCTCGGCGACTGATTGGGCGACGAAGGGTGATGGTGCTGAGGCCGGTTGGTCACCTGCGGAGAGCGTACGGCTGGCACAGCAGGTCACGTCGCTGGGCGTGGACCTGATCGACGTATCCAGTGGTGGGCTGGTGCCGCATGTACGGATTCCGCTGGCACCGGGTTACCAAGTGCCATTTGCCGCACAGATTCGTCTCGAAGCAGGCGTTGCAACGGGTGCGGTGGGGCTGATCACCGAGGCGGCGCAAGCCGATGGCATCCTCGCCGGAGGTGCAGCCGATGTCGTTTTGATTGCCCGCGAGAGTCTGCGTGACCCGTATTTCCCACGTCGCGCGGCGACGGAACTAGGTGCTGAAATAACCGCTCCGGTGCAATATCAGCGAGCTTGGTAAGCGTGTAAGGAGTTAGAGATGGACCAGACCCCGATGTTGATCGATGGACGCCTGCACGATCTTGGCGACGGTTTTACCGTGCGCCGGATGCTGCCGGTACTACAAGCGCGGCATGTGGGGCCGTTCGTGTTTTACGACCACATGGGGCCAGCGACGTTTGCACCCGGCAAGGGCATGGACGTGCGGCCCCATCCGCACATTGGCCTCGCCACCGTGACTTGGCTATTCGACGGCACCATCCGACATCGCGATAGCCTGGGTAGCTTGGCTGATATTCGGCCCGGTGCAGTGAACTGGATGACTTCGGGTCGCGGCATTGTGCATTCGGAGCGCACGCCGCCGGATGCGCGTCGCGATGGCCAACGGCTACATGGCATCCAAGTCTGGGTGGCATTGCCGCAGGACCACGCAGAGATAGCGCCGGAGTTCCATCACCACGAGTCCACTGAATTACCGCGTATTCGCCAACCCGGCGTGGAGCTGGTGCTGATCACAGGGACGGCCTACGGCCAAGCGTCGCCCGTGAAAGTATTCGCGCCGATGTTTTTCATCGAAGCACAGCTTGAGGCGGGCGCCGAGCTGGCGTTACCGGTGGAACACGTTGAGCGAGGCATCCACGTGATCGAAGGCAATGTGGAGTGGGATGGGCTGAATGTCGCTGCCGGGCAGGTGGCGGTGCAGGCTGGGCCCTCGTCGCCATCATTACGTGCTCAAGCGGCCAGCCGATTGATGCTGTTCGGTGGTGCGCCGCTGGATGGCGAGCGACACGTGTGGTGGAACTTCGTGGCCAGTACGCGTGAGCGCATAGAGCAGGCCAAGTCCGACTGGATTGCGCAACGTATGGGCAAAGTGGTGGGCGACGAGGATGAGTTCATACCGCTGCCCGAGCATTGAGCCTCAGCTCGAAATATATGTGCAGCACCTGGGATTCGGGCTAGGCTGGTAGTGCGGTTTCACGGGGAGGCACGCATGTCTGGTTTCGCCAGTTTTCGTGAGTTTTATCCGTACTACTTGGGCGAGCACAGCAACCGTATGTGCCGGCGCATGCATTTCGCTGGCAGCAGTCTGGTGATCATCGTCGTGCTGTGGGCCACCTTCAGCGGCGACATGCGATGGCTATGGCTGGCACCGATTGCCGGCTACGGTTTTGCCTGGGTCGGGCATTACGTCTACGAGAAGAATCGCCCCGCCACATTCACCCATCCGCTGTACAGCCTGATGGGTGACTGGGTGATGTACTGGCAGGTGCTGAGCGGCAAGGTAAAGCTCTAAAACACGTTGCGTTGCGGCCTCAGCGGTACTGGTGATGGCAGGTCTGGCAGGCTTCGCCCACGGGCTTGATGGCAGCCGCCAGCGCGGGGCAGTCAGCCGGTGCGGATAGCGCGGCCGATTGCAGCGTGCTGCGCAGGTGGTTGGCGTCATCCAGGAAGCCCTGCGGTGCATCAGGAAAGGCAGCGGTGATGTCTGCCGCAGTCATCTGCATATGCTGCAGTTGATCGAGACTTAACGCGGCATCGCAATGCTGCCCTTTGATCGCGCCGTGTAGCTGATTCATGTGATAGCCCATCGTCACCATCACGGCCTTGGGTAGCGGATTGCGCTCGCTCAATGCGTTCATGACGGGAATGGTGCCGATGATGCCGATAACCAGGCCAAGTACGATCAGGAGTGCAGAGCGCATGCGCTTTATCTCGGAGACGTTGACGTTGTCATCCGAGAATAACCCAGGCATGTCTGCTTGCCATCCATAAGATGCGGATAAAATGCCATGTTTCGGCCGTATGACAGGCCGTGTGTGAGGTGGATGGTGGATAGGTGTTTCGAACGGTACGAGCGGCAGCAGGCCGTCGGTGATAGGGCATGAGCGAATCGACGTTCCCCGCCGAGCGTTTTCAGGGTGTTGAGCGCCTTTACGGTACAGGCAGCGTGGAGCGCCTGGCACACAGTCACGTTTGCATCATCGGTATCGGTGGTGTCGGTTCGTGGGCTGCTGAGGCGCTGGCGCGTAGCGGAGTAGGGCGACTCACCCTGATTGATGCCGACGAAGTATGCGTATCCAACACCAATCGCCAATTGCACGCGTTGGATGGTGAGTACGGCAAGCCGAAGGTCGGTGTGATTGCGGCGCGTGCGCGAGCGATCAATCCGACGATCCAGCTCGAGGCAATCGAACGTTTCTTGACGCCAACCACGTTGGACGAATTGCTCGATCGTGGTTACGACATTGTGCTGGATGCTTGCGATGCTTTCCGCGTAAAGCTGGAGATGATCGCGTGGTGCCGCCGGCGCAAGTTGCCGATTGTCAGTGTGGGTTCGGCCGGTGGGCGTACGGATCCCACTCAGATTCGTGTGCGTGATCTCTCGCGCACCGAGCACGACGCGATGTTCAGCTTGATTCGCAAAAAGCTCCGCACGGATTTCGGCTTTCCACGTAACCCTGATCGCTACTTTGGCGTTTCGGCGGTGTATTCGTTGCAGAACGTGCAGTACCCGCAGCCGGATGGCACGGTGTGCGGCAATCGCCCACCTGGCGGCGATGCGCTGAATCTCGCCTGCGGCGGTGGATTGGGTGCGGCGACGCATGTCACCGGCGCGTTTGCGTTCGCGGCGGTAGGCAAGGTGATGGAGAAGCTGTTGGCTAAGAGCAATATCTAGAAACGAGTTGAGAGGAGTGAGAAACGAGTAAGGCTCGTCTCTCTTTTCTCACTCCTAAGCACTAGTTTCTAGCTCAACTACCAACCCATGTACTGCCCACCGTTGATCTTCAGATTGGTGCCGGTGATCCAGCTGGTTTCATCGGTGGTGAGGAACGCCACGGCATGGGCGATTTCCTCCGGCGTGCCGAGGCGACCGATCGGGATCTGCGCGATGATCTTTTCGCGGACTTCCTCCGGCACTGCCATCACCATGTCGGTGCCGACATAGCCCGGCGATACCGTATTCACGGTAATGCCAAAACGGGCATTCTCCTGAGCCAGTGAAATAGTGAAGCCATGCATGCCGGCCTTGGCCGCGGCGTAGTTAGCCTGGCCGTACTGGCCCTTCAGGCCGTTGATCGAGCTGATCTGTACGATGCGTCCCCACTTGCGAGTGCGCATGCTCTCGATCACCGGACGGGTGACATTGAAGCAGGCGTTCAAGTTGGTGTTCACCACATCCATCCACTGGTCGTAGCTCATCTTGTGGAAGGTGGTGTCACGGGTAATGCCCGCGTTGTTGATGAGAATGTCGATCGGGCCACACTTGCTCTCGATCGCATGAACCATCGATAGGCAGGCTGCCGGGTCGACAACGTCGCCCTGCACCATGCATACCTCGATGCCTTCACCCGCCATCTGTTGTCGCCAGGCTTCGGCTTTCGCCGCATCACGGTAATTCGTCGCAACCCGATGTCCCTGTCTGGCCAGATAGCGCACGATTGCGGTTCCTATCCCACCGGTTCCGCCGGTGACCAATGCTGTGCGCTGCGTCATACGTTGTCTCCTTGAGTGCGGTAGATATCCATTCGAACTGGTCGCTGCTACCTAGGGAACGACCACGTATACCTTCGTAACATGGCAAATCGTCTACGTGCTGCACACCGCTCGCCGCGCATGCGACGAATTCGGATATCACCCTCTTTATAGCCGGTTATGTGGCGGAACGATCGCTGCAATGCGGCAAACGTGCCGGATTGAAATGTGCCTGTGCCTGCATCAGCAATTCAGTCACGTTATGGCCAGCGTTCGACATTGGCATGTCGAGAAAATTCAGTGCGTGACGTAACGCAGGTAACGGGTCGGTGGGATCGACCGGATACGCCCGTTCGGACTTCGAAAGCTTGGCGCCGCTTACATCCAGCGCAAGTGGCAGGTGCAGGTAATGGGGCGTTGGCAGGCCCAATAGTCGTTGCAACCAGACCTGTCGTGGCGTGGAGTCGAGCAGGTCGTTGCCGCGTACGACTTCGCTGATGCCTTGGAAGGCATCGTCCACCACACAGGCCAGTTGGTAGGAATAGAGACCTTCGACACGTCGGATGACGAAATCACCTACGTCCTCGCGTAAGTTCTGGCGCTGCGGCCCTTGCAGGGCATCATTGAATTCGATCACCACGTCTGGTGTACGCAAACGCCACGCGGGTTCGCGAGTCGAGTCGATCTTTGCCGTACATTGCCCATCGCGATGCATGCCGTTGTTAGCAGCTAGCTGCGCGCGGCTGCACCAGCATGGGAACACCTGCTCGGCCTCACGCAATTGTGCAAACGCCGCGTCATACGCCGCGATGCGTCGCGATTGCCATAGCGGCGGCGCATCCGCGATCAATCCGAAGGCCGGCAATGCGGCGAGGATGCTCTGCGCCGAGCCGGGAATCTCGCGAGGTGGGTCGATATCTTCCACGCGCAACAACCACTCCCCCCGGGCATGCCGTGCACACAGCCAACTGCCGACCGCGGCGACCAGCGATCCGAAATGCAGTTGTCCGGTCGGTGAAGGGGCGAAGCGTCCGCGGTAGCTCATGGGGCGCATTCTATGCATGGTTACCCAACGAAGTGCGAGGGCAGGTGCACGTCATCGGGACGTGAACGCCGGACGCTGACATCCTCTGTAACCCTTGAAACAGCGGTGTAACGCCCCGAATCTTGTGCAACAGCTTATGCTGTATTTTCTTTCGTGACTGCCTGAGAGACAGCCATGCGCCGTATAGCGCTTTTCATCGGTACCAACCTCGCCGTTTTGCTGCTGCTGAGCATCGTTTGCCACATCTTTGGCATCGATCAGATGGCGGCCGCTCATGGGTATGGCGGTATGGGGGGGTTGCTTGCTTATGCCGCGGTCTTTGGTATGGGCGGTGCCTTCATTTCGCTGGCCATGTCGAAGTGGATGGCCAAGATGTCCACCGGCGCACGGGTGATCGAGCAGCCGCAGAACGAAACCGAGCGCTGGCTGGTGGATACCGTACGCCGCCATGCGCAGAACGCTGGCATCGGCATGCCCGAGGTAGCGATCTACGACGCCCCTGAAATGAATGCGTTCGCTACCGGCATGACCAAGAACAGCTCGCTGGTCGCGGTCAGTTCCGGCCTATTGCAGCAGATGGATCGCGAGCAGGTCACCGCCGTGCTCGGTCACGAGATCGGTCATGTGGCCAACGGCGACATGGTGACGCTGACCCTGATCCAGGGCGTGTTGAACACGTTGGTGATACTGGCCGCGCGCATTGTCGGTCGGCTGGTCGATAGCTGGCTGTCCGGTGGCCGCGATAATCGCGATGGCGGTGGTGGCATCGGTTATTTCGTGGTGGTGCTGGTGCTGCAACTTGTGTTCGGCCTGTTCGCTTCAATGATCGTGGCGGCGTTCTCGCGCTGGCGTGAGTTTCGTGCGGATGCGGCAGGTGCGAAGTTCGCCGGGCGTGGCGCCATGATCTCGGCGTTGCAGCGTTTGCAGGGCAACCACGGCGAAAGCACGTTGCCCAAAACGATGGCCGCGTTCGGTATCTCTGGCCCGCTGGCTGATGGCTTCAAACGCCTGTTCATGAGCCATCCGCCGTTGGAAGAACGTATCGCTGCGCTACAGAGCGCCTCACCGCACAGCTGAATCTATTCCGCCACGCTGGCAAAGGCCGGGGTGGCAGGGGCTGCGACACGTAACAGTGCTACGCGTGTTTCGCATGCTCTATTTTTGAGCGATCTATTCGCGAGGATTCCGGCCTTCGCCGGAATGCTCGTTTGAGCCATAAACATCACACAAGTCTGGAAACGCCACTCATGAGCGCACCCGCCGAAACCCGCAAATTTGAAGCCGAAGTTGCCCAGGTACTTCACTTGGTCACCCACTCGCTGTACTCGCATAAAGAGATCTTCCTGCGCGAGTTGATCTCCAACGCTTCTGACGCTTGCGACAAGCTGCGCTTCGAGTCGATCGCCCAGCCGGAGTTGCTGGCCGGTGATGGCGAGCTGCATATCGATGTGAGCTGGGATCCCGATGCGCGTACGGTAACTGTGCGTGACAACGGTATTGGCATGACGCGTGAGGAAGTGGTCGCCAATATCGGCACCATCGCCAGCTCCGGCACGCGCCGTTTCCTGGAAGCGATGTCGGGCGAGCAGAAGGCTGATGCTCGGCTGATCGGCCAGTTCGGCGTGGGCTTCTATTCCGCCTTCGTGGTGGCCGACAAGGTCACCGTGCTGACCCGTCGCGCCGATGCGCCGGTCGGTGAAGGCGTGAAGTGGGAGAGCAACGGCAAGGGTGAGTATTCGCTGGAGCAGGTCGACCTGGCCGAACGCGGCACCGCGGTGATCCTGCATCTGAAAGCCGACGAGGACGAGTTCCTCAAACGCTGGCAGTTGCGCTCGCTGATCACTCGTTACTCCGATCATGTGGCATTCCCAATCCGCATGCCGACCGAGAAGGACGACAAGCCGACCGACGAGTTCGAAACCGTCAATGCGGCCTCGGCGCTGTGGACCAAGCCGAAGTCCGAGATTTCCGATGAGGATTACCAGAGCTTCTACAAGTCGCTCGGCCACGATTTCAACGATGCATTGGCCTGGACACATAACCGCGTTGAAGGCAGCCAGAGCTTCACCACCTTGTTGTACCTGCCATCGCAACCGCCATTCGACCTGATGATGGGCGGTCGCGACGAGCGTAAGGGACTCAAGCTCTACATCAAGCGCGTTTTCATCATGGACGCCGCCGAAGAACTGCTGCCGAACTACCTGCGCTTCGTGCGTGGCGTGGTCGATGCAGATGATCTGCCGCTCAACGTTAGCCGCGAACTCTTGCAGAAGAACCGTCAGCTCGACCGCATCAAGGCCGCCTGTGTGAAGCGCGTGCTCGACCTGATCGAGAAGCTGGCGAAGGACGAGCCGGAGAAGTTCGACACGTTTTATAAGGCGTTCGGCAATACGCTGAAAGAAGGTGTCAGCGAGGATGCGAACAACCGCGAGCGCATCGCCAAGCTGCTGCGCTTTGCCTCGACCAAAGGTGAAGGCAACACGCAGAACGTGTCGTTTGACGATTACATCGGTCGCATGCCGCTGGACCAGGACACCATCTGGTACATCACCGCTGACAGCTATGCCGCCGCGATCGGTAGCCCGCAGTTGGAGGCGTTCAAAGCCAAGGGCGTCGAAGTGCTGCTGATGTCGGATCGCATCGATGAGTGGATGCTCGGTAGCCTCAGCGAGTACGCCGGTAAAAAGCTGAAGAACGTCGCCAAGGGCGAGTTGCCGCTGGACGAGGCCGGCAAGAAGCAGCAGGAGGAAGCCAGCAAGGCGGCCGAGCCGTTGCTGAAGAAGCTCAAGGATCTGCTGGGTGATCGCGTGGGTGACGTGCGCGTGTCTGCGCGCCTTACCGATTCGCCGTCGTGCCTGGCTCTGAGCGATTACGAAATGGCCCCGCATCTCGCTCGTCTGCTACGCGAAGCCGGCCACGATATGCCCGACAACAAGCCGACGCTGGAAATCAATCCGCAGCATGCGTTGCTCAAGCGTGTGGAAGCAGAAAGCGACGAAGCCAAAGCCAAGGATCTAGCCACGCTGTTGCTGGAGCAGGCTGAAATCGCCGCTGGTGCACCGCTGCCTGACCCGTCGGCGTTTGTGCAGCGGATGAATCGAGTGTTGCTCGGCTGATGC
>JBARCX010000007.1:0-9697 GCA_049794535.1 Rhodanobacter sp.
TTACGAGTGCGTGCCGGATGCAGGCAGTGATGCCCAATTCGGAATCGATCAGGGTGCCATCAAGGTCGAACAGGCAGAGCATCGAGGAGCCTTTTATTTTGCGGCGCGCTTACTTGGTAGTGCGTGCCTTGAGGGCGGTGACTGCCGGCAGTTCTTTGCCTTCGAGAAACTCGAGGAAGGCGCCACCACCGGTGGAGATGTAGGACACCTTGTCGGCAACGCCGTACTTGTCGACGGCAGCCAGTGTGTCGCCACCACCGGCAATCGAGAATGCCTTCGACGCGGCGACGGCATGCGCCAGTGTTTCGGTGCCTTTGCCGAATGCATCGAATTCGAACACGCCGACCGGGCCGTTCCAGACCACGGTGCCGGCGTTGGCGATCAGCTCGGCGTAGAGCTTGGCTGTCTCCGGCCCGATGTCGAGAATCATCTCGTCGTCATTCACCTGGTCGACCGGCTTGACCGTGGCTGGCGCGTGTGCGGAGAACTCGGGCGCCACGACCACGTCGATCGGCATCGGCACTTGGGCGCCGCGACGCTTGGCGTCGGCGAGTACCTTCTTCGCTGCGTCGATCAGATCCGGCTCGTAGAGCGAATTGCCGATGGAATGGCCCATGGCGGCGATAAATGTGTTGGCGATGCCGCCGCCGACGATCAACTGATCGACCTTGCCGATCAGGTTGTCGAGCAGGGTCAGCTTGGTCGAGACCTTGGAACCAGCCACGATGGCCAGTAGCGGGTGGGCCGGATGCTCCAGCGCCTTGCCCAGCGCGTCGAGCTCTGCCGACAGCAGCGGGCCGGCGGCGGCAATGGGGGCAAACTTGATCACGCCATGGGTGGATGCCTGCGCGCGGTGCGCGGTGCCGAAGGCATCCATCACGAAGATGTCGCATAGCGCGGCGTATTTCTGTGCCAGCGCTTCGTTGTCCTTGCATTCGCCGATGTTCATACGGCAGTTTTCGAGCACCACGACTTCGCCGTCGGCCACCTCGACGCCGTTGAGGTAATTGGCGACCAGTCGTACCGGCTTGCCCAGCTTTTCGCCCAGCCACTCGGCGACCGGTGCCAGCGACGACTCGGCATCGAACTGACCTTCCTTCGGGCGGCCCAGGTGCGATAGCACCAATACCTTCGCGCCAGCATCACGGGCGGTCTTGATCGTCGGCAAGGCTGCGTCGAGGCGCTGGGTGGAGGTAATCCGACCGTTCTCGATAGGGACGTTCAGGTCTTCACGGATCAGCACGCGCTTACCGCGCAGGTCAAGGTCGCTCATGCGGGTGACAGTCACGTGGAAACTCCCGTGGTTCGAAAAGGGCAGCCAGGATGGCCGGAACCGTGCATTGTCCTGCCCGCCCGTCGGTGATGCAAACGGCGCGGGTTGAGACAGCCTCTCCGCACCGCTGGCTTACACTGATCACTTTCGATCAGGAAAACGGCGATGGCTTCTGACCTTGTGCTTTATGGTTACTGGCGCTCGAGCGCCGCCTATCGCGTGCGCATCGCATTGAACCTCAAGGGTTTGTCTTACGAGAGCCGGCCCGTGCACTTGGTGCGTGACGGCGGCGAGCAACACGCGCCGGGCTATGCCGGAATGAACCCGCAAGAGCTGGTTCCGAGCCTGCTCGACGGTGACCGCGTGTTGACCCAGTCGCTAGC
Organism: Rhodanobacter sp.; assembly: GCA_049794535.1. Lineage (GTDB taxonomy): Bacteria > Pseudomonadota > Gammaproteobacteria > Xanthomonadales > Rhodanobacteraceae > JBARCX01. Next base: position 1,657 of record JBARCX010000007.1, read on the forward strand.
GATCATGGAGTACCTGGACGAAACCCACCCGCAGCCAGCGCTGTTGCCAACCGATGCGTTAGCACGCGCCCGCGTGCGGGCACTGGCACAGGTGGTGGCCTGCGATATCCATCCCCTGGGCAATCTGCGGGTGTTGCAGCGCCTGGGAGCGCAGTTCGATGCCGAGGAAACGCAGCGCACGGCATGGTCGCGCCATTGGATCACTACGGGTTTCAATGCGCTCGAGGCGATGCTGTCGGGCAGTGCGGAAACCGGTCGTTATTGCCATGGCGATACGCCTGGGTTGGCCGATGCCTGCCTGATACCGCAGTGCTATAACGCACTGCGTTGGGGTATCCCGTTAGAGGATTACCCGACGATCCAGCGTATTCATGCCGCCTGTGGCGAGCTGGAGGCATTCCAGCATGCAGCACCGGAAGTACAGCCGGATGCACCGGCGCCGGCGCACTAATACGTGCTGACACTAATCATCGCCCCGTGGCTTACACGCGGGCGATGGGAGGCGGGGTGAGCCTGATGATTAGAAGCCCAGCCCGTACGGATCGTTGCCAGCCAGTTCGGTGTTCTCGGTGTTACCACCGCTGTCGGATAGCCGAATCTTCAGTGCCAGGCCGTCGCGCGAATCCGCCTTGCTAAGCGCTTCGTCCAATTCGATACGGCCGCTCCGGTAGAGCTTGTACAGCGACTGGTCGAACGTCTGCATGCCGTCCTGCAGGCTGCGATCCATGGCTTCCTTGACCTCGTGGATCTGGCCACGGCGGATCATGTCGCGAATGAACGGGGTGTTGAGCAACACCTCGGTGGCTGGCAATCGACGACCGTCCTTGCCGATCACCAGACGCTGGCTGATCACTGCGCGCAAGTTCAGCGCGAGGTTCATCAGCACGTTCTTATGCGCCGATTCGGGGAAGAAGTTCAGGATGCGCTCCAACGTCTGGTCGGCGTTGTTCGAGTGCAGCGTAGCCAGGCACAGGTGACCGGTCTCGGAGAAGGCGATAGCGGCCTCCATGGTGTCGGTGTCGCGGATCTCACCGATCATGATCACGTCGGGCGCTTCGCGCATCGCGTTCTTCAGCGCCTCGTGGTAGCTGTGCGTATCCAGCCCCACCTCGCGCTGATTGACGATCGATTTCTTGTGGCGATGCAGGTACTCGATCGGATCCTCAATGGTGAGGATGTGTCCTGAGGAGTTGGAGTTGCGCTGGTCGATCATCGCTGCCAGCGTGGTCGACTTACCCGAGCCGGTGGCGCCGACGACCAGGATCAGGCCGCGCGGCTCCATGATCAGCTCACGGAAGATCGGTGGCAGCTGGAGCTGGTCGATGCTGGGGATCTCGCTTTTGATCGCACGGATCACCATGCCGATCTCGCCGCGTTGCTTGAACACGTTAATGCGGAAGCGGCCAGCCTCCTTCACCGCCAGCGCCATGTTCAGTTCCAGGTCGCGTTCGAATTGCGGTACCTGGCCCTCGTCCATCAGGGAGTAGGCAATCTTCTTGACCATGCCGCTGGGCAGACCTGTATTGCCCAGTGGGTAGAGCTTGCCCTCGACCTTGATGTTCACTGGAGCGCCGGTCGTCAGGAACATGTCCGACGCGCCCTTGTCCACCATAAGCTTGAGGAAGTAACCGATATCCACCTGTGACCCCTGTTTGTACGCGTTGCAATCATGGATTATGCCTGTCCACAATACGCGGTGACACTCCGCGAGGAATGAGTGATGGTGCACATATTTTTCCCGCTGCACGAACGCCAGCGGCGTAGGCGTGCGGTTGTTTCCCTGCTGGCGATGGCTTTGGCGCTGAGCCTGGGTGGCTGTGCCAGCGTGCCGCCGCCGGATAGCGCCATGAATCAGGCGCAGGCTCAATTGCAGGCGGCCCGCGATGCAGGTGCGGCTGACTACGATCCGGTCGACCTGGGTTTTGCGCAGGACCGCTTCCAGCAGGCCCAAGTGGCGATGGCCAGTCGCAAATACGCGCAGGCGGCTGATTTTGCTGATGAATCACGCGCGGATGCCAATTTGGCGCGAACCAAGGCGCTGCTAGGCGTCGCGCGGTCGCAGATCCAGTCGAAGGTGCAAGAAAACGACCAGCTGCGTTCGCAGAACCAGGAAGCCACCGCTGAGGCTCAGCAGCAGGCGGCCCAGGAGCAGGCGCAGCTCGCCGCCGCGCAACAACAGCAGCAAGCACAACAAGTACAGGATGGCGGTGCTCCGGCGTCGGCATCCTCGACGTCGACGGCCCTGCCGCAGCAAGCGCCCACGCAGGATATGCCTGCACCGTCGTCTTCGACGCTGTCGGCACCGCCTTCAGGCGAGGGCTTCCAGACCGTTCCTGTTCCTGCCCAGTCATCCCAGGGAGGTCAGCCATGAAGCGCCTGAATGCCACACTTGCTGCCCTGTTGCTGGCACTGGCTGCCAGCGGTACGGCGCAAGCCTCCCGCAATGATGATCTCGATCTGGCGCGGTTGAATAACAGCCTGAGCCAGCTGGCGAATGATCCGACCTTGGGCATTTACGCCCAGGCGGAGCAGTCACTGGCTCGCGATGCGATTTCCCAGCTGGCGGCAGCAAAATCACGTGATCGCCCGCATGCGCTCTACATCGCTGAGCGTCGAGTGGACACGGCCAAGGCCGCTGCACAGTTGCAGGATGCACAGACCAAGCTGACCCAGCTTGATCGTGAGCACGATCAGCTGCAGCTTGAACGCAGCCGGATCGATGCCGACGCGGCTCGTCGCGAATTGGAATTCCAGCGCATGCAATACCAGATGGCGCAGGAAGAGGCCGCCCGTTTGCAGCAGCAGGGTGCTGAAGCCGCCAACCAGGCTGATCAGGCGCGTGCCGAAGCCGATCGTGCGAAGAAACTCGCGGCTGCACAGAGCCGGGTGGCGAAGGCCGCCAAACGTGAGGCTGATCTAGCTGCCGAGGCCGCTCGTGCCATGCGTTCGCAGATGCAAAACAATGCCAACAAGACCAGCGGGCAGGGCGGTAATCCCTAAGTCAAGCCGTCTGGGACGAAACGGTGCGGTTGCATCAGCAACCCACGGTTTTTACGGGTTTTTCACGGCAGGTCGCGCTACGGCGCGGCCTGTCGTAGGGCGCTTGTGCCCCCCGTAGCGGAGGAGTAGGGTCAAGTTCCCATGGGGTATTCATCCCATGGGTCACTGACCAGAATCATGCGCCTACCCATACCTCTCCAATCACCTGTTTCCGCCATGTCGGTACGGGTGCGGGCGCGTGTGTGCATTTTCCGTTCATAGACGTGCCGGTCACGCGTCTGCCGTCCTGTCGTGAGGAGGTTGAATCATGTTTGAAAACCAGCAGCGTGAAGAAGTCGAAGCCTTGAAGAGAGCCGATGCGAACTTCCGTCGGCTCTATCAAAAGCATCAGAAACTCGACAGTAAAGTGCATGACGCCGTCACCGGCAGTCTTCCCATTGACGATGTCACCCTGGGCACCATGAAGAGAGAGAAGCTTCATGCGAAGGATGAGCTGCAACGCATATGGGACTCAACGCATGCCGGTAGACAGCAAGCACAGCATTAACTGAGCTGCTTGTTTCCACATGAAGCGGCCCCGGGGTCTTCCCAAACGGAAGCACCACCGGGGCCGCGCTGTTTTTAACAGCTAGCTCTGGGCAGCTAGAACGGCAGGTCGGTTATTATGTTCAGCCATATCGGATCGTCGCGCTGCGTCTTCCGACACCCTGCTACGGAGCTCCCATGTCGGTCCATGAAAGTGTCCTCGAACTGATCGGACGTACCCCCATGGTGCGCGCACAGCGCCTGGATACTGGGTTGTGCGGGTTGTTCCTCAAGCTGGAGAGCGCCAATCCCGGCGGTTCGATCAAGGATCGCATCGGGTTGTCGATGATCGAAGGCGCCGAAAAGGCCGGCAAGATCAAGCCGGGTGCGACCCTGGTCGAGGGCACGGCCGGTAATACCGGTCTTGGCCTGGCATTGGTCGCGCAGCAGAAGGGCTACCGGCTGATTCTGGTGGTTCCGGACAAGATGAGTCGCGAAAAGATCTTCAACCTCAAGGCGATGGGCGCCGAGGTGGTACTGACGCGCTCCGATGTGGCCAAGGGCCACCCTGAGTACTACCAGGACATGGCTGAGCGCATTGCGCGCGAGACGCCTGGCGCGTACTTCATCAACCAGTTTGGCAATCCGGATAATCCGGCCGCGCATATCGCGACCACCGGACCGGAAATTCTCGAGCAGATGGATGGCAAGGTCGACGCTATCGTCGTCGGTTGCGGCTCTTCCGGCACCATGACGGGTTTGTCGCAGTACTTCGCCACGCATTCGCCGAATACCGAGATCGTGCTGGCTGACCCGGTCGGCTCGATTCTCACGCAGTACATCAACGAGGGTACGCTCTCGACCAAGTCGGCGAGCTGGATGGTGGAAGGTATTGGTGAGGATTTCCTGCCGACGATCAGCGACTTCTCGCGCGTAAAGAAGGCTTATGCGATCTCCGACAAGGAGAGCTTCCTCACCGCACGCGAACTGCTAGCGAAAGAGGGCGTGCTGGGTGGTTCGTCCACCGGCACTCTCGTCGCAGCAGCGTTGAAGTACTGCCGCGAACAGACAGCGCCCAAGCGCGTGGTGACGCTGGTTTGCGATACCGGCAACAAGTATTTGTCCAAGATGTACAACGACTATTGGATGCTGGATAACGGCTTCCTTGAGCGTGAGCCACATGGCGATTTGCGCGATTTGTTGCTGCGCCCGTTCGCGCAACGCGACACGGTGGTGGTGGGTCCGAACGAGTTGTTGATGACCGCTTACACCCGTATGAAACTGTACGACGTGTCGCAGCTGCCGGTGATGGACGGGACGAAATTGGTCGGTATCCTCGACGAATCGGATGTGCTGATGCATGTACATGCCGACGAGGTACGCTTCCGCGACAGCGTAGCCACCGCCATGATCAGCAATCTGAACATGCTCGACGTGCGCTCGCCGATCGAGGCGTTGCTGCCCGTGTTCGAGCTTGGCCATGTGGCGATCGTGGTCGATGGCGAGCAGTTCCTCGGCCTGATTACCCGTATCGACTTGCTGAATTATCTGCGTCGCAAGGTGCATTGAAGCGAGTAACGAGTGAAGGGGAGTGAGAGACGCGTCAATGCTTACTTGAGGCTTACTCTCACTATCTCTCTCAATACTCTTTATTTCGCGTGTGAAAGCTTGTGGAAACGGCAGTCCGGCAAAGTCGCGGCTCGCGACGGAGCCGCCGGCTTCGCGCTCGACGTAAGGAATGCAGGCCCATGTGTGGAATCGTTGCCGCCGCTGCCCAGCGTGATGTAGCGCCATTGCTGATCGCCGGTCTGAAGGCGTTGGAATATCGTGGTTACGATTCCGCTGGGCTAGCTGTGCTGGAAGCGGGACAGATCCAGCGTGTACGTGCCAAGGGCAAGGTGCGTGAGATGGAATCGCTGTATCTGGCGAATCCATTCCCTGGCGGGACCGGCATTGCACACACGCGCTGGGCTACCCATGGCGTGCCGAACGAAGCGAACGCCCATCCACACATCGCTGGCAAGGTTGCGCTGGTACATAACGGCATTATCGAAAATTATGCCGAACTGCGTGCCGACTTGCAGACACGCGGCCACGTGTTCACCTCTGAAACCGATACCGAGGTGATGGCCGCTTTGATCAACGAGCGCGTGGCCACGGGCCTCGGCTTGCGTGATGCGGTGCTAGCCACTGTGCGTGATCTGGAAGGTGCCTACGCGATTGCAGTGATTAGCCGCGACGAGCCTGGGCATGTAGTTGGTGCACGGCGCGGCGCACCGCTGCTGGTTGGCGTGGGTATCGGTGAGCACTTCCTCGGCTCCGATGCTCAGGCGCTGATTCAAGTCACCAACAAGATGATTTATCTCGACGAAGACGATGTTGTCGAGATCACCCGCGACAGCGTGCTGGTGGTTGGCCTGGATGGTCAGCCGGTTCAGCGAGCTGTGCATGAGAGCGAACTGACCACTGATGCGGTAGAGCGTGGTGAGTACCGGCACTACATGCAAAAAGAAATCTTCGAGCAGCCGCGCGCCATCGCTGACACGCTGGAGGCTCGCATCGGCTCGCACGGTGTACTGCCAAACATCTTCGGTGCGGGTGGCGATGACCTGTTGGCGAAAGCGCGTGGCGTACACATCATTGCGTGTGGCACCAGTTATCACGCCGGTCTGGTTGCCAAGTACTGGATCGAGGAATACGCACGCTTGCCAGTGAGCGTGGAGGTGGCCAGCGAATACCGCTATCGCGAAGCAGTGGTGTCGGACGACACGCTGTTCGTGGCGATCTCGCAGTCCGGTGAAACCGCCGATACGCTGGCCGCGATGCGTGAGTCGCGCCGCCGCGGTTATCTCGGCACACTGGCGATCTGCAATGTGCCCGAATCCTCGGTTGTGCGTGAGGCTGATCTCAAGCTGATGACCCGTGCAGGCCCTGAGATTGGTGTGGCTTCGACCAAGGCGTTTACCACCCAGCTCGCAGCCCTCGCACTGTTGACCTTGCAGCTGGCAAAGCAGCGCGGGCTGGACAATGCACGTTACCTCGAGCTGTGCGCGCAGCTACAGCACCTGCCATCTGCGATCGAAGCGGCACTCAAGCTGGAGCCGCAGATCATCGAATTGTCGGCGCGCTTCATCCATCACCAGCACGCGCTATTCCTCGGCCGTGGTGCGCAGTATCCGGTGGCTCTGGAGGGCTCACTCAAGCTCAAGGAAATTTCTTACATCCACGCTGAGGCTTATCCCGCGGGTGAGTTGAAGCATGGCCCGCTGGCCCTGGTGGATGAAGATATGCCGGTGGTGGCGGTAGCGCCCAATGGCCCGCTGCTGGATAAGCTGAAATCCAACCTGCAGGAAGTGCGGGCACGTGGCGGTGAACTGATCGTGTTTGCCGATGGCTCTGCCAGCATGGACGGTAATACTGCCCGCGGCACGATTCTGCGCATCGATGGTGGCGGTGATTTCATTGCACCCGCGGTGTTCACCGTTCCACTGCAACTGCTGGCCTACCACGTCGCGGTACTGCGCGGCACGGATGTGGATCAGCCGCGCAATCTCGCCAAGTCAGTGACCGTAGAGTGATCCCGGCTGCCTAGCCTGCTTGATGTGTAGAAGGATAATTAAGTTGTATCTCGGCGAGCAAAGTTCTGTCACAGACAACAAAGTTATATCCCAAGCAATTAAGTTATATCTCAAGCAACAGCGGCTTGATCTTAAGTCGAAAATGCCGCTTTGCGTCGATAACTACGGCATTAGACGAAGAGGTGCATACACCGGCGCATCGTAATCAAGAGACCGACGCTCGCTGATCACGTTGCCGATATTCGTTGATGACCTCACCACCCGATACCGTTTTGCCGACAAGGTCAGCATTCGACCCGGAGCAGTCATTCATCAGTTCAAGTGTGGTGTGGATCAGCAGACTAACTAAAGTCTTTAGGTGCACGTAGGGCCGCCGATACACTGACGATCTTTAGCGCTACAGGGGATATAAGCGTGGATTTCTATACGTTCATCTATATTATTTATGGTGGTATCGCTCTGTTTGTGGCCTTTTGTCTTAGGTTAGATTGGAAGCAAGCCCGGTCTTCCAGTGAAGCCGTGGTCCTCTATAACTCGCTTCCCGATGTTGTCGGCTATCTGAATTGCCAGCCCCAAGCACGGACACCCACAGGCCCCCGTTGCGCTAAATGCGAGTCGAACCACTTAGGCAGCTTCGTCGTCGTGAAGAAAACCTTTCTCGACCTGGGCCTCCGTCCCGCAAAGCAGGCCTTTATTGGTCGTGTGCATTTCTGCAAACGGTGCGATACGCGGCTGTACCGTACGACTGGCCAGGAAGCTTAGGTCAAAAGCCAGCACACTCCTGATTTCGGATTTAGTGGCACCCGACGTCCCCCCGGTTTTGAGTAGCGTACCGATTTGGAGTCCAATCCCCCAACCGAAGGAGATTGGACGTGAAAAAGCGGTTTACCGAAGAACAGATCATCGGCTTTCTGCGTGAGGCGGACGCAGGCATCCCG
>JBARCX010000008.1:0-10344 GCA_049794535.1 Rhodanobacter sp.
CTGCCGAATGACTTCGATGATTTCGGTAGTGGAGATCGATGGCGTTCGCTCCAGATAAACGACTACGCAGAGATCCTTGCAATAGTCGAAGCGACCCTGCCAATCGTCGCCCATCACAAGCACATCAGCCTTGTGCTGAATGATGTAGTCGCGCTTCAGTTCAAGCGACTCCTCCATGAATACTTCATCGACACAACGCATCCCGGCAATCAGGACCGCACGGTCCTTTTCGCTATAAATGGGATAGCGTTGCTTCTTGCTGAAATTCAGTGCGTCGGTGGAGATGCCTACGATCAGCTCATAACCCAAGGAGCTGGCACGCTCGAGCAAACGGAGGTGCCCCATGTGCAACACATCGAACGTACCAAACGTAATGACTCGGCGGGGGCGCTCCGCGCCGTGCAGGTTATTCATGCGTTGCTTCATGCAGGTTTCCCATTGGCCGATAGATCGCCGTCGGTCATCGGACTTACATAGCTGGCGTAGCCGTATTGGCCATACTGCGAACCATGCAGGCTCGGCAGCACGCCATTGAGTACCACTCCGTCAAACTCGATGCCCGCACGCGCCAAGCGCGCGCGCGTTTCGATCAATTCACCTTCGCTGGTCACACCGTATCGCGCCACGGCGTAGACCGTGCCGGCCTGTTTGGCGAGCAGCATGGTGTCAGCCACCGGTAGCAGTGGCGCCGTATCGATCAACGTGATGTCGTAGTTCGCCAGTGCTTCGGCCAGACAACCACCCAACCTTGAGTCCTGCAACAATTCGGTCGGATTCGCCGGCTTGGCACCTGTCGACAGGAGGTCGAGCCCGGCGATACCTGTCGGTTGCACGACCTCGCTCAGTGACGATTTACCCTGTAGCAGGGTAGCGAAGCCACGACTCTCGCTTGCTCCGAAAGCGCGATGCAACGCACCCTTACGCAAGTCGCCATCGATCAGCAATACGCGTCGCCCTGCTTTGGCAAGTAGTACCGCCAAATTCGCCGTGACGAATGATTTGCCGATGCCCTGTGTCGGGCTGGTGAACAGCACTAGCGCATTGCGCGCATCGAAGATGCGTAGCTGCACAGCAATACTCAAACCGCGCAAGCTTTCTACGGCCGGCTCCTGCGGATGGCTTAGCGCCACGGGCACTCGGCTCGCAGTGCCCATCCGCAAGTGTCGCAAGCTCAACCGATCGCTGCGCGCTTGCTGCTTACTGACGGGGACCGTTGCTTGTACCGCCGTATCCAGCAGTTGCTCGATATCACGCGGATCAGTCACCGCCCCCTTCCACAGGCTGCGCAGCAACGCGATGCAGATGCCAGCGAACATGCCTAAAAGTAGCGATCCGAGCACAACCAGTGCGCGACGCGGCTTGATGGGCTGCTCCGGCAGTTCGGCATTATCGACAATGCGCACATTCCCGACCTTGCCAGCACGCAATAGTCGTAGTTGCTGCATGCTGTTGAGCATGGCAACGTACAAGTCGGTGTTGACTCGCACATCACGCGTGAGTCGCATGACATCCTGCTCGGTACGTGGCAAGATTTTTATTTGCGCATCCAAACCCTGCATCTCGCGCTTGAGTAGCGCCACTTGGCTGTCGATGGCGACAACAGCTGGGTGCACCCGCGTGAATTGCTGAAGCTTTGCCTGGCGATCCTGTTCAAGCAGACTGATGCGCGTTTGCAAGGCCGCCGCTTGCCCCATGCTTAGCTTCGCGCTCTCACTCAGATCAACCGCGCCATGTTCGTCCCGATACTTGAGCAGGGCATCTTCCGAAACACGCAGTTCGCTCTTGAGTGCTGGTAATTGTTGCTCAAGAAACGTCAATGACTTTTCTGCTTCTTCCGATTTCTGCTCGCTATTCTGGCGTACATACGATTCGCCCAATGACTTGAGCAATGCCGTAGCGCGCTGTGGCCGCGTACTCTGCAGCGATACGGCGATAATTCCAGCTTCCTTGGCTTTATCGATCACACCCAGATGCTGCTGCAAATCGGCGACAGTCAGCTGCCGCGATAACCGGCGCAGTTTGAAGTGCGTCCCCGGTAATGCGTGAATGGCTTTTACATTGAGAATGACCTCGCCTGCATCCGTTTTTACGTGTGCCGTTTCGCCGACCTGGCCGACATAGTCGCTTGCCATACCGAACAGCGATACGCGATAAAAGTGATAACGCCCATCACCGAGAACCACCAGTGAAAAAGGTTCGTCATACAGCGCCGCCGGCGCTTGGAAACGATCTAACTCAATGGATTCGCCGCCCCAGGCGTAACCGCCAAATCCGAACAAGCCAGGCTCGGACAAATCGCTGCGCCCACGTGCGATCAAATTTCCCATAATGGGAAACCGCGAAGGCTCAGCCAGGATGTCGTAATGGGTCTGGTCGACCGCGGCACCAATCACCCGACGCGAGCGCAAAATTTCTATTTCAGCATCATCACTGGATTTCACCCCAAGAAACGAAGATAAGCTGCCGAGCAACTCCGTGCCCGCGTTGTCACCGCTATTCTCTATCTGCACGAGCAGATCCGATTCGTAAACCGGGGTCGCCAGCCACGCGTAGCACACACCCAAACCAAATATGGCTGTGGTGGTGATTGCAATCAGTCGCCATGCACGCCACAACACATCGAGCAAGCCAATCAGGTCAATCGCGTGCGTCGACGTATCGCGTCGTGCCTTGGGTTGATTTTCCATATTCATGAAACAGCTCGTGCAGATGAGGCGCCCAGTGCATAAAGACGTGGTAACCATGTCTGCATGGCGGCGTCGATACGTGCATAACAATCGGCGAAGGCTTCGTCGGATTGACGATAGGGATCGGGTATACCTGCATCAGCGAGCACATGAATCTTGCCGCGTTGATCCGGATAGTGATCGGCAATCTTTTCCCTCAACCTTCGATCCATCACCAGCAACATGTCGTTGCGAGCACACATTGACCCTGTCAATGCTTTCGAGCGATGTGCACTTATATCGATGCCATGCTCCTGCATGACCGCCACCGCCATGGAATCGGCATGCATGCCCGAGCGCGCGTGCACGCCGGCCGATGCCACCGTGAGCATGGGCATCGCATGTCGCAACATGCCTTCTGCCATAGGGCTGCGACAGAGATTACCGACGCAAACAAAAAGCACGCGCTGAATCATGGTCCGTCCACCGCGCGCTGTGTGTTGTAAAGCGATATCGAACTGGACAGCAGCAGATTCATCACGCGATTCCAGCGCATCAGACCCGCCGTCTCGACATAGACCAGATCATTTGGACGCAGCGGAAATCGCCCAGCGAGCGCAAGGCCAGCCGGGGACTTTGCATCGAGTTGAAAAACCAACGGCGTCGCGGCTCGACCTTCCAAGCGAACGACATAAACGCCACGTGGATTGCTGCCGACCTGGCTCATCGAACCTGCCTGTGCCAGGGCATCGCCCAAGGTCAGACTGCCATCGCGCATAGGCACGGGTTTCGGCTGACCGACCTCCCCCGCGACAAAGACGGGATGGTCGATACGATCGCGAACTTGCACGCGATCCTGGTCATGTAGATACAGACTTTCTGCACCGTTACCGGCATTTGCCAATGCGGGCAGGTCTACGTGGTAAATGTGCCCTTGGTGTTGAATCGATACGTGACTGGCATCGCCGTTCGGTGCGATCCCGCCCGACTCGGCCAGTGCCAGCGCCAACGTCATCGGCACATCCGTCATGACTCGACTGCCGGGACTGTGCACGGCGCCGTCTACATAGACGCGCTGACTGCGGAAACCTGTAATGCGCACGCTCGGCTGCGGCTGCTGGATATAGCGCGCGAGCATCGTGCTCAGTTCGCTGCGTACTTGATCCACGCTTTTTCCGGCAACGGCTAGTTTCCCGACATATGGATAATCCAGATTACCTGCCGCATCCACCACGAAACCAAAGGGCTGCTCGCCTCCTTCACGTGAACCCGACGCATCAGGTGGAACCAGTTCCGGATGATTCAGCACACCGATCGCCAACACATCAGCTGCGCCAATCCGATAGTCCGTTGACGGATTCGCGAATGTGGTCAGGAGTTCATTCGACGCCACTGTCGTAGACTGCTCCTGCGCCGCGATCAATCCTGGTGTGATTGGCGTAACTGCCGGCATATTCGATCCGGCACTAGCGCGCATGCCGGGCGCCATTGCACACCCTGCAAGCCATAGAACCGCCAGCATGCCGATCAGTCCACGCACACATCTTCGCGAATTGACCGGTAGATAACGGGCCACGAGTACAACGTTCATCGCTGCTCCATGCATCAGTACGCGTTCCTGCCGGTAAAACCTTTGAAGACCGTCATCGTCACGATCTTCAAATCCAGCCAGAACGACCAGTGTTGAATGTAGAAAAGATCCAGTGCTACGCGTCGCGCCATCGACTCGACCTTGGCCGTTTCGCCGCGCATGCCGTTCACCTGTGCCCATCCGGTGATACCGGGCTTGATGCGGTAGCGATACATGTAGCCGTCGATCAGGCGCATGTAGAAATCGTCGTGCTCAAGAGCATGCGGCCGCGGACCGACAACGGACATCTGTCCGAGAAGTACATTGATGAATTGCGGCAGCTCATCCAGGCTGGATTTGCGCAGATAGCGACCAACAGGCGTCACCCGCGGATCATTTTTACCTGCCTGTGTCAGCTTTCCAGCAGTCTCGATATGCACCCGCATCGAACGAAACTTGAGGATAGTGAATTCGCGACCATCCACTCCTTTACGACGCTGGCGAAAAAACACTGGTCCGGATGATGTGAGCTTCACCAAGAACGCAATGGCCAACATCAGAGGCGACAACAACAATAGGGTTATCAGTGCGAAAGAACGATCGAACAATGGCTTTAGCCATGTAGATTCGTCGCGCTCTGGCGATGTAACCAGATCGATGAACGAAATCCCCCCCATAGTCGTCGCCGACGGATTGAATAGGGGCAGTTCCTGCGCATCCGAAATTAACCGTATATCGACAAAGTGATGCTGCAGCGACATGACGTAACGGCGTATTTCCTCTTCCTTCGATAACGGGAGTGCCAACCACAATTCGTCGAAGCAGTGATCCCGTGCCATATGAACCAGAGTGTCGAAATCCCTCAATACCAACATGCCACCTATCGTCTGCATATCCGCGCCGTCCATAGCGAATGTCGCAGTGAGCGCGTAGTCGCTTGCCGGGAGGGTATTTTCTTGCAGCCATTTATCGAGGTAATGCGCTTCACCAGCGATCACTATTCGCCGTATATGTGGTGCGCCTCCCTCTTTGCGATGAATCCATGCGTCCAGCCGGCGAATCAGTGTGCCGCCCAGCATGCGCGTAATGATCATTAAGGCGAGTGACGTGACAAGCCATGCATCCAGCCACTCATGCGAGGCAGCGGTATCCATATTCTTTGCGAATATGACGTGATCGATGACGACCAGGGCCAGCAATACAATGACGGATATATAGGCAATGGCGTTGATCGGTTTTCTGCAGCGCTTACTCGTATATGTGCCAAGCACGATGAAGCTCAGCGACAAGCACGCACCACCTACGCCCAATAATGAAAGCTCCCAGTCCTTCCAGGGCATTAGGGAACCGTGCACCCAAGCATGTGCAATAACTGCACCGATCGCGAGCCACGCCATATCAAGCAATATCCAGATTGCAGCGCACACAATACGAATCCTTCGTATGGATGAGGATCGGCATACCGATAGCCGCGCCACCACCACTTGCTCCATGAACCACCAATAGGAAGCTACTTCTCACATCGTTGTGAAAAGCCTCCTTTCGAAACTGTCGATACCTTTGCCAGTGCTAAGAATTAAAACTTGTAGCGCGACCCTGCTGGTCGTAGGCGGATTGCCTTGATTGACCGTCTCGCCCAGTGACTCAACACATCGACTCAGAAGACGAATTTTCCGAGTGGCACTGTAACTAGCGGCGAACTGTAACGAAGCGTTCCGCGTCGACCTATCGGACAAACACTAAACACGCGGCTGAGCGTCTACCCCAATAGTCGAGTGACCTTTGCTTAGAGCTCTGTTTACATACAGAGCCTGAGTTGAAGTGCGCTGGCCGCCCTGAGCGGGGGACGATGTGCCAAAGCCAAACGACAACGGGCGCCGAAGCGCCCGTTGTCGTTACATGCCTCTCTTAGTGAGAGGGCATTGGAAGCACTTAGAGCGCGTAGTACATCTGGAACTCCAGCGGATGCGTGCTGGCGCGATAACGGGTGACTTCCTGCATCTTCAATGCGATGTAGGCGTCGATGAAGTCGTCAGTGAACACACCGCCGGCCTTGAGGAAGTCGCGATCCTTGTCGAGCGCAACCAGCGCTTCGTCGAGGCTGGCGCACACCTGCGGGATGTTCTTCTCTTCTTCCGGCGGCAGGTCGTACAGATCCTTGTCGGCCGGTGCACCCGGGTCGATCTTGTTCAGGATACCGTCGAGGCCGGCCATCATCAGCGCAGTGAACACCAGGTAGCCGGAGTTCATCGGATCGGGGAAGCGCACCTCGATGCGGCGACCCTTCGGGCTGGCCACGTACGGGATACGGCAGCTCGCCGAGCGGTTGCGGGCCGAATAGGCCAGCATCACCGGCGCTTCGAAGCCCGGCACCAGGCGCTTGTAGCTGTTGGTGGTGGAGTTGGCGAACGCGTTGATCGCCTTGGCATGCTTGAAGATGCCGCCGATGTACCACAGCGCGGTCTGCGACAGGCCACCGTACAGATCGCCGGCAAACAGGTTGTCGCCGTTCTTCGCCAGCGACTGATGCACGTGCATGCCGCTGCCGTTGTCACCGACGATCGGCTTCGGCATGAAGGTCACGGTCTTGCCGTTCTGGTGCGCCACGTTCTTGATGACGTACTTCATCGTCATCAGCTCGTCGGCCTTCTGCACCAGCGTATTGAAGCGCACGCCGATCTCGCACTGGCCGGCATTCGCCACTTCGTGGTGATGCACTTCGACCTTCTGACCGAGCGACTCGAGCACTTTGCACATATCGGCGCGCAGGTCGCCCAACGAGTCGACCGGGCTGACCGGGAAATAGCCGCCCTTCACACCCGGACGATGACCGGTGTTGTTGTCGTCGTACTTGTAACGCGACGACCACGCGGCTTCTTCGGAGCCGATTTCGTAGAACACGCGGCCCATGTCGTTCTGCCAGCGCACGGAATCGAAAATGAAGAACTCCGGCTCCGGACCAAAGAAAGCGGTGTCGGCAATACCAGTGGACTTCAGGAACGCCTCACCGCGCTTGGCGATCGAGCGCGGATCGCGGCCGTAAGCCTGCATGGTGCTCGGCTCCAGCACGTCGCAATGCAGCACCAGCTGCGTATGCGCACTGAACGGATCGAGGTAGGCGGTATCCGGGTCGGGCAGCAGCACCATGTCCGACTCGTTGATGCCCTTCCAGCCGGCAATCGAGGAACCGTCGAACATCTTGCCGTCTTCGAACGTCGACTCGTCGATCGTGTGCGAAGGGAAGGTCACGTGGTGGTGCTTGCCAAGCATGTCGGCGAAGCGCAGGTCGACGAACTCGACCTCGTGTTCCTGGATCAGGTCGAGCACTTTCTGAGCGGACATGAGCGAACCTCGATGGGTGAAGGGGAGCGAAGTAAGGGTAATGAATGACCCGATCTAACGACGTGATTGTGCAAGGGCTATGCCATGCCGTCTACGCCTGATTGGTCAAGTAGTTACGGTCGTCACTCGGCATAGATCGAACAATCATTGCACCAAATTGGATCAAATTTGTAACGCATAGCACCATAACTGTACGTCTCAATCGCCCGCGTACCAGCACGCAATTGCAAGAACTTGGCCCGGCCGGGCAACATCAGCCCTCGTAAGCTATGCCGCTTTGTGCCCACTTGCGAGTGACCTCCTTTGAACGACCTGATCAACGTCATCCTGCTAGGCATCATCGAAGGCATTACCGAGTTCCTGCCGATCTCCAGTACAGGGCATCTGTTGATCGCCGAGAAGCTCGGCCTGGGCGAACGCTCGGACCTGTTCAACGTCGGCATCCAGGCCGGCGCGATCCTCGCCATCACGCTGATCTACTGGAAACGCATCTGGCAATTGCTGACGCAGTGGCGCGAGCCAGCCAACCGCGATTATTTATTCAAGCTGGTGGTCGCTTTCCTGATCACTTGCGTGCTCGGCCTGGTCGTTACGCACTACGGCTTCAAGTTGCCCGAAACGGTGACGCCCATTGCCTGGGCGCTAGTCATTGGCGGTTTCTGGATCATCGCTGCGGAACTGCTTGCCGCACGCCACGTGGATCGCACGCAGGTGACGTGGCGCGTGGCGATACTGGTTGGCATCGCGCAGATCGTGGCTGGCGTATTCCCCGGCACCTCTCGTTCGGGCGCGACGATTTTCACGGCCATGTTGGCCGGTACCAGCAACCGCGCGGCGGCCACCGAGTTTTCGTTCCTGGTCGGCATACCGACCATGTATGCCGCCACCGGCTACGAACTACTGAAGGTGATTAAGAGCGGTGGCGCCGCGCACGAAGATTGGAGCGCACTGATTATCGGCTTCGTGGTGTCGCTGATCGTCGCCTTCATCGCGGTGAAGTGGCTACTCGGCTATATCCGCACCCATCGCTTCACCGCATTTGCGGTTTACCGCATCGCACTCGGCATCGCCTTGCTCTTGTTGATGCCGACCGGCGCCTAACGTGAAACGATAGTCGCCGCACTCTCATCGGCGACTTCAGACATGAGCCAGCCGCAACACTATCGACTGCTCGATCTCCAGATCGACCTTGCTCGCCAAAAGGTGAGTCGCGATGGCGTTCCACTGGACGTGCAGGGGTTGAGCTTCCAATTACTCGCCTGCCTGCTGCGACATAGCAATACGGTGGTCGACTTCAACAGCCTGATCGCCGAAGTGTGGGCACCAGCCGTTGTGAACGAGGAAACCGTCACTCAACGCATCAAGCTGCTGCGTCAAGCGCTGGGCGACGATGGACGGCAGCCACGCTATATCCGCTCGGTGCGCGGGCGCGGCTACCAATTATGCGAGCCGCCGCAACTGTTGGATGAAGTGGCACATGAAGCACCCGTTATCGCACGACGTCACCCGCACCCATGGTTCTTCGCGCTGGTTGCACTTCTCGCCCTTCTGGTGTGCGGCGCCAGCTGGTGGTGGCTGCATCGCGGTACAACTACCGTCGCCACAACACCATCGGCAAGCCAGGAATTGCTTCAGCGTGCCGCTTACTACGCCGGTATCGGGCAGCGCGACAACAATGAGCGCGCCATCAATCTGTATCAACAGCTACTCACGATCGAACCATCGAACGTCGCTGCGCAAATCGGCCTCAGTCGTGCGTATAGCGCCCGCGTTTGCCTGTACAACTTTCCCTACGAATGGACTGCGTCCGCGCAGCAGCTCGCCGAATCGGTACTGAAGGCGAACCCACGCAATGCCTCCGCTTGGTCGGCACAGGCCTACGCGTACGATTGCCGGGGTGATATGCAGTCCGCCATTCATGCTTACCAGCAGGCCGTAACGCTCGATCCTACAGACAACAACAGCCGCGCTTCGGTCGCGTACCTGTATCAGGAACAGGGCCAACTGGTCGAAGCACTGCATGCCAATCTCGATATGCCTAGCGATACTTCCGGCGGGCGTTTTCGCCATGTGCAGATCGCACGCGAACTGGATCTTCTCGGTTTTAACGAGGCGGCTGAGCAGCGCTTCAAGCGCATCTTCCAGCTCAATCCGGACAATGTATTTTCCAATATCGCCTGGCCACAGCATTTGTTCCTGCAAGGGCGCTTTGCCGATGCGCAGGCCGCGCTCGACCAGTCGCTGACGCGCAACACACCGCATGTGGGCTTGTACGAACTGGCGGGTGAGCTCGCGCTACTACGTGGGGATCGTGCGGCTGCCCATGCGGCTTTCGAAAAAGCGGTGCAACTACGCCCACAGATGAGCCTGCCCACCACGCTGGCCGCGCTCTACAGCAGCACACCACCATCATCGCAGTGGCTCGATGCACGTATGGCGACGATGAAAGCGCTGCTGGCATCGGGATTCGGCTATCCATCGGATCGTCTCGAACTAGCCATGCTGCAGCTGGCACGCGGCAATCGAGTGGAAGCATTAGCCACGATCACCGCCGCTGTACAGGCCGGTTATTGCGATCGGGCTTACCTACAAATCTCGCCCCTGCTGCGCCCGCTGGCCGATGACCCCGCCTATGCGGCGGCCATCGATACGATCAGCCGCCGCATGGCAGAGCAGCGCGCACAAGTGATGTCAGCCGATTGGCGACCGGCCGAACTGCACGACTCAGCCCCCTGAGTCGCATAGTTCGGCGATAACGTTCAGAAC
>JBARCX010000009.1:0-14992 GCA_049794535.1 Rhodanobacter sp.
ACACTGGATGAAGCGATCGCTTATATCGCTACGCATCCACATCCACTCGCGCTGTATCTATTCGAGCAGGACAGCACCGTTGTAGATACGGTGCTTTCTCGTACGCAGACCGGCGGGGTTACCGTCAACGACACGCTCTTCCACGTCGCCCAGCACGGTCTGCCATTCGGTGGCGTGGGCACGTCGGGCACAGGCGGCTATCACGGCGAGGCTGGCTTTCGCACGTTCTCGCATATCAAACCGGTCTTCCATCAGGCACGTTTGAACGGTACCGGATTGCTCAACCCACCTTATCGTGGGCGTTTCCGTCGCATGCTCGAGATTCTGCTGCGACACGGCTGAGCTATAAAAAAACCTCCCCGCTCACACGGGGAGGTTTTTGTTTAGACGTCCTTACGCCAGAGGCGGTTAGAACTTGTACTGCGCCGACAGGCTGAGCAGATTGCCGTAGTCGTCGAAATTACCGGTCAGTACGTCAGCCGTCGAGCTCACCGAGCCATCCAGATGCGCCTGGTTGACGAAGATATGCGCATACGACGCGTTGATCGTGAAACGATCGCTGGCTTTGTAACCGATGCCAACCGAAACCATCTTACGAGTGGAATCAGGCACGCGCGGATCACGATTGGTGGCGCTGGTCGGCGTGGTATCCACCGACACACCTGCACGCAAGGTGACTTTCTCGGTGAGGTAATAGTCGCCACCGATCGCTGCATACCAGGTGTTACGCCAGTTGAATGGCTCGGTCGTGGTCGGCTGCGCCGGGTTGGCGTAGATGACCTGCAACTGCTTCAGTACGGTCCACTGAGTCCATGCCAGGTCCATACCGATGCCGAACGTCTCGGCCTGATGCCAGTAGCTCAGGTCGGCCGTAGCAGGCGTGGTGAGCGCAGCGGTGCCCGTGGTGTGCTGGAACGGCACGCCACCCGCAAGCAACGGCGCTACCGCCGGGTTGCTTAGCACGGCCGTCACGTTGTCCGGCACGTTGAAGTTCGCGGTGCCTTCGAGCGTGTGACCAATCCTGGAATGGTAGTTCAGACCCAGCTTGTCGTTCGGGGTCAGCTTCCAATAGGCGCCGAGCTGCCAGCCGTAGCTCCAATCGTTGCCCTTGACGCTGGCGTAGCCGTCCGAACCCGGCGGCACCACTGCACCCACCGTCTGCGACAAAGCGGCAGCCTGCGCCGGCGTGATCTGGCCCGCAGTGGCCGCCTGCTGAATCAGGCCCTGGCCAACTGCATTGAAGTTGATCGCGCTGGTCAGCGTGGCGCTCGTGCGCTGAGCGATCACGCTGGCACCGAGGCTGAAGTTATCCGTGATGTCGTACGACGCCGACAGCGTGGCATCCAGCGACTCAAGCTTGGTGTTGACGGCGTTATAGCGACCAACCCAGTTCTGGTTGTATTCGGTCTGGAAGCCAAACGGCACCGTGAGGCCGCCACCGATATGCCACTTGTCGTTGATCTGGGTGACGAAGAACATCGCAGGCACCGGCAGCGTGGTGCCGGCATCGCCACCGTTGCCACCGCCGATCGGGTTGCCGAACGCATCGTGGGCCGAACCGCTGAACTGGGCACTGAAATTGATGGCCGTCACATCAGCCTGGAAATAGGTGCCCTTCAAATCCGACATAGCGGCCGGGTTGTTCACCGCCACCGAAGCATCATCACCAGCGGTCACCGAACCTGCGTAGGCACGGCCCATGGCCGCGGTGCTGTCTTCCTTGAGCTGGAAGGCGCTGGCGTGCGCACTCTGCGGCACCGCCAAGGCTCCGACAATGGCTAGGCTCAGCGCGGCGAGCGCGAGCGATCGAGGGGTACGCACGAGAGTACGAAAGGACATCTGCATCGGCTTGCTCCTGCTTTTTGTTGGTCCGACTCGGGTCAGGGCGGGGTTCAACCGTCGATCTGATTTCATACATGCGTTTGATACCCCTGGCCGGCACTGTGCCGGCTCGAACATGGCCATGCAAGTGCGAATGCAGCATTCGCGCCGATGGTGCCCGGACGTTAAGAGCAATGGCTGCTAACCTTCCCGCCATCACGCCGCCATCACCTGGGTGCCGCCATGCACTGCTTTGTCTACGCCAGCCTGCGCAAGGCCGACGCCTACCTGTGGCTGGCCCGCCGCGACCATTTCGAAGTGCTGCCCGAATCGCTAGCGTTGATGCTTGGCGAATTGCGCTTTGCACTGGAAGTGGAATTGAGTGGGCAACGCCGTTTGCCATTTGAGGATGCACAACAGGTGATCGAGCATCTACGCACGCAAGGTTGGCATCTGCAATTGCCGCCACAGCAAACATTGGCAGCCGCCAATCACCTGCCCTACAACAGCGCCCCTACCGATCAGCGAAATACAGATCGACGGGATGATGCCGATCAACGGGATGAGTAAGCCCCTTAACTGATCGAGTGCTCTGATCAAATGTCGGTTCCTTGTTAACAACGGATTACCGTCTCGTGTCGTAACGATTCCTATACTCGCGCCTATGCCCTATCCCAAGTCACGCCGCCGCCCGACATCCCTCCTGTCCTCCATCGCCTGGTTTGCGCCCGGGCTGATCGCCGTGGCAATCGCCGCGATCGGGGCACATCCCTTGGCGCTGATCCCGCTATTACTGGCCAATACGCTGACGATGGCAGCGGTCTGCCACGCCATCGGCTTCGACCCCGAGCCGCATTTCGGCCGCACGGTCATGCGCCGCGGCGCCGCGCATTTAGTGATGTTCACGGGCTACGCCGCGCTGGTGTTTCTGCTGATCGCCTGGCCCATGCTGATGCTAAGCAAGCAGCACAGTCTCAGCGCTGCGCTGTTACTGGCAGCCGCGCTGGTCGTCGCATTGACAGTACTGTGGCGGCTATGGCCAGCGTTCGGACTGGTCTTTGTGTGGGATGACGCCTACCCCGCGCAAAACCAGAACGAGGGCTCGTGGATCTTCACCGCCACCGCACGCAGCATCGCGTTCGGCCGCCACCTATCACTCGAAGAGCGCTTCTTCAGCCACTTCCTCCCCGCCGCCCTTGCATTACTGGTGCTCGCTTTTGCCGCCATCGCGCTGACCGGGTTATATGGCGTGCTCCCGTCGGAGCTGCGCATTGCTGCACTGGCTGTATATGCCGTGGTACTGCTGCCGCTGGGCTGCCTGGTCATCGCCAACCGCACACTGCGCGCGCTGCTGTGCGAAGGCCGCCAGACTGCATTGCGCCGACCGGCCGCTGACAGCACGAACAAACCTGTCGATGCATCCGCTCGTGTCACCCCAGCAGCTCCCGTTGCACCACCGCAACTGAGCGAAGAGGAACGCACTGCCGGAACACCCGAGCAGGCCGCAGCACTGCTCGCTGCCACCCGCGACGGCGACATTGAGCGCGCACTGGCCTTGGTTGAAGCCGGTGCTGATCCCAATACAGCGCCAACCGCCGACGACCGCGACCAGCGCCCGGCACTCATGCTCGCCGCGCTGCTGCCAGACAATCGCCTGCTACGCGCGCTGATCGCCAAAGGTGCCGACGTCAATCGCGCCAGCGGTGGCCTCACCCCGCTGCTCGCCGCTACGCGTGACAGCTGGCACGGTCGTGCCGAAGCCGTGATGACCTTGCTCGCCAATGGCGCCAGCCCACTGGTTACCGACGCCCAGGGCAGCACAGCGCTGCATGGTGCGGCGCTCAGCGAAGAACCCATCGTGGCCGCGATGCTGCTGGATGCTGCCGCACCGATCAACGCCTTGAACAAAGCAGGCATCAGTCCGCTCGCTGCGGCCTGCCATGCTGCGAACTGGCCTTTGGTGAAGTTTCTGCTCGAGCGCGGTGCCAAGCCCGCACCCGCCGATGGTGAGCCAGCACTGGTCGCCGCCGCAGGCATTGCCGATGACGATCCGCAAGGCGTGAAGCTGTTGCTCAAGCACCGCGCGGCGGTAAACGCGGTCGACGCGAAACACCGCAGCGCACTGATGGCTGCCGCTGCCGAAGGTCACGAGCAGATTGCCCGCGCACTGCGTTCGGCAGGTGCTGACGTGACACCAGCCGATCGCCACGGCAGCACCGCACTCATGGAAGCCTCGCGCGCCGGGGCCGTCGGTATCGTGCAATTGCTGGCCGAGGCTCAGCCGGATGCGCGCGTGCGCGACAACCACGGTCGTGATGCACTCACCCTCGCCTGCCAGTCACCGCACGCGCACGCCGAAACCATTCGTGCCCTACTTGCCCTCGGTGCCGAGCCGAAGACCACTGGCAGCGATGGCCGCAGCGCACTGGATCACGCCGCTGCCGCCGGGCGCTGGGATCTGGTTGCCCTGCTCGATCCCGATACCGCATTACCCGCCAACCTCGCGCTCGACGCGCTACCGGAAGGCGCCGATACCCCGGCGCATTTGCTCGATGCATTGCGCTTTGGTCATTGGGCGATCGTGTCCACGTTCGTCGGCCGCGTACGCGAGTGGCCACAGACACAACTGGCTCAGCTCTATCTTGATCTCGCGGCACCTGGCCTCAGCGCCGGGCGTCGCTGGTTGCTCGACCACGGCCTCGCGGCCGAGGCACGCCTGCAACCACAGCTGATCGACGATGCCGATACCGCGCATGCCGCTGACATAGCGCTGCCGCCACTGGGTCGTCGCATGTTCGATGCGCTGCTGCAACAGCTGCCGGCGTCGACCGAAGCGGTAGACGACCTACTACAAGCCGGTGCCAGCCCAGCCGGTGCTGGCCTGCTCGCACAGGCACTCGTACGACTTGATAACGCTGCACAGGGCATGGCACTGCCGCTTGCGATGCTCGAGTGTGGCGCCGATCCGTTTGGCCCCGACGCACGTGAGCGCACACCCGTCCACCTCGCAGCCGCTGGCGGACAACGCGAACTGCTGCAGGTCCTGCTTGCTCGTGGCTGCAACCCGAACACCCGTGACAACACCGGCCGCACGCCGTTGTTTGCCGCACTGGAACACGGCGCCAATGCTCTACCACTGGTACGCGCACTCGTTGCACATGGTGCCGACGCTGAAGCAGCCGATGCCAATGGAGAAACGCCACTCGGACTCGCACTGGAACATAGCGAGATCGAACGCTGGCTCGATTGGGGTGACTGGTCGCGACCGCGCCGCCCGTTGCGCGCTGAGGACCTGCCTGCCGCGGCCAAGATGGGTGCTGCTACCGCAGTGGATCGCTTGCTAGAGCTTGGCTTCGCTGTCGATACCCTCGATACACAGGGCGCCAGCGCGCTACTGCATGCCTGCGGTGCCGGCCATCGCGAGATCGCTGCGCGGTTGCTCGACGCAGGTGCCGACCATGCACTCACCGCGCGCAACGGCATGACCCCACTCGCCGCTGCGGTGGGCGCAAGGCGCGAAGCGTTGATCGCACTCTTGATCGAGCGTGGTGCCAGCGTCGACCAACGATTGCCCGGCGAAGCCACCGCACTGATGGTGGCGGCGGCGATGGGTTATCCGGAGATTGTCGAACCGTTGCTCGATGCTGGCGCTGACATCCACGCCGTCGATGCGCGCGGGCACAGTGCACTGCACGCTGCCGCGCAATTCGGCTTCGAAAGCAATGACAGCCTGCGCGCACGGCGCCTGTTTGATGTATTGCTCAAACGCAGTGCTGATGTGAATCGCAGCGACAACGATGGCAAGACCCCGCTATTGCTGCTACTCGGCGCACAGTTACGTCCGGGTAGCCCATGTGATGCCACCCATATCGGCGCGTTGCTGCCGGTGCTGCTCGATGCCGGCGCACGCCTGGAGCATGCAGACCAGCGCGGCGTTACCGCACTGCATGCCTGTGCCATGCACGCGCTATTGCCGCCGGCTCGCGTATTACTCGCACGCGGTGCCGACCGCAGTGCCGTCGACGCTTTCGGTCGCACTGCTGCCGATGTAGCACGGCAACTTGGCTATATCGATATTGCACACGAACTGACCGCGCGCAGCGGTGCCATTCCGAGCGTGCGGCAAACCTTGCGCCAGCCGGCGCAACCGGCTGAGTGAAGTTAGGCCACTAAGTCGGACTGTGAGCGATTGACTAGTAAGCCGCCGCGGCAGTGACCGCGGCGGCAGCACGCCACGCGACAGGGCGCACGGATAGCCCATGCCAGGCATCCATCACCTGCTCCAGCGTAATGGCATCCACACGGGTGCTATGCGGCGGCCCACCCAGTATGGTCACCTTGCTATTGGCACTGCGCGGCGCCCATTGCGACGGCGGGACCGAACCGAATAGCACCGCCAATGGGCAGTCCACTGCCGCTGCCAAATGCGCCGGCCCGGTATCCACCGAGACCATGCTGTGCGCAACCGCCATGAGTGCCTTCAACCGACCCAGCGGAAGCTCGCCCGCTGCCGACGTAACGGCGGGATGAGCGCTGGCTGCACGTATTTCTTCGAGATACCCGGCTTCAGCCGGGCAACCACAGAGCACCACGCGCGCATCCGGACGCTGCGTGACGATATTCCGTGCCAAGGCAGCCCAACGTTCAACCGGCCAACATTTGTCATCGTCACTGGCGTGACGCACGCCGCTCCAACGCATGGTGCGTTTATTGGCTGGCTGCAATAGCACCAGTTGCTTGCCTGCCAAGTCACGTTTGCGCAACCAGCTATCGCAGTCTGCACGTTCCGCTGTGCTGACCAGCAACTGTGGCGCGGCCCCCAGATCGACCATCAGCGGACCGTACATGCCGCAGAACGCCGCTGGCGTGCGATCGCCGAAGCACAGCAGTCGGTCGACCCAATGTCCATCGCCTGGCCACGGCATGTCGGTGAGATACACGCAACGATCTGCCGGTATACCGGCCAGCGCCAACATGCGACAGATCTTGGCCAGCGCGCGCGGCTGCGGTTCGCATACGTAAATCGGCGCTTCGCGCATGTTGCGCAACTGCCGTATCACACGCCAACGTTCCGGGCTGATGAGCAACGGCCGATGTGGCGCATGCAGCGTGATCACCTCACTGACTTCGGGCTGGCTGTCATACAAATCTTCAGGCCACGCACCTACCGCCAGCAAACGACAGGGACGCCCATAGCGTTGCTGCAGCTTGTGCAACAGCGGTTGCAGCAGCAGCGTATCGCCAAGGCGACCGAAACGAATGACAACAGGACTTAATGCGCTCGACATGTCATTGGGAACGGCGCGCACGAACCTCCGTTGACAGCATTCTTGCGATCGCCACGACCGCAAGTTATTGCGTCACAAGAAATTCAGTCTGGATCCGCCAGTGGCTTGTCCGGATCGCGTTCGCGCGCCTTCTTCGCCTGCGGCTCAGAATCCGCCTGGAACAGCTGGTCCAGATCGGCTAGCGCCTCACGCGTGGTCTGCACCAGTTTCGCCTCGTCGTCGTAAACGAGATATTGGGCCTTCATTAGCTCGGCGTCCTGGCGGCGGAATCGTTCGACCTGATCACCGGCGGCCTCAGGGGTGAGACCCAGCGCCTCCAAGGCCTTGCGACTCATCTTCAGGCTGGAATACAAGGTCTCGCGAATGGGATCCTCAACACCCAGATCCATCAGCCGCCACACATGCTGACGGTTACGCGCACGCGCGATGATCTTCAGGTGCGGGTATTGCCGGCGTACCACGCGCGCGACACGCAGACTCGATTCCGGGTCATCGCTGGCCAGTACGAAGACCTCGGCTTTTTCGGTCTGCGCGGCACGCAGCAGTTCGGGGCGCGCTGGATCGCCGTAGAAAATATTGGTCCAGTTGCCGAACCGATGGACCAGATCCATCTGCTCGACGGAGTGATCCAAGGCTACGAAGGGGATGTTTTGCGCGCGCAATATACGAGCGACAACCTGCCCCATGCGGCCATAGCCAGCGATCACCACACGCGGTGCGTGCGTATCGATGACGTCGTACTCGCGAGTCGGCTTCTTTGCCTTACGGCTACCGAGTAGCTTGGCCAACGCGGCCACCACCAGAGGCGTTAGAGCCATGGATAGGGTGATCGCCAGCACCATCAAATTCTGCTGCGGCAAGGTGATCAACCCCTGCTCAGCCGACTGCTTCAGCACCACGAAGGCAAACTCACCACCGCAGGCCAATAGCACCGCCAAGCGCAAGGCATCGCCACGATCGAGCGCACCGACGATACGCCCCAAGGGCCACAGCAGTGCCCCCTTCACCAACAGCAATGCCCCCACCAAGGCGAGCACGCGCAGTGGATGATGCAACAACAGCGACATGTCCATCGACATGCCTACGCTGATGAAAAACAGTCCAAGCAGCAGACCTTTGAACGGCTCGATATGCGATTCCAGATCGTGTCGGTATTCCGAGTCAGCCAAGAGCACACCGGCCAGGAACGCTCCCAACGTCACCGACACACCGGCCACTTCCATCAGCAACGCGATGCCCATCACAACGAGCAGCGCTGTCGCGGTGGATACCTCGACCGAATCCGCTTTTGCAACAAAACGGAATATCGGACGCAACAGATATCGGCCACCGACCACCACGGCAACGATGACACCGACTGTGCGCAAAGCAGCAACCAGGTCAAAACCATGTTTGGTGGAGGAGCTGGCCAGCAATGGCACGGCGGCGATGAGCGGGATCGCCGCCAGATCCTGGAACAGCAGGATCGCGAACGCCTGTCGTCCGTACGCCGAGCCCGCTTCCTTACGTTCGGCGAGAATCTGCAAACCGAATGCCGTCGATGACAACGCCAAACTACCGCCGACGATCGCCGCCGAACGTGGCGTAAAGCCGAACAGTGCATAGGCGACCGTGCCGATCACTGCACTGGTTGCCAGCACCTGCAGCAAGCCAGTACCGAACACGGAGCGCCGCATCACCCACAGTCGCTGCGGCGACAGCTCCAGGCCGATCACAAACAGCATCAACACAATGCCGAACTCAGAGATGGTGGCGACGCCCGCGGTGTCGCTGATCAGCCCCAGCGCTTGCGGGCCGATCACCACGCCAGCGAGCAGATAGCCGAGTACGGATCCGAGCCGGAAACGCTTGGTCAGCGGCACCGCGATCACCGTGGCTAGCAGAAACACCACTGCTGTCTGCAGGAACTGATGACTATCCACGTGCGCTCCACTTCTATCCGTATGTTTTGATTATTCCATGCGATGGATGTGCAGAGGGTTCGGTAAGCGTGATCTGCCCAACGTTGGCATCACGCCATGCCCTGCTCCTGCAACCGCTGCATGATCAACGTGGCCAACCGTGCCACCGCTGGCGTGGGCTCCGCCTCGGCACGATGCAAGGCGAGACCGAGCATAGGCAATGCAGGAAGCCAGGTTTCACTCGCCTCCAACGCACGCACACTCGGCGGCAGGCCCAACGGCGTACGCACGCTGATGCCCAGCCCCGCCGCCACCGCCGCCCAGATACCGGCCAGGCTGGCACTGGTGAACACGATTCGCCACGGCACGCCGGCGCGATCCAGTGCGTCGATGGCTGCGGTGCGAACCAAACACGGTGCATCGAGCACGACCAAGGACAAGGGTTCACCACGCGTTTGCGGCGAGTGTGTCGAACCGGCGACGTCGATCCAACGCATGGGTACCTCGCGCACGCGTTCGACATGCGGACTGGTTGCAGCGGCATCCCAGGCCAGCGCCAGATCGAGCCGACCGGTGTTCACGCCCTCCAGCAATTCGGCATTGCGTGCGATGCGTACTTCGATGCGCACTTTGGGATGTGCACGCGCAAAGCGGCCCAACACGTCAGGCAGCAGGCTTTCGCCGAAGTCTTCCTGCAGGCCCAGCCGCACCCAACCTTCCAGCTCAACGCCACGCACCGCCGTCGCTGCCTCGTCGTTGAGATCGAGCAAGCGCCTTGCGTAGCCGAGCAACGTCTCGCCGGCATCGGTCAGGGCCATGCCTCGGCCGGCCTTGCGCAACAAGGGCGTGCCGGCCTGGTCTTCCAGCTTCTTCAATTGCGCGCTAACCGCCGAGGTAGAGCGACCGAGCCGATCGGCCGCCTTGGCAAAACTGCCTTGCTCAATACCCGTGACGAAACTGCGGAGCACATCGAGATCGAAAGTCACACGACGCATGAGAATCATCCTATTTTTCGGGATTAACCATCAAAATATTCCCGATATTCAGAACAACCATCGCGCGTTACCGTGTCAGTCGTCAAGCACCTCTCACCACCGGGATACGGAAGGAAGCGCATACATGAGCACGGCATCCGACTACGGCCAGCGCACGATGGGCGACCTCGCCCCCAAGCTGGCCGAACTGACCGACCAGACGCTTTTCGATGATGTTTGGCAGCGCCCGGGACTCACGCCACGCGAGCGCAGCTTTGCCACGGTGTCCGCGTTGATTACGCTGTACCGGCTGGAGCAACTGCCGTTTCATTTCCAGCGCGCGCGGGAGAACGGCATCAGCCAGGACGAACTGGTCGAGTTGATCACCCATCTCGCGTTTTATGCCGGCTGGCCATGCGCGGTGTCGGCGTTGTCCGTATTGCGCAAAACCCTCGGAGCGCCCACGCCATGATCGCGATGCAATACGGCTTCACGCTGCCCGCCGACTACGACATGGCCATCATCCGTCGCCGCATTACGGAGAAGGGGCCACTGCTCGACGATTTTCCGGGACTACAGTTCAAGGCGTACCTCAGTGCGGAGCGCAACTCACATGAGCTTCCGAGCCGCGACAACCTGTATGCACCGTTTTACCTATGGCATGACAGCGAAGCGATGAACGCATTCCTCGGCAGCGCTGCCTTTGTCGGAGCCACGCAATCGTTCGGTTGGCCCAGCGTGCGGGTGTGGTCGGTATGGCACGTGGAGATGGCGGCGGATCTTTCCAACGCCGTTTACGCCACGCGCGAGATCATGCCCATTTCCGCGCACAGCGCGCTCGATGCATTGCATCGCATGGAGAGTGATCTCGTACGGGAAGACATCGCCCGCGGTGCACTCGCCGCCGTCAGCGCCTTCGAACCGACCGACTGGACGTTGGTGCGCTTTCGACTATGGAGCAAAGTACACCCCGAGCTGGCGCAAGATGGCCGACAGTTGTACGACGTTGGCCATGTCTCGCAACCCAGCGCCAGGCGCTGACAGCACACATCTGCAACGTTCAACCAAGCAGGAGTATCACCATGCCACTCGTCCGTATCGCCCTTCGCCGCGGCAAGTCGCCCGCTCACATCGCTGCCTTGCGCAACGGCATCTACGAAGCCATGCGCGAAACCTTCAACGTGCCGGAGAACGACCGCTTCATCCTGGTCAGCCAGCATGATGCCGATGAATTCGACTACGACGCGAACTATCTCGATATCGCACGCAGCGACGATCTCGTTATCGTGCAGATCGCCTGCAACAACACGCGCACCGTGGAGCAGAAGCAGGCGTTCTATAAACGGGTTGCCGAGAAGCTAACCGCGAATCCTGGACTGCGCCCGCAGGACGTATTTATCAACCTGCTGGAAACAGCGAAGGAAAACTGGTCGTTCGGAAATGGCATTGCGCAGTACGTGTGACACCTGTCAATTGCCTGAAAGTGCCTAGCAATCACCCAACAATAGTTCGCCCCATGCACAACCTAATCCGTCATTGCACTTTCGGATTGATATAACTGATATCCATGAATTGCCCAGAATCACCGAGCGGCATAAGTGTTGCGAATATCTGATATGCATGAACACCACTCACATCATCCTCTATATGCCGAACGCGATTAAAAGCTGAGTCAAATTTCTCTTTATCCATTGATATTTCAACTTGCCTTGCCTCAACTGGCGAAAGTATGAGGCTTGTGATTTGCTTGGCCTTTTCTATAAGACTCGCATCCACAAAGGTAGGATTGGAAATCCAAAGCTTTGCATCAATCACACTCGTGATGCACCCTTTGCTTTGTACCTTTAAAACATCGCCATCAGCGAATAGTACGGTTGCATTTAGCTTCTTTGCATCCGGAATTACAGACAGCACATCTTTTGTGCTCCTAAGGCGATCGATATCTAATGATGCTGGCTGAACCTGGCACGGGGGTCGCGTAGGTGCGAAGGATACAGGCGGCTGTGGCACGCCACCTGCCATAACCGCAAGGAGTGCAGCCATTGAGATAACCATTGACAAACACTCCTGATAATTGACCCGTGGATTGAGGGTAAAGCAATTGCAACCACAGATCGACAACAATCACTAAAAAGTAGCCTCTACTCACTCGCCGCGTAACCACCGCGCTGCGTCGATGGCGAAATAAGTGAGAATCGCATCGGCACCAGCGCGCTTGAATGCAGTGAGCGATTCCAGCACTACTGCCTTCTCGTCGAGCCAACCGTTCTGCGCGGCCGCCTTGAGCATCGCGTACTCACCGCTGACTTGATAGACGAAAGTGGGCATGCCGAAAGTGTCCTTCACCCGACGCAACACATCGAGATACGGCATGCCCGGCTTCACCATCACGACGTCGGCGCCCTCGTGGATATCCAGCTCGATCTCACGCAATGCCTCATCGCTATTGGCGACGTCCATCTGATACGTGTGTTTGTTGCCCTTGCCGAGATTTCCTGACGAACCGACGGCATCGCGGAACGGACCGTAGAACGCGGAAGCGTACTTTGCCGAGTAAGCGAGGATACGCGTGTGAATGTGGCCTGCGTCTTCCAACGCCTCGCGAATCGCACCGATGCGACCATCCATCATGTCTGACGGCGCTACGAAATCCATACCGGCTTCGGCCTGCGCCAGCGACATTTTCACCAACGCCTCGATGGTCGGCTCGTTCACCACGTAGCCCGAGGAATCGATCAGACCATCCTGGCCGTGGGTGGTGTAGGGGTCGAGCGCAACGTCACCGATAAGGCCCAGCTCGGGGTACTTCGCTTTCAGCGCGCGGGTGGCGCGCTGCATCAAGGCGTCGGGGTTCCATGCCTCACGCGCGTCCTCGGTCTTTACCGTGGTGCCCGGTGACGGGAATAGCGCCAGCGCAGGAACACCTAGGCGCACGCACTCGCCAGCAAGCTTCAACAGTTCATCGATCGAGAGTCGATCCACACCTGGCATCGACGGCACGGGTTCGCGCTGACCTTCGCCCTCGATCACGAATGCGACCATGATGAGATCGCTCGGCACCAAGGTGTGTTCGCGCATCAGCGCGCGGGAGAAGGCATCGCGACGCATACGACGCATACGAATGGCGGGAAAGCTCATAGCGGATTCTCTCGAGGCGATATCCGCACATTTTAGCGCCGCGGCACCCGCTTACTGGCAGTCCTGGACACTTTGCCGCGGCAACGCTCCGCGCCGATGGCTCCTAACCTGCTCTGTACAACACATTTTCCAGAATCACGACTACCTAGAATCACGCTACCAACGGCCGGCGAACGCCAACGACACGTTGCGGACACATAACCGGGTGCACGATACCAAGCTAGCCATGCGGAGAAGTCTTCGATGAGCACGCCATCGCGTCATGCCACACACCTCGATCACCCCCTGCCTGCCGGCGCGCGTTATATCGGCCCGCATAGCAGCCGCACACCGATCGAAGTCACGCTGGTCCTGCGTCGCAAAGGTAATAGCCCGACACCTGCCGCATGGCCACGGTCGCCGGCTTGTCGCCGTGAGGATTACGGCACTCATTACGGCGCCGATCCAGCTGATGTCGAACGCCTTCGTACGTTCGCCCGCGAACAGGGCCTGAAAGAAACGGATTGCCAGATGCACCGTCGCACCCTGCGCCTGAGCGGCTCGGTGACAAAACTTCAACGTGCTTTCGGTGTGCAGCTGGGCCGTTACCAGCTCACCAGCCACAGCAAGTATTTCGTTGGGTGCACGCAAACACCCAAGCTCCCGCCGGAGCTGGCGTCATCCGTGCTCGCTGTGTTGGGGCTGGACCGGCGCCCAGTCGCCAAACCGCATTTTCGTAAACCGCTGACACAGCCGACTGTGAGCTACACCCCTCTACAGATCGGTCAGCTATACAACTTCCCCGCGAATACCGACGGCAGTGGTGAGGCCATCGGCATCATCGAGCTCGGTGGCGGCTTTAAGAAAACCGACTTCACGAAGTACTTCAAATCGCTTGGCATCAAGACGACCCCCTCGGTCACGGCGGTATCGGTGAACGGCGGCAAGAACCAGCCTGGCAGCGATGCTGATGCGGAAGTGATGCTGGATATCGAAGTGATCGGCGCACTGGCGCCGGCCGCGCAGATCATCGTCTATTTCTCACCGAATACCGACCAAGGCTTCTATGAGGCCATCTCACAAGCCGCACACGACAGCACCTACAAGCCTTCGATCATCTCCATTAGCTGGGGCGGCCCGGAAAGTGGCTGGAGTGCCGCTTCGCTCGCCGCGATGCAAACAGCGCTGGAGGATGCCGTAGCGCTTGGCGTCACCGTAACGGTGGCGGCTGGCGACAACGGCTCCAGCGATGGCGAAACCGACGGGCAACCGCACGTCGATTTTCCTGCATCCAGCCCTTATTCCCTGGCCTGCGGCGGCACCACACTCGTGGCTAACGGCAGCACAATCCAGAGCGAAGTAGTGTGGAATGAAACCGCCACGAACGAAGGCGCCACCGGCGGTGGCGTCAGCATTGATTTCGCACTGCCCGCCTGGCAGAGCACAGCGAATGTTCCCAAGGCATCCAATAGCTTTGTCGGCCGTGGCGTGCCCGATATAGCGGGCGATGCCGACCCGGACACCGGTTATCAGGTGCTCGTGGATGGTCAATCCCAAGTGCTCGGCGGCACCAGTGCGGTAGCCCCGCTATGGGCGGCCTTATTGGCACGCTGCAATCAATCGCTCGGGCGCTCGCTCGGTGACGTGCATCCTGCGCTCTACAGCATCAGTAGCCAGGCGTTTCACGACATCACCAGCGGCAACAACGGTAGCTATACGGCCGGCCCAGGCTGGGACCCTTGCACGGGCTTGGGCAGCCCTGATGGTGAGTCATTGCTCCAGGCATTGACCGCACTCGATACGCCAACCAGCACGCCGACGAGCCACCCGACAACGCACAAAGCTCGCACCTAGCCAAAGCGCACCCCAATCAATGTCGAGTTTCAACAGG
>JBARCX010000010.1:0-6933 GCA_049794535.1 Rhodanobacter sp.
GTGCCAGCGTACTTGATCGAGGTCAACGGGCTGGCACCGGTGCCGCCATCATGCCCGCTGACCGTGATGAGATCGGCGCCGGCCTTGACCACACCTGCAGCGACGGTACCGACACCGGCATGCGACACCAGCTTTACCGAGATCAGCGCGCTCGGATTTACTTCTTTAAGGTCGTGAATCAGCTCGGCCAGATCTTCGATCGAATAAATATCGTGATGTGGCGGCGGCGAGATCAAACCGATACCCGGCTTGGCATAGCGCAGCCTGGCGATGGTTGCATCCACCTTGTGGCCTGGTAGCTGACCGCCCTCGCCCGGCTTGGCGCCCTGGGCGATCTTGATCTGCAACACCTCGGCATTGATCAGGTACGCCGGGGTAACACCAAAGCGACCGGAGGCCACCTGCTTGATCTTGGACATCTTCTCCGTGCCGTAACGCGCAGGGTCTTCACCACCCTCACCCGAATTACTACGCGCACCAAGCCGATTCATACCAATAGCGAGCGCCTCGTGCGCCTCGGGTGACAACGCACCCAGCGACATGCCTGCCGAATCGAACCGCTTGAGGATGGCTTCAACCGATTCGACTTCGTCGATCGGAATCGGCGCCGCATCCGATTTCAGCCCAAGCAGATCGCGCAGCGCCGACGGCGGACGATGGTCGACGTGATCGGCATAAGTACGGTAATCCGCCGGATTGCCTGTGCGCACCGCCTGCTGCAGCGTGGCGATCACGTCCGGGTTGTACATGTGGTATTCGCCACCGTGCACAAACTTATATAGACCACCCGCGCGTAGAGGCTGAGCGCGATTCCATGCCTCGGCTGCCAGCAAGCGTTGTTCGCGCTCCAGCTCGGCGAAACCGGCGCCACCGATACGTGACGGCGTGCCAGGGAAACACAGCTCAACTACTTCCGGCGCAAGCCCGACAATTTCGAACAATTGCGCACCACGGTAACCAGCCACCGTGGAGATACCCATCTTGGAGAGGATCTTCAGCAGCCCCTTGCGGATGCCACGTCGATAGCTGCGGCCGATCTCCTGCCGATCACCATCGATATGTCCTTCGCGACCCAGCTCGAACAAGCTCTGGTAAGCCAGCCACGGGTAGATCGCCGTGGCACCAAACCCAACCAGACAAGCAAACTGGTGCGGATCACGCGGCGTCGCAGTCTCCACGATGATGTTGCACTGGCAGCGCAGCCCTTGGTCAATCAGGTACGCATGCACCGCGCCAGTGGCCAGCAGCGAATGGATGGGCAGCTGTTCGCGTTGTGGGTAGCGGTCGCTGAGAAACACCAGTGCGCAACCACCGCGTACTGCATCGGCCACTTCGTGACAGAGTCGACGTAGCGCCGACTCCAATCCCTCTTCCGGTGCATACATCAGATCGAAGCGCGGTGTTCCAGCGAACTGCGGCAGCCCCAGCAACTGCCGCAACTTACGCTGCGACAAAATCGGCGAGTTGATCAGGATCTGCTTGGCGTTCTCTGCCTTCAGCTCGAAGACGTTGCCTTCCGCCCCGATTTGGGTGACCAGCGACATCACCAACTTCTCGCGCAGGGGATCGATCGGCGGATTGGTGACCTGTGCAAAAGCCTGACGGAAGCGATCGAACAAGGGCCGCACTTGCCGCGACATGGCAGCGATCGGTGTGTCGTCGCCCATCGAGCCAGTGGCTTCGGCTTCAAGCTCGGCGATGACTTTGAGTACCGTCTCGCGCTCTTCGCGCGACAGGCCATAGAGCTTTTGATAACAGTGCAGCTCATCCGCTGGCAGCGGCTCGGCCGCCAGCGAGGGATCAATCAGATCCGATTCCAGGTAACTCACGCCGGCGCGTAGCCAATCGCGGTACGGCGCACGCGTGCGGTTGATCTCATCGATATCAGCATCACGCAGCAGGCGATGCTGGGTGAAATCCACCGCGATCATCTCACCCGGTGCCAAGCGGCCTTTGGCAATCACGCGGGCGGACGGCACGTCCCACAGACCAGCCTCGGAAGCCACAATAAGATGATTGTCGTCCGACAGCGCCCAGCGTGCGGGCCGCAGACCATTGCGATCCAAAGTACAGGCGGCATAGCGACCGTCGCACATCACCAACCCGGCCGGGCCATCCCACGGCTCGCAGTGCAGTGCGTAATACTCATAGAACGCGGCGAGGTCTTCGTCGATGTTTTCGCGTGCGGCGAATGCTGGCGGCACCAACACGCGCATCGCAGCGAGCAGATCCAGCCCACCGGCCAGCAGTACTTCCAGCGCGTTGTCCAAGCTCTCCGAATCGGAACCTTGCTGGCGCACCAGCGGGCCGAGATCCGAGAGATCCACCCGATCCGAACGCAATATCGATTCACGCGCCTGCATCCAACGCCGATTCGCGCGGATGGTGTTGATCTCGCCGTTATGAGCAAGCAGGCGGAATGGTTGCGCGAGACGCCACTGTGGCGTGGTGTTGGTGGAGAAGCGCTGGTGGAACACCACCGCGTCGGCAGCCAGTGCGGGATGACTGAGATCGGCGAAAACATCACGCAGCCGCCCTGGGGCAGCCATCGCCTTGTAGCCGATCACTTCGGCGGACAAGGTCACCACATAGAACTGGGCATCTTCGGCGAGTGCGGTTTCAGCTCGGCGGCGTGCGCGGAACAGCGCCAGCTCGAAAGCTTCATCGCTCATCCCAGCACCGGCATCCACAAACACTTGCCGTACACGTGGCTGGGCAGCAGCGGCTAGCGGACCACAGGCTTCGGCGTTCACCGCCACATCGCGCCAGCCGGCTACATGCAGGCCTTCACCAGCGAGGTATGTTTCCAATACCTTCGCCGACTCATCACTCTCTACTGGATCGAGGAACACCACGCCTGCCGCGAAACGTTCGCTCAACGTAATACCTGATTCCGTAGCCAGCGCACGTAGCCACCCCCGTGGCCGGTGCAACAGCACGCCACAACCGTCGCCACTGATGCCATCGGCATTCACCGCGCCACGATGCGAAAGTTTCGCCAGCGCGGCGAACGCGGTATCCACCACCCAGGCACTGGCACGGCCATCAATCTGAGCAACCAGGCCAAAGCCACAGCTGTCGTGTTCAAAACTGGCGTCGTACAGACGCGGCGTAACCTGCATAACCAAAACCCTCTTCCTGGCTACTGATCTGCTGAGGCGCAAACAGCCTGCCGCCTCGTGAGCGGCAAGCAGCTTGGAACAGGCTTGCGGTCCGACTTTACGCACATTTGATGCGCCGCGTCAAAGAAATTGATGCAGACGTCTATCCGGCCAAATGAAATTCGCCTCGTGCTGTAACAGCACGCGCTGACACGCAGGCACGAGACAA
The DNA here is from genome assembly GCA_049794535.1 of Rhodanobacter sp. Classification (GTDB taxonomy): domain Bacteria; phylum Pseudomonadota; class Gammaproteobacteria; order Xanthomonadales; family Rhodanobacteraceae; genus JBARCX01. The sequence goes on from JBARCX010000010.1 coordinate 3,331, forward strand.
GACAGGACAAGCGGATTCACCGAGCGTCATTCCAGCCGACGCACAAACATGACGTGGTTAACATCTACTCAACCTTTTCGCGCGCCTCACGTATTCACGTGCAAGAAGCCACCGAGTGATCGTGCGTGCTGCGGCGCCTGATGAGCGACAAGACCAGTTGCCTGCCAGCGCGGTAAGCGTGGCAGCCCACACCTTTATGAGTCTTGCGGAGACTTTGTTCAGTCTCTTAGCGATAATCGACCGCATGCCCAAGCTCACCCGCCTCATACGCCCTCTTCTGACCAGCCCGGTTGCTATCTGCCTGGTCGCCAGCGCACTGCTGACCGGTGCCTTTAGCGCCTCAGCGGCTGCCCCCCAGAGCGGCAAGAGCCAGACCGAACAGGCGACAGCCCAACAGAAGCTGGCCGACATTCGCAGCAAGATGGAAGCCCTGGCGAAGGAGCAGGCTGAAACCGCCAGCCAGCGCGACAGCGTCAACGCGACCCTGGCCAAGCAGGCCAACGCACTTTCCACCGCCGCTCGCGCCGTACGTGATACCGACGCGCAAATCGCCGCCAAACAGCACGACCTGGACCAACTGCAGCTGCAACGTACTGATATGCAGCAGAAACTGGACAGCCAGCGCGCTGCGATCGCCGATTTGCTGCGCGCCACCTACGCACTCGGCCACGGTTCGGACCTGCGCGTACTGCTGGGTGACGAAGACGTCGCGCGAATCGCTCGCGCGCTGGCTTATTCGAAATACTTCCAAGAGGACCGCGTGCAGCGTGTACAGCAGTTGATGGGTGACCTGGCAAAACTGCAGGACCTGGAAACCTCCATCACCGCTGAACAACAAGCCCTGCAGGCCACCCGCACCCAGCGAGAGCAACAGGCCCAGTCGCTGCAACAGCAACGTGCCGCACAACAGAAGCTGGTCAGCCAGGTCGACGCGCAATACAAAGACCAGGGCCAGCGGTTAGCGGCCCTCAAGCAGAACGAGCAATCACTGAACCAGCTGCTGGACAAGTTGCAGAAGGCGATCGACGAAGCCGCCCGTGAAGCGGCACGTAATGCGCGGGCCAATCCAGCCGCGCCCGGCATCGAACAAGGCAAGCCGTCGGCCAATATCCGCGGCAACCTGCCCTGGCCTGCCACCGGCACCGTGCACAGCTACGGCAATGGTGTGCTTATTGGCGCACCGCAGGGCAGTGCGGTGCATGCCGTGGCGCGTGGCCGGGTGGTCTACGCGCACTTCATGCGCGGCTACGGCCTGTTGATCATTCTCAACCATGGCAATGGCTGGATGAGCATGTATGGCAATAATGAGTCCCTGTTGCACAACGTGGGTGACGATGTGATGCCGGGCGAAACCTTAGGCACCGCCATGCTGGCCACCAGCGATACCACGGGCGTGTATTTCGAGCTGCGCCAGAACGGTAAGCCGGTTGACCCACGCAGCTGGCTCAGCCGGCAGCGTTGACGTTATGCCTTCTGCGTTCCAGGCTAAGAGCCTGTTCAATGCCTCCGCGTAGCTCGCGTTGCCTCTGAGTGGCCGTCAAGTGGAAGTGCGTGGCGCAGCGCCTGACTGGCCGTCAGGTCAAGCCGCGCGCTGCCGCATGGCGGCCACTCAGGGGCAATCCTTCGGACCGGATCTGTTTGCACACAAGACGGTGTCATCACTCAGTCGTGTACCGACGTACACTTCTTCGATCTTCCTTGTCCTGCGCGCAAACAGCTTCCGGCGCGGGCCACGCGAAGACATCGAACAGGCTCTAAGGACCTGATGGAATTCCAGCAGCGTTCGGCGGTCACAAACGCGTTGCTTCACCTTATTTCGGAGTCGTCGTCATGCGGTTTTCATCCTTCAGCTTGATCGCCCTGTTGCTGGCGGCACCGCTGGTACAGGCACAGACCGCACCGGCCAGTGCGGACAGCTCGGATCAACCTGCTGCCGCCAGCAGTACCGACACCGATAGCCCGGCCGTGGCCAGTTCCGCGGCGAGCAACGACCAGGTCGATCTTGACGACATCCGCAACTTCGCCCGCGTATACCAGGTCATCCGCCAGGCCTACGTGGAACCGGTAGACAACAAGACCCTGATGACAGCGGCGATCAAGGGCATGCTGAGTGGACTCGACCCGCATAGCGCCTATCTGGACAAAGACGGGCTGGAGGAGCTGAACGAGGACACCACCGGCCAATACAGCGGCCTCGGCATTGAAGTGCTGGAAGACAACGACACACTGCGCATCGTCTCGCCGATCGACGACACCCCTGCCGCCCGCGCGGGCGTCCGACCGGGTGACATTATCGTTAAGGTCGACGGCAAGCTGGTCACTGCCGACAACATCGACGACATGTTCAAAGCGCTGCGTGGTGCACCGGGCAGCAAGATCACGCTCACCATCCTGCACCCGAAGAGCGACACGCCGATCGATCTGCATCTCGTACGCGAACGCATTTCGATGAGCAGCGTGAAAGTGCGTGAGCTGGAACCCGGTTACGCCTACATCCGCATCAGCCAGTTCCAGGACGATACGGCCAGCGATCTGGAGAAGAAGCTCGGTGCACTCATTGCAAAGAACGGTGCCCAGAAGGGTGCGGTACTCGACCTGCGCTCCAATCCCGGTGGACTGCTGACGGCAGCCGTAGCGGTCAGCGACGACTTCCTCAACTCAGGCACCATCGTCACGACCCGTGGCCGCCTGCGTGATTCCAACCTCAGCTTCACCGCACACCCTGGCGACCTACTCAATGGCGCGCCGATGGCGTTACTCACCGACAATGGCACGGCGTCGGCAGCTGAGATTGTCTCCGGTGCACTCAAAGATAATCATCGCGCATTGATCGTCGGCCAACGCACCTTCGGCAAGGGCGTTGTGCAGACCGTGCTGCCACTGGATGCCGACCATGCGGTGAAGATCACCACCGCGCGCTACTACACGCCGAATGGCACCTCGATCCAGGCTGAAGGCATCAAGCCCGACATCGCGCTGGCCGACCTCACGGTGAGCAAGAGCGATAGCGTGGCTTCGCCGATCAGCTCCGAGGCAGACCTGCCCAACCATCTGGCCAACGAGAACACCGATGCTGGCAACAACATCAATAACGATGGCAGCGCAGAGAATGCGAAGTTGGCCACGCAGGATTACTCACTGTCGCAGGCGCTGAATATCCTCAAGGGATTGGTGCTCAATCGCGGCACGCTTGCGAAGCCGGCGCCTACGGAGTGAGTTTGCGGTTGCGTCACTCCTTAATTGGAGTGACGCAGCTTTGATTGCGTGGATTAACTACAACGCAGCTATTTTGCTCGTCGTCTCTGCGTAGGCATGGATCCAGTGGCGATAATTCTCGGGTTGTTGCGATATCGCCAGTGTGCCGCTTACGCAGCGGGCGTTTCGACCACCTGCCGGCGGCCGAGTCACCTTTCTTTGCTGGCCCAAAGAAACGTAACCCAAAGAAATGGCCTTTCGAGCTGGTAGCACGCCGTGGGATAGAAGCGCTGGAAGATGCACGCAACCAGATAGTCCACTGCCCAAGGCCAAACAATGCCGCTACACCGCAACGCGCCGATGCGGAGAGGACTTAAAGCGGTCCTGGCCGACGTCGAGATGTTTAAT
>JBARCX010000011.1:0-2925 GCA_049794535.1 Rhodanobacter sp.
AAGCTATTCCGGCGATGAACTGCGGCCGGATTTCAGCGAGTGGCAGACTTCGGTTCGACAAAGGTTTCATGACGGTGTCTCCATTCAACATGATTACGCGCCAGCGTTACTGCGCGGGCTGGTAACGCAAGGTCAGCATGTAATTTCGCCCTGGCTGGTTGTAATACCACGCCGTCTCATAGTTCTTGGCGAATACGTTATTGAGCGCCAGCTGCAGTTTCCAATCCGAGCTGATGGCATAGGCTGCGCGCAGACTGGTCAACGCATAGCCGCCCAGTGGATCCTGGTTGGCCAGATCGTCGTAACGACGGCTGGCAACCGCCCAGCTACCACCTACGCTGAACTTACCGAAATTGCGGTCCGCATCGAAACGCGCGCTGCGCTTCGGACGGCGCGGCAACTGATTACCTGCGTAATAGCCAGTAGCTTCGTCGGTCGGGTTCATCATCGTCCCAGTGGCCTTCAATGACCAATCGGCGATCTTGGTGCCAACGGTACCTTCGACGCCGGTAATACGCGCGCGATTCACGTTGGCTGGCAACCCCGTCGCCGCATCGTAGGTAATCATGTTGTTGACGTTATTGCGAAACGCATTGACCGACCAGTTGCCCCAGCCGTACGTGCCGCGCAGCCCCAACTCGAAGTTCTTCGAGGTTTCCGGCTTGAGGTTAGGGTTGCCGTATCCCGGGTAATACAACTCGTTGAACGTCGGCGCGCGGAAGGCGGTGCCGTAGCTCGCCGTCAAGCGCAGATTGCTGGCGAAATCCCAGCCCCACATCAGGCTGCCAGTGGTCTTGCCATTGAACTGGGTGTCGTCGTCATGACGCACGTTGGCCTGCAACGATTGCGAGCCAAAGGTCTGCTGCCACTGCGCGAACACGCCGCGATCGGTGCGGCTGTCCACCGCAAAGTCGGTATTGCTGGAAACCGTATCGCGCTGCCAATCCACACCGGTGCTGAGCAAGCCGCTTCCGATGCCGATATCGGCCTGCAGCGATCCTATCGTGCGATGCGTATTGAAGTTATCGACGTAGACACCGTGCAGATAATCTTCGTCGAGATCGGCGCTGCCGCCCACGCTCAGCGTGAGTTTGACGTTCTTGGCTGCCTGGTAGCGCACGCGCCCGCCCAACACCTGGGTCACGCTGTCGTCGGAATCGCTATAGCTACCGGCGTACTGGTTGTAGCCCTGAGCACGGAACGCGCGGAAATCGGCATCCCAGTCCTGATCGAAACGGTAACCACCTTGCAGGGTGAACGAGGTGTTGCGATAACCGTCCGGATTCGGATCATCGACGAAGCAACCTGCACCGGCCTCTGCTGCGCCCATGCGGCAAGCAGGGAAACCGTGCACTTGGTCGTGTGAAACCTGCATGGAATACCAGCCATTCGTCGTTTGGCCCGAAAAGCCTGCGGCCGTATTCCAATGCGCGTAACTACCAAAACCCATGCTGAGGTTAGGCGTAAAGCTGCCGGCCGCGTGACGCGTGAAAATCTGGATTACGCCGCCAATAGCTTCCGAACCATAAAGGCTCGAAAACGGACCGCGCACAATCTCAATGCGCTCGATCTGGTCGATCGGAATGTCCTGGATGGCTGCCGTGCCCGTCGTCGCCGAGCCGACCTTGATGCCATCAACCAGAATCAACACCTGATCGGCTTCGGTACCACGCAGATAGATCGACGAGACCTTGCCCGGGCCGCCGTTGTTGGCTATCGCAAGACTGGGCGTGGTGGCCAGCAAATCCTGCAGCGAGGCGGGCTGCAAACGCTCGATATCGGCACGATCGATCACCGTGACCGCAGCAAGTGTCTGGTCCTGCGTCTGCGCGGTACGCGTCGCGGTAACCACCACGCTGTCGAGATTGCTGGTGTCCTGCGCGAAAGCCGGTGCGAGCACGGATAACAGCGCGGCCGCCAATACGGATTGGCGGATGGATGGGGTATGGATAGGCACTGCTAGCTCCTCTACCGCGCCTGCCCGCGCGGATGAAATGGATAAAGACAGGCGTAAGGAGGCATGCGGCAATGCATAGAGGCATCGCCCCACGACATGTCCCTCCGCATGTCAGGTCGCGCCTTGAGGCCGGTCTCCGGGCTTGCGAGTGAAGGCTTCGATGCCTTCTCGATCGGCGCCTTCCCATGTTCACAGCTACTTTCGCAGCGGCTACACACAGTGGCTTTGTGCCGATCGTTTTGCTCGCCTACCGTTGCGGGGGCAGCTCCGGAATGGCCCGACATGCTTACGCATGCACGGCGTCACCGGATTCCCGTTTCAACCACCAGCCAAGCCGGCGGTCACCTCAGGCCGGCGCATCTTAACAGTACCTTCACGCTGCCGTCGGGATTTTGCGAGCACCTCCCCGATGAGCCTCCGGAATCGAGAGCGGCGCTTGCCGAACGGCCACTTCACAGAACTGAAGAATGCACGTGATTCAAATCGCAAAAAATCGCCGGCCAACTGTGCATTCCATCGTGAGTACAACGTGAAATCGCTCTCCAACCTGTCGACGACAACCAACAACAGCACGCACCCATCCACTTCGTGTCTAGCACTTGTCCCGTGATTAGCCATGGACTGCAACAGCCATGCGCTCTGCTACGCGTGGGTCGGCGTGGGCCGACATTAGCGCGGGGAGATGGGCATGAGCGAGATCGACGATATCAAGCGGCGACGCTTTCTGAAGATGACAGCAGCATCCACCGGCGGATTGATGGCCATGTCGATGCTTCCACCGGCTATTCGCCAAGCGTTGGCGACGCCCGCAGCAACGGTCACCGGCACCATCAGCGACGTGCAGCACGTCGTGATCTTCATGCAGGAAAATCGTTCGTTCGACCATTACTACGGCAGCCGACCCGGTGTGCGCGGCTTCAACGATCCCGTGCCGCATCCGTTGCCCAGCACCACGATCACTGCGAACA
>JBARCX010000012.1:0-9370 GCA_049794535.1 Rhodanobacter sp.
GTGACTTTTCTCCGCGTATGCGAAGGTCATGACTGATACTGCACGCCGCCCGAGATATTTTGTATTACACGATCGGGTGAATTTATGGTGAGGGGAGACCAGGGTGGTATGGAGTTTTTTGTAAAAAAAAACACTTCGACTGCAATCACAGAGTAGTTGGATTCAACCAAGCTAACTCGGTCGCCATAACGGAGTGACTTACCATGCCCTTGCTTCGCATCGATATTCGGAAGGGGCGCAAGCCGGAAGAGGTCAAGGCTCTGTGTAACACTATTCATAGAGCTGTCGTCGCCTGCTTTCGGGTGCCAGAGAGGGACCGCTATCAAATCGTGCATGAGCACGAAGGCCATACGCTTGTCGTCGAGGACACCGGGCTAGATATCCATCGCACCGATCAGGTCGTGGTCATCAGCATGACTAGCCGCCCAAGAAGCGAGGAGGCGAAATTGGCGTTCTATGAACTGGTTTGCACGAACCTGAAAAAAGACTGTGGTATCGACTCTAGTGATGTAATGGTAAATATTACCGTCAACGCCGATTCGGACTGGAGCTTTGGCTATGGTCGAGCACAGTTTGTTGCTGGGGATCTATAGCCGTCGGTTTCGCGCTCCGAACACTTTTACCCATTTGGGTGGTTGAACTGTCGGCCATAGTTGGGCGATAGTTCATAGAAGTGAACTTAGATACTTATGTATCTTGGCAGTGGGTAAAGCGGTTTTTAGATCGCGGGAGCATGGGGCTTTGAAAATCAGTGTCGGGGCGATACGCGTTCTCATCGCGGATGACCATCCGATGATGAGGGAAGGATTGCGCGCAGCCATCGATCTAGAGAGCGATATGCAAGTGGTTGGTGAGGCCGTTGATGGCTTAGACGCTATAGAAAAATTTAGGCAGCTCAATCCCGACGTGACGTTGCTTGATTTACAGATGCCAAAGAGGGATGGCCTACAGGTTATTTCCGACATACGGTCTTCGAACCCGGATTCAGTTATTGTCGTGTTCACGGTATACCCGGGTGATGCACGCATTTCGCGAGCGCTTGCACTTGGCGCGACATCCTATCTGCTTAAATCAGCCAATCGTGACGAAATTCTTGCAGCGGTCCGTGGTGCTATAAGCGGTAATTATGTCATGGGCGCCGAGGTCAGTCGGGAGCTAATGAATCATCGACGCGACCTCGACCTGACCCAAAGGGAGATATGCGTGTTAAAGCATGTCAAAACAGGCATGAGTAATCGAGCTATTGCCGAGGCGCTTTTTGTCTCCGAAGACACCATCAAGTCACATCTAAAAAGTATTTTTTTGAAGCTAGGCGTGGCGGACCGGACACATGCAGTGACCATCGCTGTGCGCAGGGGCTTCATTGATACATGACTTCCCATACAAAAAGTTCGAATGCGGCATGTGTCAACGTTCGAAGAGATACCAGGTCATTGGAGTGCGAAGGACCTCCTGAAAAGAAGAATAGAAAAATAAAATAGTGCATCAAGATTCAAGGATTTCTATCGAGATCAACTTAACCTTGACGTGGAGACATTGTTCCATGTACGGAGGTGCGCTTATGAGCGATGGCACTATTTTTTGCGCTGCGGTGGGTGAAATAGAAAAGATTAAGGAACAACTTGAGCTAACAGCGCTGCATGCCTTTTCTGAATTAGAGAATCAATATTTTCCCTTAGCTACAGTGCTAATCGAATGGGCGGGGGATCGACGGAACGCAGTCCGATGGATGATGGTTCCACGCGCGATATTTTGTGGAAGATCGGCCTATCAAATGACAGCGGATGGCGATGCGGACGCCATTTTGGATCGCATCATCAGAGTGGAGTGGCGCGGATCAGGCGACGAAGAGCAGCATCCAAGCACCGAGAACCCGGCCAAGATTAGCGGGGCTCCGCCGAGAAAATTTGATGCTATTTAGATGAATCCGTTTAAGCCACTAGCTATCGACGCCCATTCAAATAGAGCTCCGTGTGCCAGAAAAATGTCCAGCTTGGACGGTTTATTCTTTGCCCTGTCGAGCCCGACGCGGCGCACTATGTTGTGCAGTCTGACTGTCGGCAACAAGACTATTAGCGAGTTGGCATTGCCACTCAGCATGACCTTTCCTGCTGCTTCCAAGCACGTGAGAGTGTTGGAGAAATCGGGATTGGTGATTCGTCGCATCGAAGGAAGCAGGCATGTGATAAGTGCTGTACCAAACGCACTATCACCGGCGAATGACTGGCTTCAAGACCTCGAAGCCTGGATTGACATATTGACTGATCAGTCATAATATAAGCCGTATGTCTCCATCTAAGTCCCCGCAAAAGAATCGAGTCATGTCCGCCAAGGGACGCCCGCGTGAATTCGACGCGAGTGCTGTGCTGGCAGGTGCGAGCAAGGCATTCTGGGATTCTGGCTATCACGCAACATCGATCGACGATCTCTGCAAAGCAACCGGTCTTCTGCGCGGCAGTCTTTACGGTGCGTTCGGTGACAAGCACGGCATCATGCTTGCTGCGGTGGGGCATTACGCCGAGGGCGCGATCGCGCGTCTAGCTGAGCGCCTCAATGCGCCGATTGCGCCTGAAGAATCGCTGCGCAATGCGCTGCTGCACGTCGCCCGTGTTTCGTGCTTAATCAATGCGTCGCGCGGGTGTTTCGTCACCAATAGCATGTTGGAAATGCAACTGGACGACGATGAGCTGCGCACCCGCTTGGCATCGATCCAGCGTCGCATGGCGACCTTGCTTGCCGCATCGGTGATTCGCGGTCAGGCCAGCGGCGCCTTCAAGTCTACGCTCGATGAAAAAGTCGCCGGCCAATTCCTGCTGTGCGTGATGCAAGGTCTCCGCGTATTTGGACGGGTGAGGCCTGATGAGGGCGAGGTGACTGATATCGTTGATCTTGCGATGTCCGCACTCGTCTAATTTTTTTCTCTATTTATTGAATGATCAGTCATGAATGTAGATATCCTCACGGCAGGCTCGCTAGCTCGCTCTCGTGTCGAACCGGGGGCTGCCGCGCTGGAGTTTGCCGGCGAATCCGCGCTGAGATTCGAACGCCAGGGGCTCGCGCTCTCCGTTCTGTTTGTCGGCGCTTTTCTTGGGCCACTCGATTACTTCATCGTCAATTTGGCGCTGCCCTCGATTCACGCGGGCTTGAACGCGACGGACGCGCAATTGCAGTTGGTCGTTTCTGCCTATGCGTCCGCTTATGCGGTGCTGCTGATTACAGGTGGACGGCTTGGTGACCTGTTCGGCCGACGCCGTATGTTCATGACAGGAATGGCTGGGTTCGTGGTGGCCTCCGCATTGTGCGGCACCACGACTAGCGCCCAGATGCTGGTGATTGCACGAATGGTGCAGGGCATGGCCGCCGCCGTGATGGCGCCACAAGTGCTCGCGACCATTCGTGCAGTTGTACCACTGCATCAACAGACCAAAGTGATGAGCTTTTACGGCCTCGTCTTCGGGTTGGCAGCTATCGTCGGCCAACTTGGGGGCGGAGCGCTCATTAGCTACCACCCATTTGGACTCGATTGGCGCGCCATCTTTCTAATCAATATTCCGATCGGCATCTTGGCATTCCTCGGCACGTGGAAGTTCGTGCCAGAGAATCAGCCGAAGGTGCGAACGGGTATCGACTTTAAAGGCGTTGGATTGTTGTCGTTGATGCTGATGCTGGTCATCTATCCGATGACGCATGGCCGCGAAGCAGGTTGGCCCATCTGGACATTTGTGATGTTCGCGCTAGCCATCCCCGTGTTTGCCTTGTTCGTCGCCACTGAGCGGCGCGTGGAGCGCGTTGGGGGACACCCGCTTGTCGATCTGCAGTTGTTTCGCAATCGAGCCTTCGCGCTTGGATTGCTGATCGCGTTTCTGTTCAACTGCAACAGCTCGTTTTTCCTGACCTACGGCATCTTTCTGCAAACAGGCTTGCACTGGACGCCGCTTCAGTCCGGTGTCGCGATCATGCCTTTCGCGATCGGCTTTGTCATAGGGCCGCTGCTTTCGCCGATCGTGGTGAAGTGGATTGGCGGCCATGTGCTGACACTGGGTTTCGTGATGACGACGCTCGGGTTCACCGTCACGGGGTGGGCGTCCGCTCAAGCGGCTTCGCCAGATTTGCTGTTTTACTGTGGTCTACCTAGCGCGGGCATCGGGCTAGGTTTGCTGCTGCCGTCCATCATGCGGATCTTGTTGCACGAAGTGGCTCAGGAAAAGGCCGGGCTGGCATCGGGTGTGATCACATCGACCTTGCAGATAGGCGCAGCCTTTGGCACAGCGGCAGTCAGTGGCGCGTTTTTCAGCGTGCTCGGCAACCGCACCACACCGAACGCCTATGCGCATGCATTCCAGAGCAGCCTCGCCATCAATGCGCTGTTGATGCTGATCTGCATCGGGCTAAGCGCGCTCCTCGTTCGCCATCAGAAGAGCGTGATACGGCGGGCTGAGCAATAACGTCCTGTCGGTTTGCTGTGTCTTTTTATTCAAGAACGTCAATAAAACAAAGCATATAACCTAACTAAATTTAATCGCAACGAGAGTAAATACTATGAATAAGCTGCAAGGAAAAATTGCCGTCATAACAGGCGGTACTACTGGAATTGGTTTGGCGACCGCAAAACTCTTTGTGAAAGAGGGCGCTTATGTATTCATTACCGGCCGCCGTCAAAAAGAACTCGACGAGGCCGTGCAGGAAATCGGCAGCAACGTTACCGGTGTGCGAGGCGATGTTGCCAACCTGGTGGATCTTGATCGGCTCTATGAGATTGTCGGGGCGAAGGGACGTATTGACGTCGTTTTTGCTAACGCTGGTGTAATCGAAGTTAGCCCTTTCGAAAACATTACCGAGGAGCATTTCGATAAATTGTTCGATATCAATGTAAAGGGTGCGCTGTTCACGGTGAAAAAGGCTTTGCCACTGCTAAATGACGGCGGCTCCATCATCCTCACGGGCTCAGTTGCAAGCGTCAAAGGGACCCCTGGCATGGGTATCTATGGTGCTGGTAAAGCCGCCCTCCGCAGTTTTGTAAGAGGTTGGACCGTGGAGCTAAAGGATCGTCACATTCGTTCAAACGTTCTTAGCCCTGGTCCGATCGATACGCCGATTGTGATTGGTCAGCCTCCGGAAATTATTGAAAAGATGGTGTCGACGATCCCGATGGGACGTATGGGGCAGTCCGAAGAAGTCGCCAAGGCGGCGCTTTTCCTCGCCTCGGACGATTCCAGTTTCGTGACCGGAATCGAACTGTTTATCGATGGAGGTCGGGCGCAGATATGACCAACGGCGTGCGCCACGGCCATCCCGGTACGAACAGCATTCCGGGTTCGGTCTGGCACTAGTCGCCTGAACTCTTGGGAGTAGGGGATGGATAACATCGAGATCGGGGAGATCTTTACCGGTCTCGGTCCCGTGACAATTAAGCGGCTGTTTAGCGGCAAAGGGATCTATTTCGAGGACGTTATCGTCGGCATCTTTATGAATGGTGAGCTGCTGCTAAAGGCTAACGCCAAGACCGCGCCAAAGTTCAAAGCCGGAGGCGCGAAGCAATGGAAGCATGTTGGAAAGCAGGGTAAGACCACGCTAATGCCCTATTGGACCGTTCCGGCGGATACGTTTGACGATCCGGAAAACATGGTTCCTTGGGTCAAGCTTGCGTTCGCAGCGGCCGTTGCCTCTAAGTGAGCCGAACGTTACAGATGACAAGCAACGTCAGCGATCCTACTCGCCAAATGTTGAGATCTGTTCGTCAGCTCTGAATCCACGTGAAAGGAAAACCAATGAACAAGAAAGTCGTAATCATTACTGGCGCCGGAAATGGCTTCGGCAAACTCGCTGCAATTGAATTTTCCCGTCGAGGACATGCCGTGTACGCAACTATGCGTGACATCGCTGGTCGGAACAAGTCGTCGCGAGACGAGCTACTGGAAGCGGCAAGATCCGGTGGACATGATCTCCATGTCGTCGAAATGGACGTAACTGACGAAACCTCCGTTCAAACAGCTGTTGACGATATCGCGGATCGGGCCGGTCGGATAGACACATTGATCAACAACGCTGGTGTGATGTACGTTGGCGTGACCGAAGCCTTTACGCTCGAACAGGTCAAACATCAGTTCAACGTCAATTTCTTCGGCTCGGTGAGAGCCAATCGCGCGGTTTTGCCCTATATGCGATCGGCGCGGTCCGGTCTCATCATCCATGTATCGTCACTTGGAGGCCGCGCCGTCTTCCCCTTCTTCAGTATCTACTGCGCAAGTAAGTTTGCGCTTGAAGCTCTGGCGGAGGCCTATCACTACGAGTTGTCCGGCCTTGGCGTCGATTCCGTCATCGTGGAGCCCGGTCCTTTCCCAAGCAATCTCCTACCGACAAGCCCAGCGCCCGCCGATCATGCACGATTGGGTGGATATAGTGAGCAAACGAAGCTTTCCGTTCAACTCAAGGGTGGCTTCGATCAGATGTTCAAATCGTCGAATCCCCCCAGGCCTCAGCTCGTTGTGGATGCTTTCATTAATCTGGTCGAGTCCACAGAGAAGCGGCCGCTTCGAACTGTGGTGATGCCCGAAGGGCTCGATTTCGGGATTGAGCGAATGAACCAGGCAATCGCACCGATTCAAAATGATCTGCTCGGTGCACTCGGACTATCCAACATGGTCTAAATGTCAGCACGACGTATAAACTTATCAATGCTCCCTATGACCGCGTCAGTTCCAGGATGTATGAAAGCGTGGCTTTAGCCCTTCTTTCTCGGCCCCATCAATTCGCCGAGCTGCGATCGGAGCACCTTGAGAATCGACAAAGTGTTCGACTCATTGTAGTCCATCGCTGCATTCGTATTCGGACACTGCTTGCTCTTACTGATGGCGTTATTCGATTGCGTAAGTGATACAGGTAACGGCTTTCCTTCTCAGAACTAGCGGAAAGGTGCGCTTGAGCGATTGCCACTCCCCAGAGGAAATTCTTAGGGGCGTATTTTTCTAATATTGATCATGATTACTTGCGTGACTTCGGAAGTTTTTTCTTTAGGGCGGGGTAGAGCAGTTGAATGATTTCGCCAAGCAACGCCACCGAGTTCTTCACACCTTCTGGATCCCGGCGGAACAAGGCCTCTAACGATATGCCGCGTACCGCTGAGACGAACAGGCGATGAATGGCTTCGCCATCCGGCCGATCTTTGAGGCCGATATCGACAATGCGCTGCTCGATCCAATGGTGCGCGCGAATGTCGATGGCGTTTTGCATGGCGCACAACTTCCCTGCGAGATCCGGATCCGAACGCGATGCCAGCATGATTTCCATGACGGCGGTTCCCGATGGTTTGCTGATGACGTCCCACATTGTGGAAGGAAGGTCGACCAGCCATTGCGCCGGCGGCGTCGATGCAATCGTCCGTCGGTAATGCTCGGCATCTTGTTCGTAGACGGCCTGGACCACCGCGAGCATCAGGTCCGTCTTGGTCGGGTATTGATGCGACATCGCTCCGCGACTCACCTTGGCCTCATTGGCCACCATCGTGGCGGCAGTGGCGCTGTACCCGGCACGATGTAGGCACGAGATTGCCGCTTCGATGAGCTTGGCTCGCGTTTCGGCGCTCCGTTGCGCCTGGGGGCGACGTTCGGGCATCGATCCGGCTTGCTCTTCCGCGCTTTTTACGGCGCGACCGGAAGCTTTGGCGGTTGGGCGTTGGGTAGTCAATGTCGAGAGTCCAAGTCTAGTCAGTCGGGAAAGCTTTACCCGGATGGATGGAAGCTTGCACTGATTTGCGGATGCGCATTAGAAGTTCAGGTCGAACGAAACGCCGACCGTACGAAATGAGTCAGCGCCCACCGTCTGGGTATAGGTATTTCTATCTCCCAGTATGGTTCCGGAAGGGGTAACGAAACGATACTGCGGCGCAAACTCGTTCGTAAGGTTTCTCGCATATAAATACATGCCCCACCTGCTATCATGCGCCCGTACTCCAAGCTTTTTGCCCAGTATGAGATGGTTACCGGTGGAGTCATCTGGATCGTATGTAGGATCGAAGTCGACGCGAGATGTGTAGACGGCATCGCCTGAAATGAAACCGTCCAGCTGTGCGTTGAGCGCATGGGTATACGTGGCGTTGAAGGTGACCTTCACTTTTGGTGCACCGATCAGTCGATTGCCCGCCGCGTCTGTGGTACTTGCCGTCGCACCATTGGCGCTGGTGACTTGTTTGCAGCCTTCCGTTAGGGTCTGGCTCGGCGCGCATGAAACGTAGTAGCCCGGCCCGTATCGGCCATCGTTATAGATTGCGCCTACGTTTAGGGTGAGATTCGGAGTCAGTCGGCCGAATGCACTCACTTCCAGGCCCTTGATCGTCACGGACGGCGCATTGCCGTATACGTACGTGGCAGAAGCAGGGTTGAAGAGCAAGGACTGATAGTTCTCGTATCGCGTGTGATAGATCGATCCGTCAACACCCAGTCGTCCATCCAGCCACGTGGTCTTGAGGCCCGCCTCCCACGAAATCGGAATTTCCGGCTTGATGATGACGGGTACGTTATCAGTGGTCGCCTGATCGTTGATGGCCGGCCCTTTGTAGCCTTTGGTGAAGGTTATGTATGACATGACGTTATCGGTCAGATCGTTCTGCACGCCAAGCCGAAAGGAACGATAGGAGTAGTCGACATTTCCATTGATCGATGCGATGCCCGTGAAGGGCGCGACGGCACCTGGCGCGACGACGCGCACAGTATCCGCTGAAATAACGTCGCCGCCGTAACGAAAGCCGATGACGCCGCGAAATGTTGACGTGAACTTGAGTGTCGCCTCTCAGAATGCCGCATAGCTTCGTTCTTCTGCGTTTGTAAGCGACGATTGGCCAAGAACGTATGGTAGCGGGAGCGGGGGCTGCCCCACCTGCAGCGTTTGGTACACCTGTGTGCTGTGAAAATAGTAGAGACCCGTCACGTGGTCGATGAAGTTGTTCTCCGACGAAGCGAGGCGAAACTCCTGGCTTTCGTTGCGCAGATCGGAATGGCCAAAGTTTGTATTGAGTAAGTCGATCGGGGTGCTGTCAGCGTCGTCGCCAGGTCCCCAACTGCGCAGGTGTCGTAAGGAGCTGATGGACGTGAGTGTGGTATCGCCGAAGTCGTAATTGACCTGGACAGAGACGCCATCGGATTTTGCATGTTGATCGTTCATGCCGTCCTGGCACACACGATTGTTGTCCTACAAGGGCACAATGCCGCAAACACCGAGGAGTTGGCTCAAGCGGCTGCTTGGCGTGGATTGATAGACCGGCCAATCGCCGCCGCTGGTTTCGCTGTAACGATTAAACTCGCCGATCAGATTGAAAGTCAGGTTGTCCGTCGGCTGCCAGAGATAACGGGCACGAAAACTATCGTAAAAAGAATCA
>JBARCX010000013.1:0-10943 GCA_049794535.1 Rhodanobacter sp.
GCATCAAAGTGAGTTCATCAGCGCGGGCTCCATAGACTTTGTGAACCCGTACACTAAGGCAGTGAATGGTCAGCGCAATGTCGCCGCCGTGTATTACCAGATAGATATTCCGCTCCTGAGCACTTTGTCGTTTAGCCAGTCGGGCCGCTATGACCACTACGGCGACTTTGGCGGCGTATTTTCACCACGCTTTGCCTTGCGCTATCAACCGGTGCAGTCGCTGACCATGTATGCCTCGTATAACGTTGGTTTCCGCGCGCCGACGCTGATCGAACTCGACGAGAAAGGGAGCGTGACGTTCCAGGCGGTCGGCAACCAAAACGTCAATGAGTATTTTGTCGGCAATCCGAACCTGCAGCCCGAGAAAACCAAGAACTACAACATCGGGTTCCAGTTATCGCTGACCAGCACAACGGACTTCGGCTTCGACTGGTACAAGATCAACGTCAGCAATGCGATCAGTCAGGTGAATATCGTGACCGAGGTTGCCGCCAATCCGGGGCAGCCGCTTTATACGCTGCCCTACGCAAACCTTTCCTACCTAAATACGGAAGGCTTCGAAACGACGTTCAAGCAAGCGTTGCCGACGACGATCGGTACCTTCACGTTGTCGGGTGACTGGGCCTATGTGTGGCACTTCAAAATACCCGATAGCGTCGTCTCCGATTTCGCGGGCAACAATGGTGCGAACGACACGGTGTTCGGTGGGGCTCTCCCGCGCTGGAAGGGTAACACCGACCTGAGCTGGGCCAATAACCACTGGACCACCACGCTGACCTGGCAATACACGGGACCCTATCGGCAGGTGATCAGCCCTGGCTCAACGGCCTCGTCTTACAGCCTGTTCAATCTGTCGGCCAGCTACACCGGCATCAAGCATTGGAAGCTTTACGCGGGCATCAACAATCTCTTCAACCGTGCGCCGCCATATGACCCGGTATGGACCTTTACCTTCCGTGGTTACTACGACCCGTCGTTGTACGAGTACATCGGCCGTTACGCTCAGGTCGGTGCAACGTATACGTTCTGATGCGCAGGTCTGCTAGTTAGGAACGAGTCGCTTCGGTTGGCCTTGATGGCTGGCCGGAGCGGCTTTCGTTTCTGGGTTGCGGCGCCTCGTGCTGCGACTAACAAAGGGCGCAGCGAAGCGCGCCGATATGTGGCGGTTTGGTGGAAGGCAAGATGTTGGAATCCAATGCACGGTGCTTGCGGTGCTTGACGGACATGGGTCGGATTACGCGGGTGCTGTTCGGCATAGGTATGGCGACAACGGCTACGGCCGCATCAGCATGCATCCCGATGTGGGTTTCGACCGTATCTTAGGTACCAGGAGTCCCTACGATGCGTCCATACCTGTGGTATCTCGTTTTCACCGGAGCCTTTCTTTTCGGGCTGAGTCCCGCGAGAGCGGCCGACCCCATCCATTGGCAACCGTGGAACAAGCAAGTATTCGCGCAGGCTAGGGCGCAGCATCGTTTCGTGTTGCTGGATCTGCAGGCGGTGTGGTGTCACTGGTGTCATGTGATGGACGACAAGACCTATGCCGATCCAGCCGTTGCCGCACTGATCGGGCAACGCTACATGGCGGTAAGAGTGGATCAGGATTCGGATCCGGATATGTCCAACCGCTATGGTGACTACGGTTGGCCAGCGACGATCGTGTTCGCAGCCGACGGCAGCGAGATCGTCAAACGCCAAGGTTATATTCCGCCGGCCAACATGGCTTCGCTTCTGCAAGCGATCATCGATGATCCGTCACCGGGTCCCTCCGTGCATTCTGAGATGCCCGTCATGGCGTCTCAGGAGGCTGCGCTGAGCGCCAGTGTGCGCCAAGCATTGCTGGATACTTATACAAAGGGCTACGACGAACACTACGGCGGGTGGGGCAGTCTCGACAAATACATCGACACCGATGCGATGGATTACGCACTGTCGCGAGCCCGTGCAGGTCATGCGTCGGACACACGCATGGCGCAGCAGACGTTGATGGCAGCACAATCGCTCATCGATCCGGTGTGGGGTGGGGTAGACCAGTATTCGGCCAGCGTCGATTGGAAGACCCCGCATTTCGAAAAGATCATGTCGGTGCAAGCCGGTAATTTGCGCATCTACAGCCAAGCCTACGCGCAGTGGCGCGACGCACAGGATCTGCAAGCAGCTCGCGCTATCCGCGGATACCTCGATGCGTTCCTGAAAAGTCCCGATGGCACCTTCTATGTCAGCCAGGACGCGGATTTGAATGCCGCAGTGGATGGTGGCACCTACTATGCGCTGGACAATGTCGCGCGCCGCAAGCTGGGTATTCCTCGCATCGACACCCATGTTTATGCACGTGAAAACGGGTGGGCGATTCGTGGCCTCACGGCTTATTACGACGCGACGGGAGACGCCAGTGCGTTGGCGGAGGCCGAACGCGCAGCGAACGTCATCATCGCTCAGCGTAGCCTCCATGGTGGTGGCTTTCGCCATGGAGATCACGACGTGGCTGGACCGTACCTGGGCGACTCCCTGGCTATGGCCGAAGCCTGCTTGGATCTCTATCTGTCGAGCGGCGAACGCCGTTGGCTGAAGCAAGCCTTGCAGTCGATGGATTTCATTCAGGCGCATTTCGTAGACACTCAACGAGGTGGCTATTTGACTGCACCGATAGTGGCCGGCGCGCCGGGCGTGCTAAAGACCGACTCGCGTTTGCCCGACGAGAACGTGAGTCTCGTGCGCGTCGCGATCCTGGCTTCTGCCTATAGCGGAGACCATCACTACCGCGTGATGGCGGAGCAAGCGATGCGCTATCTCGCGGCTTACGCTGAGGCTAACCCCGACCGTTTTCTGCCCGGTGTCTTGATAGCGGTCTCCCAGGTGGAGATCACTCCAGTGCATATCACCGTGGTGGGACACAAGGATGATCCGGTTGCACAGCGTCTGCATCAGGCAGCGCTGGCTTATTCCGCTGACTTCAAGCAGGTCGATTGGTGGGACAAGCGCGAAGGCGCGCTTCCCAATCCCGACGTGACCTACCCGGAGATGTCCAAGGCAGCCGCCTTTATTTGCACGGATAACACCTGCTCGCCGCCGATCTTCGATGCGACGCGGATCGTGCCGACGGTGCAGCGAATCACGACATCAAGCGCAGCGGACACGGGCTCGGATACAACTCATGGGTAGTGATAAGCGGTCTGTTCCTTCCTCGTCGTTCGCCGGACCCGATCGTTGGCGGATCGCCGCGATTACTTTTGTCTTCCTATGGTTTTCTATCGGTGGTATCGCGCATTTTGCGATCACGTCGACCGAGATGCGGATCGTTCCGCCGTATATTCCCTGGCCGCGTGCGGCCGTACTGGTAAGTGGCGTATTCGAACTACTGGGGGCGGCGGGACTGCTGTGGCACCGGTCGCGTCAGGTCGCAGGCTGGGGTCTATTCCTGTTAACCCTTGCAGTGACGCCGTGTCACATTTACATGCTTCAACGTCCGGAGCTCTTTGCCATACCTTATGGGGTACTGGTTGCCCGTCTGCCGGTACAAGCCGCGTTGCTTGCGGTTATCGCCTGGATTGCAACTGCCTCACGGACTAGTGATTGACCTGGATGGGTTCTTGCGTTCGCTTTCGATCCAAAACGGTTATCCACGACACTCCCGCTGTGAGGGAGTAAATCTGACCTGTTCGTAGCATCCGTCCAGACACTTCTGGCGTATATACCTTGTAGTCTTTCAAGTCGCCCCAGGAATCACTGCCATGAAGTCATTGACGAAGTTTGCTGTGCTCACCCTCGTTGGTACCGCTGCTCTGGCGGCGCCAGCCTTCGCTGCGCTGAAGGAAGGCACGAAGGCGCCCGATTTCTCCGCACCGGCCTATCTCGCCGGTAAACCATTCACCTTCAGGCTTGCTGATGCCTTGAGGCAGGGCCCGGTGGTGGTCTACTTCTTCCCCGCTGCGCATACGTCGGGCTGCAACATCGAAGCTCACCTGTTCTCGGAAGCCATCGACCAGTTCAAGGCGTTGCACGCGACCGTTATCGGCGTAACCGCCGGCCATACCAGCGAGCTGGCGGATTTCTCGAAGGAAACCGAGCACTGCAGCGGCAAGTTCCCGGTCGCTGCCGACGAAGGGGCGAAGATCGCGAAGGCATACGACGCCACGCTGCTCCTGAGGCCTGGCTGGTCGGATCGGACCTCCTACGTGATCGCCCCGTCGGGGATAATCACGCATGTCTATTCGAGCCTCAGCCCCACCAAGCATGTCCAAGAGACGCTCGATGCCGTCAAGGCGATCGAGAAATAACCCATAGACGAACCGGCCACCGATCACACAAGAACGTGTTGTGTTGATCACTACCGTCGATGCTTGCATTCGAGGCAATCAGATCATTGAGCGAAGCCCAGCGCCAAAGCGGTGAGTGTATGGTTTCGATGATGAAACCCATGCGCTCACTGCACCTATCTGCATCCAAGGCCTACCGTGCGTACGTATCCCTTATATGAGTATCCATCTGGCGCGCCATAAACCTAATGCCTTCTCAGCCTCGTTAGGCGCCGGAATAAAGGTTGCCGCGATGCTGCTGGCGACTGCGGTAATGATGCCTGTGCAGTGGGTGGTGATGCGCTTCAGCCGCGGACAGATGGCTTTTGTGCTGCCACGTCTGTGGTTTGGCTGTCTGCGACGGGCGCTGAAAATTCAAGCCGAGGTGGTCGGCACGCCACGTGACGGTGGCGGTACGGTATTCGTCGGCAACCATGTTTCGCATTATGACATCGTGCTGCTGGGTAGCCTTTTGCGCGCGCGCTTTATAGCCAAAGACGACATGGAGCGCTGGCCCGGCATGCGCTTTGTCGGCGAGCTGGGGCAGACGCTATTCATCAGCCGCCGCCGACGGGACGCAGCCAGCGTGGCTGCAGCCCTTGCCGCGCAAATACGTCCAAACCATAACCTAGTGCTGTTCGCCGAAGGCACCACGTCGTCAGGTGAGCGGGTAGCACCGTTCAAGTCGAGCCTGTTCTCGCTGTTTCTAGATCAACAAGCAACGGGCCATACATGGACGCTGCAGCCATTTACCCTGGACATCCGCTCTGTCGACGGATGCGCGTTGTCGGCAGGGGGCAATCGCGACAGCTATGCTTTTCACAGCGATATGGAGGCTGGCGCGCACGTGAAACGATTTCTGCGCTTGTCGGGCGCGGTGGTGCGGGTGGTATTCCATCAACCGATAACTATTCTGCCCGGCTCGGATCGAAAGGTGCTGGCGGCACGACTGCATGACATCGTGGCGTCGGGGCTTTCTTCTTGTCATCCCGCGCCCTGCGCTACGCGTGGCGTATACGTGCAGCCTGAGTAATATCGACAAGGTTCTACCCTACTTCAGTCGATTGAGTTGGGGTTCTATGGGCATGAATTCCTCCATTTCGCCTAGCGACCGCTTTCAACTGCGGACTCAATCGGTCGTTTCCACACAAGACATCAGACATCGATAGCTTCTTCATGGCTTCGCGCTATTGAGACACTTCGGAGTAAAAAGTGGTGGCAAGTGATTTAGAAGGCGTGAGCAATCCGTTCGAAATTGCTTTTGATCTCCCTCCTAAAGGAAGCCGCCGATCTGCGGAATCCGTCTATGCGCAGCTGCGTGCCGCCATCCTTGATGGTCGGTTGGTTCCCGGGTCCAAACTCCCGGTGGAGCGGCAGTCGGCTGTCTTTTTTGGTGTCTCGAGAAACACGGTTGCTCGTGCTTATGCACGTCTGGCGACCGAGGGGTTGGTACAGTCTCGGCAAGGGTCGGGAACGTATGTGGCACCGAAGCAAAGACGTCCGTCGCGCGAGCGCTTCCCGGTACAGCGAACCCCAGATCCACGTCTGAACTCAGTGTGGCAGCGGCCCGAGCTTGGCCAGGCGCTTAACTTCTGGCACGACAGTCGGAATACAACGGCGCCAAGCGCGACCGCATCCTTAGATTTTCGACCTGCGTTGGTCGATCCGCGGTTATTCCCGTTCGAAATATTTCGTCGGGTCAGCGCCCAGCAGCTCCGGCGAATGGAATTAAAGCCTCCCACCTTCAAGAGTCCACAGGGCAACCAGGGTCATTTCCCTCTGAGGGCGGCCATTGCGACGCACATCGGCATCTCGCGCGCAGTCGTGTGCGAACCCGAGGATGTGCTGGTTACGGCTGGTGCACAGCAGGCTTTCGATATTCTCGCCCGTGTACTGGTAACCCCTGGGGTTACGACGGTCGCCATTGAAGACCCAGGCTATCCACCGATGCGCGCTGCATTTCTCGCTGCCGGCGCCAAGATTGTGCCAGTACCGGTGGACGAGCAAGGGCTGGTGGTCGATGCCTTGCCGGTTCCCGTGCAGATCGTCTGCGTATGTCCTTCACATCAATTTCCGTTCGGCGTATCCATGTCCGCGCAGCGGCGGGCGGCTCTGCTCAACTTTGCTCGCAAGCAGGGGGCGGTTATCGTCGAGGACGATTACGACGGAGAATTCCGGTACGACGGCACTCCGCTGCAGGCGCTGCGATCCACGGCATCCGCGGACGACGTGTTCTATGTCGGCACCTTCTCCAAGTGCATGCTCCCCGCACTTCGACTGGGATTCGTCGTGGCACCCCAGTGGGCCATGCCGGCGCTGACTATGGCGAAGAACTGCCTCGATTGGCATTGCCCGACGTTGACGCAAATGGCGGTTGCCCGTTACATCGCGGATGGGCATCTTGCACAGCACGTGCGAAAACTCCGCGACGTGTATCGGAAACGACGAGATCTCATACAGGAGATACTCTGCTCGGATTTCTCAGGGGAACTGTCGCCGATGCAGTCGCATTACGGGATGCATGTGGCGGCGTTCTCGACGCAACCCAAGCACCTGGAGCACGTTACGGCAAAATTATTGGGGTTAAACGTGCATTTGCATTCTTTCGAGTGTTATTTTTTTGGTGCACCCACGTCGGAAGGCCTGGTTTTCGGCTACGGTGCCGTTGACCTCTCGGATATCGAGCAGGGCCTAAAGGCGTTACGGCGCGCGCTCTAGCCGCGAGAGGCATTCGGTGCGCGAGTGAACGTCATGATCCAGTTCGTCTCCCACGTTTTGCCTCCATCAGCAGAGAACGCTTGTTCGAAGCGGGACGAGTTTGGCGTGATGTCGGAGAAGCCGTTTCGCACCAAGATACTTCGTCCATTCAAGGTATCCAGGCCATAGAATTCTCCGCGGCCGTCCTTGAACTCACCGATCATCGCTCCGTCCAGCATACCGATGCTGCTATTTGTCCAGTTCAGATTCCACTGATGGGACTGCGGGTTGTACAGGCGAAGTCCGACGCCTTCGATATGGCCGGCCGGACCCTCTATCTCGAGTTCGAAGAGACTGGCACGACCGGCCCAAACTTTGCGAACGACTGAATCACCGTTGTATTCGGTCCAGGTGGTTGATCCTGTTAGTGGATGCACGAGCCGCGACACGTGGGTCTTCCACGTACCAAAATTGAAGTCAAAGTCATGTTGGGCATCCCGTTCCGCCGCTTTTATCGGCGTAGCCGCTGCGCAGAGAATCGCCGCTGATAAAACCATGGTTGTCCATGTTCTTGCATGCTTAATCATGGGGGCCGCCAAGAGGTTGAATAAGCCAGGTTGTATGGCTCTGAGTGGACGGATCGAGGCCATCACTTAATCCGTGTCAGGTCGGCTTTGAACGCGGTTGCCCATGTTTGGCCACCGTCCTGGGAGTAGGAAATCTCATAGCGATGAGCGTTGGCCGTGATGTCAGACCAAACGCCACGTTCCAGAACCGTGCGACCCTTATAAACGGTCGTGCCGAAGAACTCGCCGCGACCGTCTTTGAAGTGGCCGATGGTCGGGGCCTCAATCTCCCCCGAGGCGCTGTCGATGTAATCCTGACTCCATTGCCCGGCCTTAGCGTTGTAGACGAAGATCGTTGCGCCTTCCCAATGTCCATCCGGACCGTCGGCTTCGATTTCCTCAAGCCACGCGCGGCCATTCCAAATCGGCCGCGCCGCCTTCGTACCATCCATAGTCACCGTGTGGGTTCCGCCATCGAACGGGTCCAGCACTTGCGTAGCATGTGTATGCCAAACGCCGCGAGCAAAGTCGAAATCATGAGCGCCGTCCCGCGGTGACTCGGCCCTCGCGCTCAAAGACGAGCAAACAAGAACACCCGCGATCACGACGCCACGCACCAGAAGTTTCCACATCATCACACTCTCCGTATACCCAACCCTGGACGAGACTTTAGGGAAAACCCGCAGTCTCAGTAGGGCCAATTGGAGAAATTTAAGGTGGTCCACTCCACTGGACACGAAGTTGGGAGACGTCGATGACGACGTGGGCATGGGCAAACTATTTCGCTCCTTCAACCATGAAGCAGTCTCGATAGAAAGCGTCTCGCGGGCGAGATTTCCACATACCCAGACAGAGTGATTGCCACCGCTAACGATGCGCTCTATCCATCCGACGCTGTTTGGTAACCAACGTAAGTCGTCCAATGGACGTTTCGGAGTGGATCGTTGTTTTCTATGGCACCTATGGCCAATACGGTGCTGGACGTCATGCTGTTTGGTGACCACAGCTTTACCGGACGATTGAACGGCACCAGCGGCGAGGGCAACAACAAAGGCACCAACTACCTGCGTAACGGCTACCTATTCGTGGTCCTGTTCAAGCCCGACGCCTACGTCACGATGATGACGGATGGCGGTATTCAGGTGGGTGGTATCGATCACATCGAAGCCTACTCGCGCTTTTTGTGGGTGAAGTACCAGCGAGCCAATCATCTGTGATCTCAGACTCTCCCTAGATAATCCTATTGCACAAACGGAGGTCATCCGAACTACTATTAGTCCGACCATAAGACCACGGAGCCCCCATGAAAAAATCCGTCGCAAAGCGATTGCTGTTCACTGTTCTTGCAGGCCTCTCTTTTGCGGGAGTAGCGCAGACGACGGCGCCGGTGCCCTCCGCAGCGGAAGTGCAGCGCATGCAATGGTTCAAGGATGCCAAGCTGGGCATTTTTATCCATTGGGGCATCTACGCGGTGGATGGCATCGACGAGTCATGGTCGTTCTTCAACGGCAAGATCAGCTATCCCGACTACATGAAACAGCTGCATGGCTTCACGGCGGCGCATTACGATCCACAGGCGTGGGCCGACCTGATCAAGCGTAGTGGCGCCCGTTATGCGGTGCTCACAACACGCCATCACGATGGCGTGGCGCTATGGGATTCCGCGCAAGGCATCAATGTGGTGAAAGACACGCCCGCAGGCCGTGACCTGGTAGGGCCATTCGTGCAGGCGCTGCGTAAGGACGACCTGAAGGTCGGGTTGTATTACTCGCTGGCGGACTGGTCGTCGCCGGATTACGACGTGTTCACCCGCAAGCAAAAGCGCTACAGCCAAGACCCGGTGCGCTGGCAGCGATTCGTCAGCTACTACCAGAGGCAGCTGCGTGAACTGTCAGAGCGCTATCACCCGGATCTCTATTGGTTCGATGGAGACTGGGAACACAGTGCGCAGGAATGGAAGGCCGACAAGACGCGCGACATGCTGCGCGGCTACAACCCGCAGGTCATCCTCAATTCGCGGCTTCCCGGCAATGGTGACTACGCCACGCCCGAACAGGGGCCGCCGATTGCCCGACCCACGGCCACGTACTGGGAATTGTGCTTAACCACCAACGATTCCTGGGGCTATCAGCAGCGCGATCGCAACTTCAAGACGCCGACGCAGGTGATCGGCCTGTTCGTCGACACCATCGGCATGGGCGGAAATCTCCTGCTCGACATTGGCGCGCGTGCCGACGGCACCATTCAGCAGGAGCAAGTCGACATCCTCGACGCACTCGGCCACTGGATTCATCAATACCCGCAGGCGATCTACGGTACCGACGCTGGCGTGCCGAAGGATTACTACGCCGGATCGAGCACACTTTCCGCCGACCACCGTACTTTGTACTTGTTCGTCGATGGAAAGCCGAATGGCCCGGTGCTGGTAAAGGGGCTGATGAATAAGGTTGTCGACGCCCGCCTGCTCGGCAGCAACGCGGAGTTGAAGACACAGCTGATCGGCAATGCCGTGAATGTGCCGGGGCTGCTGTACATCGACCTCGCCGGGCAGGCATTGGACCCGCAAATGAGCGTGATCGAGCTGCAGCTGGATAGCCCACTCAAGCTCTACAAGAAGCCGGCCGACGTGGCCACGGGCGGCTGAGAAGTTCGCAGGTTGGGTTATCCCGGACTTGATCCGGGGTAACCCAATCTACATCGTGCAGAACGACGGTGATCCACCGTTTCACTGTGCTGCCCACATCGCTGCAAATCCGACGGGTGCCATCTGCGCAGCAGCTACGACAGATACTTCAACGCTAGATCAAGTGGTTGTCGGCTGATGGTGTGTAACGCAGTGAATGCCACCGCCACCTGCAGCAATCGGATCAATATTCAGTTGAATGATCTCGCGTGAAGGGTAGAGCGACTGCAGCAGATTCAGGCAATACGCATCAGCCGTTGCATCTCCGAACTCCGGGGCGATGACTGCACCGCTTACCAAGACATAGTTGACGTAGCCCGCCGCAAAGTTTGAGTTCCCGTTGGTGAATGTGTTCTTGCGCAATGTTTCCGGCGGCGGCAACGTATGGACTTCCAGCGAGCGGCCGTTTGCATCGATAGCACTATTGAGAATGTCTAAGTTGGCTCGGGTTACGGCGTAATCGTAGGACTCAGGGTCGTTGTCGAGATTGGCAATGACCACGCCCGGCCTCACAAAGCGCGCATAGAAATCCACGTGGGCATCGGTGATGTCTTTGCCCTTGATGCCGGGCAGCCAGATGATTTTCTGCAGGCCGAGAACATTCTTCAATTCGCTTTCGATCTGATCGCGACTCCAGCCGGGATTACGATTGGAATTGACCCAGCAACTGTCGTTGAAGATGGCGGTGCCTTGGCCGTCCAC
>JBARCX010000014.1:0-10644 GCA_049794535.1 Rhodanobacter sp.
CCTGTTCGGCACCGATGCGGTGCCGTCCCCCTACGGCGACGACGTACCGCAACAGCTGTTCGGCGACGAGCTGTACGAGATCTATTACCGTTTTCTGGAAACCGAAGACGAGTACTTTGACTACGCACCCGCGGTAACGCCGCCACAAGGGCGCTGGTCGATTTACGGGTTGGGGCTATCGGACACCATCCTTCGCAAGATATACCATGACAATGCAGCTCGACTTCTAAACATTCAGCAGTGACCCGCGCCGTATGAATCAAGCCGTAGTCTCCACACCCTCGCGCCGCCTGCTGGTTGAGGAGCGCCGCCGCCTGATAGTCGACTTTGTGGAGGAAAAGGGACGCGCGACCGTCGAGGAGCTGTCGGCCCACTTCGGCACTTCCAGCGTCACTATCCGCGGTGACCTCGAAGCGCTGGCGCGTAGCGCATCGATTGCCCGCTCGCATGGCGGTGCGTTGCCGATCAACACCTCCCTATCGAACGACACGCCGCTCAATATCAAGGAAACGCGTTGCCACGCGCAGAAGCTGCGTATCGGCAAGGCGGCCGCCAAGCTGATCCAGAACGGCGAAACGATCATTCTCGACTCCGGCTCGACCACCGTGGAAATTGCACGGCAGATCCGCCAGATGAAGTTCGACTCGCTCACCGTCATCACCAATGCGTTGAACATCGCGTTGGAGCTGTCTGGCATGCCCCACATCCGGGTGATGATGCTCGGCGGCCTGTTGCGACAGACCTCTTATTCGCTGGTTGGCCCCTACGCCGAGCAGGCGTTGTCCGCGCTGTCCGCTGACCGCTTGTTCCTCGGCGTCGACGGCCTCGATCCCGTGGTCGGCGTGACCACACCCGATCCACTGGAAGCCTCGCTCAATGCGCTGATGATCCGCGTATCGCGCGAAACCATCGCCGTACTCGACGCCAGCAAACTTGGCCAGCGCAGCCTGTCCGTGATCACACCGATGGAAAAGCTGCACATGGTGATCACCGACGACAGCGCGGCGCCCGACATGGTCGAGACGCTGCGCAATGCGGGTGTGAAGGTCTCGCTGGTTTAGAGCCAGCCCTTTCAGCTTTTTGCTCGTCATTCCAGCGCAGGCTGGAATCCAGTGGCATCATGGTTTGATTGTCGCGTGATCGTCTACGGACTCAGCTACGGCAAAGTGAAGTTCTCATGGAGCAGCAGGCTTCCATGAGAAGTCGCTCGATTCAATGGCAAGGCCACTGGATTCCAGCCTACGCTGGAATGACGAGCTAGAGCTGTGCTTGCCCTCATCCCAGCAACTGCGCCCGCTCCAACGCAGCGAAGTGCCGCTCCAGCCGCGGCCCCAGATAGCAATGCGAACCACACGGCATTAAACCCACCTCGTGGAAGGCACGCAGATACCAGGCCGGCGAACGCGACTGGAAACCCTCACGGTCGCCATCCACGTCATCGCGATTGGTAAATACCTCCAAGAACGCAACGCCCTCCAGCATTTCGCCGATGCCAATCAGTCCAGCACGGATCTCGGCGGGCTTGAGGTAGTGCAACACATCGGTGCACACGATCAGATCGAAGCGCACATCGAAGCGCAACTCGGCAAGCTGACCGAACTTCGCCAGCCCGATATTGCGACTGCGCCCATAACGCGAAACCACGTATTCACTCGCATCCAAACCGCGGTAATGGATATCCGGCCGCAACGCACGTAACGGTGCACGCCATACACCCTCACCACAGCCCACGTCGAGCACATTGCGTACCGTGCGGCCGAGGTAGTACTCCGCCTGCGCCACCACCATCGCCACCTTGCGCCGCAGCTCCGCGCCCGACCCCACCGCATGGGTGGGGTCGCGATACCACTTGTCGAAATAGGCGCGATCGTAGGTTTTAGGCATGAAATGGCTCCGGCAGGCCTGTCATGGTAACGCCGTAGCCATGCAAGTCTGAGAATCTTCGCGGTTATCGCTTTAATGTTTTCTTGATTTACGCCGGAGCGGCGTCCGCTCCCTCCCCTGCTTGCAGGGGAAGGAGAAAGCACGCATAGCTGTGCCTCGACGCACATTAGAAACGTTTTGTGCTCACCGACACATTCAACAAATACCAGCCCTCATAGATCAAGCACTTGCACGCTTGCTGCAGCGCACCGACGCAGATACGCGCAGACGACACCCAATGAATCTTTCACATTGAGCACCGGCGATCAGCATGAATCGCCGCCCAACATCATCCACGACGGCAATCATGGCGGTCAGCCGAAAGCCCGCCCTTGGCGTTGAAGCCACTAGTGTCCATCTGCAGGAGAGTTCACCGCATGCGCACCACCTTCCACACCTGGTTTGGCGCGCCGCAGCCCATCCGGGCACTTGGCCTGATGCTCATGCTCACGCCGTTGCTGGCGAACGCGAGCGGCACGCCCGCACCGGACAACTCCCCGCCGCTCGTCGTCACGGCAAACCGCCCGAATACGCACGGGTTGAGCCACGACGATTTGGCATGGCTACGCAGGGACAGCTTCGGTCTCGATAGCGCCACCGTCACCCGCTACCACCAGCTGGGCCGTGCCGCCTTTCTCGACGAACAGCTCGCCGGGGCCGACGACACCCTACCGCCCCAAATCCGCACGCTGATCGACAGCTACAGCGTGATCAACACTCCACTGGCACAACAGGTATCCAATTATCGGGATGCCGAGCAGAAGTACAAAAACACTCCGGCTGGTGACGCCAAGGACGCCGCGAAGAAAGTCTTTGGTGAGTACCGCCGCGACCTGTATCAGCAAGATGTGCAGGTAGAAATGCTGCACGCGATCTACGGTGGTGACCAGCTCAGAGAACAGGTGGTGTGGTTCTGGCTCAACCACTTCAGCATCTACGCCGACAAAGGCCCGGTACGCCTGTTTGCGGCGGACTACGAAGAGAACGTGATTCGCCCGCATGCACTGGGCAAGTTCAAGGATCTGGTGATGGCCACGCTGGAAAGCCCGGCGATGCAGATCTATCTCGACAACGCGAAGAACGTCGCCGGCAAAACCAACGAAAACTACGCGCGTGAATTGATGGAGCTGCACACGCTCGGCGTAGGTTCGGGTTACACCCAGCAAGACGTACAGCAACTGGCACTGATTCTTACCGGCGCGGGTGTTGCCGGACCCAACCAGCCGCAGCCCGGCATGTTCGGACGCCAACGACCGGGCGTGGTACGTGATGGCCTGTTCGTGTTCGCTCCGAAAAAGCATGACTTCAGCGACAAGGTCTTACTCGGCCACACCATCAAAGGTCGCGGCTTCGACGAGATCGAGCAGGCGGTGGACCTGATTACGCAGCAGCCCGCCTGCGCGCAATTTGTCTCACGCCAACTCGCCGAATACTTCGTCTCTGACAAACCACCGCAAACCCTGGTCGACGCGATGGCCAGCACCTTCCAACGCACCGATGGCGACATCGCTGCGGTGTTGCGCACCATGTTCATGTCGAAGGAACTCACCGCCAGTTACGGTCATCGATTCCAGGATCCCACCCAGTTCCTGGTTGCGTCGATGAAGCTGGCCTACGACAACCAACCGATTGCCAATGCCACGCCGCTGGTGAACTGGCTCAACCAGATGGGCGAGCCGCTGTATGGCCGCATCACACCTGATGGTTGGCCGCTCGATTCGGCCAGTTGGTCGGGCTCCGGCCAAATGGCCAAGCGCTTCGATGTGGCACGCATTATCGGCAGCGGCAAGAACCGCTTGTTCGATGTGGGTGTTGATCCAGATCCGCAGCAGCACACTCCGCCACCGGTGCAGGAGTCGTCGTTGTTCCGCGAAGCCTTCGAACCACAATTATCGACAGCCACGCGCACGGCGCTGGGCAATGCGGCCTCACCGCTCGAGTGGAATACGTTCCTGTTGTCCTCACCTGATTTCAATTACCGCTGATTCGACTATCGCCGAGGAATCCACCATGGACCGTCGCCAATTCCTTCTCGCCGCTGGCGCCGCTGCTGCCGCGCCGCTGCTTTCATTCTCCGGCAAATTGTTCGCCGCCCCCGTCAACTCACCACGCTTCCTGCTGGTGTTCCTGCGTGGCGGTTATGACTGCAATAACCTGCTGGTTCCGTATAGCAGCGATTTCTACTATGAGTCGCGCCCAACCCTCGCCATTGCCAAACCCGATGCCGGCAACCCGAATAGCGCGATTGCGCTGGATGCGAACTGGGGCCTCAACCCGGTACTGCGCGATTCGATCTATCCGCTATGGCAGCGCAAGCAAATCGCCTTCGTGCCGTTCGCCGGCACAGAGGATATGTCGCGCAGCCATTTCGAAACGCAGGATCATATCGAGCGTGGCGAACCCATCGGGCATGACACCAATTTCCGCTCCGGCTTCCTTGCGCGCTTGTCCAGTCAACTTACTGGCACACCAGCCATCGCGTTTACCGACAACCTGCCACTGAGCTTCCAGGGTGCCGGTCGCGATATTCCCAACATCTCATTGAAGAACGATCCCAAGTCGCAGTTCGATGAGCGGCAGTCGGCGATTCTCACCCAGATGTATAGCCACACCCCGCTCGCCTCCGCCACGGCCGATGGCTTGGCGTTGCCGAAAACCGCATCCATGGATCTGCGCGACGAAATGGTGAAAGCCAGCCGCGGCGCACCCAGCGCGCACAACTTTGCTGCTGAAACCCGTCGCATCGCCACACTCATGCGTGACCAGTATCGGCTCGGCTTCGTCGACATCGGTGGCTGGGATACGCATATCAACCAGGGCAGCATCAACGGTGGCCTGGCCAACAATCTGCGTAACCTCGGCGAAGGCCTGGCCGCCTATGCCGATGCGCTGGGCGACGAGTGGAACAACACCACCGTTGTGGTGCTCTCCGAATTCGGCCGCACGTTCCGCGAGAACGGCGGCAAGGGCACCGACCACGGACACGGCACCGTGCACTGGGTACTCGGCGGCAAGGTCAACGGTGGCCGCATCGCCGGTGAGCAAGTTGCCGTGGCTCAGCAAAACCTGCTGCAGAACCGCGACTATCCGGTACTCAACAACTACCGTGACGTGCTCGGCGGCTTGCTCGGAAAAGTCTGGGGCCTGCACGGCAACCAGTTGCAAACGGTATTTCCACAGGCGCGGCCAACGGACCTTCGGTTGGTATAAACCTCTGTAACTGGCATAACCCGCGCGGTGCAGCGACACTGCGCGGATCGCCCTATCTGCCCAATGGAACGTATCGCATGCGCCCCATGATTGTTGCCGCCCGCTGTTTGACGACGACGCGACCATTGATGACAGGCCCATGGCGGTTGCGCTTGGCGCTGGGGCTGCTTCTGCTAGCCCCGCTGCTCGCCAGCGCGCATGACAATACGCCCCTAGGCCCGAGCGATATCGCATGGCTACGCCGCGACGGCTTCGGCCTGGATGCCACCAGCGTGGCGCAATACCGAAGCCTCGGCCGCGAGCAGCTGTTGAACGCGCAACTCAGCGATCACGTGAGCGGCCAACTGCCGCCTGAAGTCACCACGCTGCTCAACAGTTTCGAAAGCATCAACACCCCGCCCGCACAACTACTGAGCACGCTGCAAGCCGAGCAGCAGCGCATCAAAGTGATGCCCGATGGGCCGGACAAAATTGCAGCGAACAAGGCGCTGCAGACACAAGGCAACCAGATCGGACAAGAGGCACAGCAAGTCGAACTGCTGCAAGCGGTATACGGCCCCAATCAACTGAAGGAGCAAGTGGCGTGGTTCTGGCTCAATCACTTCAGCGTGTACCTACCCAAGGGACGTGTTCGCTGGGAACTGACTGATTACATACAGCACACCATCCGCCCGCATGCCCTGGGTAAATTCAAAGACCTGCTGATGGCCTCGCTGGAAAGCCCTGCGATGCTGGAGTTTCTCGACAACGCACAGAACGCCAAAGGCCACGTCAACGAGAACTATGCGCGCGAGCTGATGGAGCTACATACGCTGGGCGTAAATTCGGGCTACACCCAGCAGGACGTGCAACAACTGGCACTGATTCTCACCGGCGTCGGCATCGCACCAGTGGATGGCAAGCCGGAACACTTCAATCCCAAGTTCGCACCACTGGTGGTGCATAACGGCTTGTTCGAGTTCGACCCACAGCGACACGATTTCAGCGACAAGGTCTTGCTTGGTAAAACCATTAAAGGCAGCGGCTTTGATGAGGTGAAACAGGCGGTGGATATCATCGTCAGCCAACCCGCCTGCGCGCAATTCATCTCGCGCCAACTGGCCGAATACTTCGTTTCCGATAACCCGCCGCAGGCACTGGTCGCACGCATGGCGCGTACCTTCCGTCGCAGCGACGGCGATATCGCCAAAGTGTTACGCACCATGTTCGAGTCACGTGATCTGCTGACCGATGCCGGCCACAAATTCAATGACCCCACGCGGTTTGTGGTGTCATCCGTGCGGCTGGCCTACGAAGGTAAGCCGCTATCCAATGCCCTACCGCTGGTCTATTGGCTCAATCAGCTGGATCAGCCGCCTTTTGGCCGAATCACGCCTGATGGTTGGCCGCTCGATGGCGCCAGCTGGACCAGCTCAGGACAGATGGCCAAACGCTTCGAGATCGCTCGCGCCATCGGCACCGGCAACAACCAGTTATTCACGCCACCCGGAAGCACGGCACGCGGTGCGGGCTTCCCGATGCTCACAACGCGGCTTTACTACGACGCGATCGAGCCCTACCTTTCCGCCACAACGCGCGACGCCTTGGCCAAGGCCACATCGCAGCAGGAATGGAACACCTTTCTGCTGTCGTCGCCGGATCTCAACTATCGTTGATCATCACGCCCAACAGGTAGGTTGGCGATGAGCACAGCGAATCCCAACATCGGTGCGGTCGTTCGCGTTGGGATTCGCTACGCTCATCACCAACCTACGCGTCGGCGCGACGGTGATACACGGCGGCCAGTACCGGCTCCCAGCTTGCGCCCTCGTCGAACGAGCTTTCCAGCGTAAAGCTATATAAGTCGATATCGAGCGGACGATACGTGTGCCGTGTTCGTCCTCGCGGCGAGCTACGTATGAAAACCAGTGCACCACCATCCCAATGACCCGGTGCCGGTTCGGCAGGCACAAAGCCGTAGCTATCGAACCAGTACAAGCTGTACTGGTTTGGCTCCGCTCCAGCCACAAATACCGCATGCACTTGCAGAGCCGGCTTCGCGTCGCGTTCTTCACGATAGTCCTGCACCAGGATGCGTCCACCCAGATCGAGCCGCGACACCACCTCACCCGTCGCTATACCGCCCGGCCCCCAGCGTGTCGCTGCAATGTTCTCCTCGCCAGCCCAGTTACCGGCCAATGCGTGCAATGGGTCAATCATCGATAGCTCCATGAACCTTTGTGGATGCAAAGGGAATCCGCGTTACGCTGCGACACTACGTACCAACAAATGCCGCGCAATCTGGCCATGCATCTTGCCCAAGCCACGCACCAGATGCAGCGTGGAAAACAGCAGGATGATGCCAACGATGAATAGACCAATACCGTCACCCCAGTTTGGCCCATAGCAGAGCCAATCCGGTCCGGTGCAGATATTCCCGTTTGGATTAATGATATCCAGCCAACCCAAAGCCTTGACGATGGGTGCTGCGATGAAGGCGACCGACACGCTAATCAGCGTAATCGTGAGCGTGAAATAGATAATGCCCAGCGGCAGCATCAGCATCATGTAAAACAGCGTGCCCCAGGTGCGTGCGTCGGTGAACATCGCACCAATGCGCTTGAGCAACGGTAGGCCGGTTTGCGCGTGATACGGCGGTCGACGCGGCATGCGTACGCCAAGCATCGCCTCGACCATGCGCCCTTCCACCAGCGACAGTGCACGCACCGAGCCCAGGAACAACACGATGAATGGCAAACCGATAATCAACACCGCAAGGCCTGCCGAGAGTGACACCCCCGTCACTGCCCAGGTGAAGTAAAAAATACCGGTAGCCAGCGCCAGCACCATATAGAACAGTGCCCCGTAGGTACGTGGATCAGCGGCTACGCCAAAGAACTGCCCCAGCAGCGAGCGACGCTTCGGTGACGGTGGCGGGCGCAGTGCACGTTGAATCTTGATCTCCTGATCGCGGTACAGATCGGCCACTTCATCCGGGGCTCCATAGCTACTGACGACATGCAGCAACATGTCTGCTTCGCTGCGCTCCGGCTTTTCCGCCAGCTCGGCGCGCAAGTGTTCCTCGGCGTCGTACAACGCATCCTGGATTAGTGCAGGATCAGCGCCGCGCAAAGCACTGCGCAACTGATCGAGATATTCGTTGATGGTGCGTGGCGCGTTCATTACACCCCTCCTTGTAAAACGGCTTCGACAGAATCACGGGTGGCGTTCCAGGCGGCAACCCACTCACGCAGCGCCTCACGACCCGTTTTGGTTATTCGGTAATACCGACGTGGCGGCCCACTGACCGAAGGCTCGACTTCACTCCCCAGCAAACCGGCCCCTTCCAGATTGCGTAACACCGGGTACAGCGCACTTTGCTTACCCGCCAGCACGCCCTCACCCACTTCTTCCAGCCGCTTGGCAATCTGGTAGCCGTACATCGGTTGGCGCGACTGCGCGAGCACCGCCAGCAGCACCAGTGACACCGTGCCGGCAGACAACTCCTTCTGGAACTTCTTCAGCTGACTGGCGTTGTCGTCCATAGCCTTGCGTTCACTTCCACATAGACTGGAGTGAACTATAGTGTGAACTTCACACTAGTGCATGGGCTTGAAGTCATATAGGCCGCAAGTCATGCCCTTGTGGGCATGAAACCAATGTGTGTACACGTTGTACAAACATGGGTGTCAGGCGACTCACCTGCCTCTGAGATTTTGCATCGGAGGGAGGGGCCATGGGCTGCTCAGAGTGTCTGCTAGCGGCTGAATCCGCCGTCGTCAGTGTGTTGCATTGACCGGTTGAGACCGCCTTGTGGACTCAGCCGGTCGATGCAACACATTGCTGGAATCGTTCCGCCAGTGTTTCAAAGTTCAGCGTTTGCCGGGGCGCTCATTCAATTGCGGTTCGATTACGCTAGCGGTATGCGCAAGCTTCCTCTCCTTGGTGCCTGCCATAGAAGGCTCGGCCGCGGATGCAAAGAACACAGGGACAGTTAGGGTTTGGATCAGGGGTTGTGTTCTCAATCGCTGGCATGCTCTTCAGGCTGTCAAAAGGCGTTGCTAGGCTATGCGGCGGCTACTTTGCACTTGTGAGGAAAAGATGAACCTACAGGCAGCAGCAAAGGCGGATGGCACCCAAACAGCGGCAGCGCGGGGAACGTCTCGGCGTGTCCCCATCGACCATCGCACCAACTTCGTGCTCCTTGGACTCGTCGTGACTGCCGTACTGATGCAGCTCATCGCGTGGCCATTCTTGTTGCGGCAGTGGGGCGCTTCCGCACTGTGGATCGCGGTGCCGCTTGTGGTGCTGACCCCGACGCATTGGGGGCTGATCCATGAATCAATTCATGGGCAGCTGTCGCCCCAACGGCGGCGCAACGAATGGCTCGGGCGAATATTGGCCATCGCCTTCATGTTGCCGTTCGACGCCGTGCGTTTCGGTCACCTCATGCATCACCGCTTTACACGCGAACCATTTGACCGACCGGACGTGCATGATGGCGCGACGCATCGCCTACTTGCTCGCGTCGGCTACTACACGTATTTGTTGGGTGGTCTGTATCTGTCGGAACTCGCGCTGCCGTTGCTCACCTTTCTACCGACCACCTGGGTGTGCCGACTCGTCGCGCATAAGCTTCGCAGTGAAGATCCGATAAGTCGGGATGTCCAGCGCCTGTTTGTTGGGTTTGCCGGAAATCCGGAAAAGCGCATGCGTATACGGCGTGACTGGATGCTGTCGGTCACACTCCATGCCTGCGCATTTTATTTCTACGGGGCGTGGTGGCCTGCGCTTGCCATAACGATGTTTCTGCGCGGACTATGGCTCTCACTGGCGGACAACCTTCCACATTACGATGTCATGCTTGACGAACAGCAGCGGGCTCGCAACTTTCGCTTGCCCGCTATCTGGCGGCCCGTGTTGATGAATCATCATCTTCACCGCCTGCATCACCAGCATCCAACACTGCCGTGGACGGCACTTCCGGCGCTCGCTCGCGTTGATGCCACCGCATCCACTCCCGATACCGACGCTGGTTATTTCTGGGCGGCGCTTCGGCAGCTTCGCGGGTTTGGCAAAGTACGTTAAAGGTGGTGCACTCACCGCAAAGTGCAATCTACTTTTGAGTTAGGCGACAAAGGAAATCTTGATATGACTGCTCCGTTCTCTGGCGGGTGCGCATGTGGGTCGGTTCGTTACGTGTGCTCGCGCACACCGATCGCAATGCTCAATTGCCACTGCCTGGATTGTCAGCGTTCCAGTGGTTCCCCATTCGCTTCGGGCTTCATCATCGCAACGTCGGATATAGAGATCACTGGTACACCTAAGACGTACTCGGTTCGCACGGGTAGTGGCGGCGTCGCGACCCGCAGTTTCTGCTCTCAATGTGGCTCGCCATTGTTCACGCACGGCACTGTCAATCCCGGATTCATGTCTGTTCGCTTTCCTACGCTGGACAACACTTCGGAGTTTCAACCCCTGCTGGACATTTGGACGGACAGTGCGCAACCGTGGGTATGTCTTAGTCAGGCC
>JBARCX010000015.1:0-22577 GCA_049794535.1 Rhodanobacter sp.
GCACTGAACAGGGTTAAGCGTGTTATGCGTTGTTGTAGCTCGCTAATTTGCGGCAGGCTATCGGTAAGTGGGCGCAGTAGAAAAATCAGGAACAGCGCGCCACCCAGCGTCATCGACTGAGCAACGATAACCAGGCCATGCAGGATGATGCTGAGGTAACCGAATATATCGACGAGAAGACCCACAGGGAATCGCCTTTTCCACAGGATGTCAGGTCGCGCCCGCCCTCCGCCTAGAGGCGTGAGGCCGACACTTCAAATCAGGTATGCGAGATCAAGCTGCGTTAAATCAGGGCTTCGCGACTACAGTGAATGGCACGTCACCACGGGTGATGTGTCCATCCAGCGCGAGTGCTTGCCAACGAACGGTATAGGTGCCAGGTACAAGATCGGCACTACTCGACAGCACGTTCGCTTGGTCGCTGGTGGCAATGGGCAGCACTGTTTCGCTGTGGTCGGGTTTGATCAAAGTAAGGCGTGATCGACCCTGATCAATTTTGCTGTTGTATTTGAAGACTAAGGTGTCATGGCCAGCAGGCAGCGTGCCGTTCGGCTTGGGTGTGCTATCGATCAGGATCGCATGCGCGCTCGCGGACATGCTGGTAAATACGCCAACTGCGATGAACAAGAGAATCCTGAAGCGAGGGCTTATGCGCATAAGGATATTTCCGTTTAAGCATGACGAGGGTGACGGCGACCAGATTAGCGTGGAGTTTCAATTGCAGCCTTCTCCCTCCGGGAGAAGGTGCCGGCAGGCGGAAGAGGGTGCGACGAAGCTTCAACATATCGTGCTAATCGTCCCACCCGTTGCGCCCAAAGGAAGTCCCTGTGGGACCGGCACCCTCTCCCGAAGGGAGAGGGCTCCCACACTGAAACTCAACGCTAATCTGGCATAGGCGCGGGATCATGAATCTGCGCTCATTGATCCCAACCTAGCGTAGGAGTTGCTGCACGGGCCACTGTGCGTAGTGTCTGGGTGGCACGCGACATTCGCGAGTAAAGGCCAGGCAAGGCAGCCAGCAATGAAGGATGACGGCTCAAGGATGCAATCAGCTTGAATGGACGCGGACTGCCCCATGCATCGATGCAGGCATGCAGCGCAGTGGGGATCGTATCGTCAACCTCATCGACAATGACGCGGAGGGCGAGGAACGGTAAGCCGCGAGATTGAGCAACCGCCGCCACCGCCGCACTTTCCATATCCACCGCCGCCACAGCATAGAGATCGCCTGCTGCCGTTTTCGCTGATGTCGTCAGCAACGGCAGGTGCACGCTGAGCAACGGCCCGATAGCCGGGGCAGATAGGCCGGCTGTGGTTAATCGCTGTACCAGGCGATGGCGCCACGCGGCATCGGAGGTGTAGTCACATCCTTGGTCGTCGAAGATGCGCGTAGGGCAGATCAGCATGCCGCTACGGACACCGGCTTGTAGCGCACCAGCGACACCGAATACAGCTAGCGCGGTGGCGCCTGCATCGGCGAGCGCCTCTGCTGCGCTCCGTGCGGCGGAAGGCCCCATGCCGCTCAGCCATAAACCTGCACCATTGGCGAGTGGCGTTATACGTTCGGGATGCGCCGTGCGTGTCGTCAACGCCTTGGCTTCTGCCGTTAGCGGCACGACGATGCCCACCGAATGAATCGTTGTCGCCTTGCTCATAGGCCTGTTCATGCGTTTACCCGTCGTAGTAGTTGCCGATAACGAGCTAACGCCCACAGCGGAAAGTACGCTGCGTAGCCGTGGTACTTGAGATAGTAAACACGCGGAAAGCCCGGCGCGTTGTGCGAGGGATGCCACCACAGCCCGTTGGTCTGCTGCGTCGTGAGCAGAAAAGCGATGCCGCGTCGCACCGAGTCCGACTGTGTATCGCCCAGGGCCAGCTGAGCAAGTACAGCCCAGGCGGTGGAGTGGGGAGTACTGACATTCTGGTTGGTGCCACGTAACGCTGGATCGATGTAACTGTCGTTGGTTTCGCCCCAACCCCCATCGACGTGTTGCCGTGCGCGCAGCCATTCAACAGCCTTACGGATGTATGGCTGTTGCGGATCTTCACCCGCTAACGCCAGGCCGGCGAGCACGCTCCAGGTACCGTAGATGTAGTTGCTACCCCAGCGCCCCCACCAGCAACCATCGTCTTGCTGGGTTGCACGCAGATAATCGATGCAGCGGCGTATGTCATCGCGATCCTGGGTTCGTGCGAGTACAGCCAGGCAGGCGAGAACGCGACCGGATACGTCTTCCGTGGGTGGATCGAGCAGGGCACCGTGATCGGCGAAGGGAATCGCGTTGAGGTAGTAATACGTGTTGTCGGCATCAAAGGCAGCAAAGCCGCCGTTCTTCGATTGCAATGCGACCATCCAATCCGCGGCGCGATCGGTATTCATACGGTGGCGGCCAGGCTCTGCACGACGTTGGTCTTGTATGTGCAGCAAGGCGGCGATGACGGCCGTGTCGTCGATATCGGGGTAATACGCATTGGCGTATTGAAAAGCCCAGCCGCCAGGCGCGACATCGGGTGCACGTGCAGCCCAGTCGCCTTGGTGTTCGAGTTCCTGCCGCGTGGCAAGCCAGTCGCACGCACGGGTGATGGCTGTCTGTGTCGCTGCATCGTCGCTGGCGTGCATCAGAGCCAGTGCGCACCAGCCGGTATCCCATATGGGCGACACACAAGGTTGGCAGTAGGCCAAGTCATCATCGCGATGCACGACTAGCTTTTGAATGGAGCGTAGGCAGGTTTGTCGCGCGGGGTGATCTTTGAGATAGCCGAGCAAAGCCATCGCTTCATAACTGTTGACCATCGGCGGGAAAATAGCGCCGATGCCGTCTTCGCCATTCATACGTGCCAGGAACCACGCTTCAGCTTTTTGGATCGCACGTTGCCGCAGCTTTTTCGGCATCCATCGGTCGAGAGCGCGACCGATTTTGTCCAGCGTCAGAAAGGCACGATTCAACACGCCGCCGCGAATAAAATAGTGGCGCTCCTCTTCGGGTGCGGTGACGAAGAGTTCGCGTACGCTGACCTTGTTCGGGTTAATCGCTTTTGCTTTGAGCGTGCAAAGTATCGTTAAGGGAACGACGGTAGTGCGTGCCCAATACGAAATCTTGTCGATATGGAACGGTGCCCAACGCGGGAACAGCATGATCTCGACAGGCACATAGGGAACGGCGCGCCACGGCACCTGTTCGAACAGGGCCAATAGGATCCGGGTGAACACGTTGGCTTTTGCGGCGCCGCCGAGCGCGAGTATGGCCGTGCGTGCGCGGAGCATATGCGGTGAGGAAGGATCATCACCGGCGGCTTTGAGCGCGTAATAGGCTTTCACCGTGCATGACAGGTCGATGGAGCCACCGTGATATTGCGCCCATCCACCGTGGGTATCGTTGGCCTGGATGACGCGTAGATAACGCGCCATTTTTGTTTGCAGCACGTCGTCGATCTCGTCCATGTAATGCATCAACAGGATGTATTCGGCGGTAATCGTGCCGTCGGACTCCAGTTCGAAGCACCAATGCCCGTCATCGCGTTGCAGCGCCAACAGCGCGATGCGCGCACGTTCAATGGCATGGTTCAAATGTGTTGTTTCAGCCTCCCAGGTGAAGCTATCGCAGACGGCCGAAGCGACGGGTGCGGACTGGCTCATCGTTGCAAGGCGTCTTTAGCTTCCTTAGGCTCGCACCAGGCAGCTTCGGCTAGATACGGAATGGCGCTCTTGGGCCAGGCGTGGCCGGGGCTTGCCGGTTCGCCCCACTCCTTTGCCAAGGGTGTCAACGGCAGCCCACGTGCGGCTATCGTAAACATCCAGCGCAGACTTGCGTTGTATTTTGTGGCGAGTTTGGTGAACGCGATGGTTCCGGCTACCGCGCCGTGTGAAACCTTGATTTGCGTGCCTGCGGAAAAATCGAGATGGTCACGTAGATTGCGCAGCGTCAACACCGCAAGGCCAACCGACCATAGACAAAAACGTCGCATACCCACCTGCTTGGCGGGAATGAGTAGCGTGTACTCAAGCGCACGCCGCAGATGCGTGTGTGCTATGCCGATGAGTTCGGTTAACGCCTCGGCATAATGAGCGTCCTGCTCGCCGGCATGCAGATCTGTCAGCCGCACACCACGTCGGGTGAAAATATCTTGCGGTAGCCAGCAGGCGCCGTGAATGCGATCTTCCCATTGATCCTTGAGGATGTTGGTCATCTGTAAACCCTGACCAAAGGAAACCGCGAGACGCATCATGTCGTTGCGTTGCTCAGCCAGTGCTGGCTCGTAGTCGATGAATAGCTCGGTGAGCATTTCACCGACAACACCGGCGACGCAGTAGCAATAGCGGTCCATGTCACGCAGGGAGTCCAGACCATGCAGGCCTGCGTTGCGCTGGAAATCGTACATGCCCTGAGACATCACCTTCAGGCAGTTTACGATCGCCGTGCGTTGCGCCGGCCTCAATGAGCGAGTTATCTGGAGTACCTTGGGCAACCCGTGTACCAGCTCACGCTCGGCTTCAAGCGTCCCGTTTGAAAGCAGTGGCGACAATGCGGCAGCAAAGCGTTGCGCATCGATGCGACCGAGCACGGCGTCGACGAATGCGCTCTCATGGTGGCGCTTGTCCTCGGCCGAGAGCGTGGGTTCGTCTTCGATGGTGTCGGCGATCCGACAAAGCAAATACGCGTTGGTTACCGCGTGGCGCAGCGCCGGGGGCAACTGCGGGATGGTCAACGCGAAGGTTCTGGACACGAGCGGAAGTATCGCGTCTTGGTAGGCGCTGGCGTCGGTCTTTGGGATCGCGTTGGTATCGGGGAATTCGATCATTGGCGTGCCTCAGCCTGCCTAATATCTCACCGAAAAATGTGCGGATCTTGAATACTTTAACGACAGAACGGGTGGGGGACACACAACACTAGGTGAACGAGCATGATGCAGATGGATCTTAGCTTGCGTCGTTACGGTGCTTCCGTTGCCTTGCTTCAGTAGCAACAATAACCTTCGTCCATAATGGCATTATGACCACTTACTCGAACCGATGGCCAGAGGTAGTGCTGCATACCTTGCTACACATGCCTGCGGTGAAGTCACCGTGAAAGCGCTAGTAACCGGAGCCACCGGCTTTGTGGGTTCCGCAGTGGCCCGTCGTCTGCTTCGCGATGGCCACGATGTGAGCGTGTTGGTAAGAGCATCAT
Source organism: Rhodanobacter sp. (assembly GCA_049794535.1). Classification (GTDB taxonomy): domain Bacteria; phylum Pseudomonadota; class Gammaproteobacteria; order Xanthomonadales; family Rhodanobacteraceae; genus JBARCX01. The sequence continues at coordinate 5,169 of JBARCX010000015.1, forward strand.
CCGATCGTCGCAATCTACAAGGTCTCGATGTGCGAGTGGTAGAGGGTGATCTCACTCAAGCGAATTCGTTGCTGCAAGCTTGCGCTGGTTGCGATGCATTGTTCCACGTGGCGGCTGACTATCGGCTATGGACGCGCGAGCCCGAGCAACTCTACCGCGCCAATGTCGACGGCACGCGTGCCATTCTCGAGGCGGCCAGGCAAGCCGGTGTGTCGCGCATCGTCTATACCAGCAGCGTCGCCACGCTCGGCATTCCCAAGAACGGCAGCCTTGGCGATGAGACCACAACGGTCGCACTGAGCGATATGGTCGGGCACTACAAGCGCTCCAAATTCCTCGCCGAAGAAATCGCAAAGACATTCGCTGCCGAGGGCTTGCCGATTGTCATCGTCAACCCTTCAACGCCATTAGGCCCGCGCGACATCAAGCCTACGCCTACCGGCCGGATTGTGCGCGATGCGCTTGCCGGACGTTTGCCGGCCTATGTCGATACGGGCCTCAATATCGTTCATGTGGACGATGTGGCCGAAGGGCACGTGCTGGCGTTTGAGCGGGGCAGGGTGGGCGAGCGTTATGTCCTCGGCGGATTCAACATGTCACTGCGTGACATGTTGTTCGAGATTGCGGATATCGCTGGGCGATCGCCGCCGAAATGGCGTCTTCCGCACGCGGTGGTGATGCCCGTGGCTTATGCCGCCGAAGCTTGGGCCTTGTTGACTGGGATGAACCCGATAGCCACGGTCGAGGAAGTGCGTATGTCCAAAAAACGCATGTTCTTTTCCAGCGCGAAAGCCGAGCGCGAACTGGGTTACGCGCCGCGTCCCGTGCGTGAGGCACTGCAGGATGCGGTGCAATGGTTCAGTCAGCAGCGGTGAGGGCGCTCAGCGTATGAAAAAGCGCGCCATGCGGGCCAAACGAGGCACCAGCGTCGGGCGCAAGAGACGCGCGTCATAACCGCTCATACGGCGGCGATCTTCGGTCAGGCACATATCGAGCAGCTCACTAAGCTTGAGGTCCAGACCGATCTGTTGATGGCCGGTGATGGCGAAATTGGCATCCTGCATTTCACCCTTGCTGTCCAAACCCTTGGCGATGCCAATGCGCTCCCAGATCAGAAAGGCCCATACGCGCATCACCTTGAACAAGAACAGCGGCCTTCGCCACCAGGCCAATTGCCGGCGGTACCATGCCGTCCAATTGGCGAAGAACAGAATGTGGCGGGCCTCCTCCTGCACCACGGGCTCGAAGGTGTCCACGAGCTCCGTCGGAAAATAACCGGTGCGTTTGGCTGATTCGAACAAGCCGAACGCGAAGAAGCTGTCGATGCATTCGCTATAGCCCGTCACCAGCCAGCCCCACTCGGGATCCGTGGGTACTTCGTAAGCAGGTTCCGGCGCCAATGCGATGCCGTACGCTTCCACCAGTTTGCTGAGCACGACTTTGTGGCGGGCTTCTTCGCCGGCGTCCATGATCAGCGCTTCATGCAGCAGCGGATCATGAATAACTGTACTGGCGTAGGTTTCGACGCGCAGGGTGGCGCGACCCTCGGTTTGTACGGCGATATCCCAAATGGGTAACGAGGTGATGCGCTGCAAGGCATCCGGACTAAGCCTGGGCCACACCATCACCGCCGGTCGGTAAGGGTTATGGGTGTCCAGCAGCATGCGACAAAACAATCGTTTGTGCGCATCGGATCCGATACGTATCCGGCCCGATTCCGTGCTTTGCCAATGGCGCATCGCATGGTCGGCAGCCATTACCTCAGCGTCGTTCGACATCGAAACCTCGTTGCGTCGTCATCCATTTCAACCGGGACTATGCATCGTGTGTATGTGAAAGTTCCGACGGCGCGTTTTTGCGCAACCCGGAATACATTCTGTGCGCCTCGACCCATTGCCAGGAAATCAGCGCGGGAATACCGAACGCTATCTCGCGCATGCGCTTGATCAGTGACAATGCGACCGCTGCTTCGGCGGGCAGCCCAATCATTTGGCCAAACAGAACCAATCCGCCTTCCTGTACGCCTAGACCAGCGGGTACGACAAAAATAATGTGTCGCAACGCCTGGGTGACCGCCTCGATCGCGATGGCGTCCCAGATGCTGATCGGGTAGCCCAGTAATCGCAACGCGAACCAGCTCTCGAAACTGCCCACGAGAAAGCCAAGGAACTGCCAGGTACAGGCAACGAGAAGACGCCCCGGCTGGGCATAGAGCGCGCGGATTTCTCGATCCAAACCAAAGCCATCGATCAGTTCGGTCAGCTTTGTGCGGCCACCCAGTATTTTTTCCGCAAACGTTTCCAGACGTGAGAATACGTTGCCATGGCGTAGCAGCACGATCAGTGCGATCGGTAGCGGCAAGCTGGCGAACAGTGCAGTTAACACCGAACTTAAGGTACCGATATGCGCGGTCAGCGCGATCAGCAATACGATGCCCAGTGCGGTGAAAAGGTATTGATTGACCAGGGTTAGCAAGACTTCGATGATGACGCTGGCTGCCGCAGCCGCACCGTTGATGCCGCGCCATTTGACCAGGCGTATGCCAATGATTTCGCCGCCGATGTTGGCCACCGGTAGTAGGCGATTGCTCGCTTCGCGAATGGCGGCGATCCAGAACAGTATGGGAATAGTGGCACGACGATCCGGATCGCTCGGCGTGATCAACACGCGCCAGCCGATCACATCGAGCAATAGCGGCAGCACGTGAAAGGGGAGCAGCCACAGCAAAGGCCAACCGGCGTGATCGATGGCGCTACAAATCGTGAACCAGCCCTGATGCATGACCAGTGCGATAGCTGCGGCCAGACCCAACAGACCCGCTATGTAACTGAGGCGTTTCATACAAGCGCGGCCGCAGGATCGGAGAATCCACGACACAGCCGATAACGCTCGACAATAGCTGCGCGCACGCGCGGTGACAGTAGGGCGGCAAGTTCATCGGCATGCCGATAATCGGCCATGCTGGTAACGAGGCCTCCATGTGTGGCTGGGTGTAGGTATATCTCTGAAAGGCCTTGCGGCAGGCGCTGGAGAATATCCAGCAACGTGGCTTCATCCATACCACCGCTATGTCGTATGCCGAACACATGATCGTTATAGACCATGCCGGCCTGGTTGATGCGTCGACGCATGAGCGCCAACCAGGGGCCTAGCCAAAATCCCATGCCCGGTTCGGCGGGCAGCCGTACGGCGCGCAAGCCGTACTCGCGTCCAATCGAAAGTACCAGCGACAAAATAGTAGGGTGCAGATGGAAGTGTTTATGCGCGTTGACGTGATCCAGGCGCAGGCCGGTCGCAACAAACGCTTCGAACTGAGCACGAATTTCCATAGCTAGTTGGCGCCGCACTCGCGGTAGAAAAAAGTAGCGGAATCCGTTGCGCACCATCTCGCTGTTGAACATGCCCTGCGCATCGACCAAGTCAGGAATGTCTGCGGGCGGCAGCATGGCTCGGCCATCGGCCAGCACCAGATGTAGCCCGATGGCCAGGCCGGGAAGCATCCGCGCACGGGCAACAGCATCAGCTGCGGCAGGCGCGGCAACCATCAGGCTCGCCGCGCGCAACACTCCTTGCTGATAGGCATGTTCGACCGCTTCGTTGAGAGCCTCGTGTAGCCCGAAGTCATCCGCGGTAATGATCAGGCGTGGACGGATCATCGCGGCACGCTGGGGCTATAGCTGCATGACAAATGGCGCGTCGGGCGAAAGCATGCGCACCGGTTCACTCATGCCTCGTGCTCGCGCAGGAAGCGGAAAAACTCCACGCCTTCGCGCAAGCGGCGTTTCATCATGTCCCAGCTCGCAAGCATTTCCTTGACGATCTCCCAGATCTTCGACGGGCGGAAATAGAAGCTTCGATAGAACGTCTCGACGCCGTGGTAGATGTCTTCCTTCGACAAGTGCGGATAGCTGATCAGGGCCAGTTGCACGCCTTTGTCGTTGACCAGGTTGACGGCCTCATTCTCCTCCAGCCAGCCGTTCTCGATGGCCTGCTTGTACAGCGAAGTGCCGGGATACGGTGCGGCCAGCGACACCTGAATGGTGTGCGGATTGATTTCCTTGGCGAAGCGGATCGTTCTTTCGATGGTTTCCCGGGTTTCGCCGGGTAGGCCCAGAATAAACGTGCCGTGGATCGTGATGCCGAGCTTGCGGCAGTCTTCAGTGAAGCGTCGCGCGATGTCGGTGCGCAGACCTTTCTTGATGTTGTGCAGAATCTGGTCGTCACCTGATTCGTAGCCCACGAGCAGTAATCGCAGGCCATTTTCTTTCATGATCTTCAGCGTGTCATACGGCACGTTGGCCTTGGCGTTGCACGACCAGGTGATGCCAAGTTTGCCGAGACCTCGCGCAATTTCTTCAGCACGCGGTTTAAAGTCAGTGAAAGTGTCATCGTCGAACATGATCTCCTTTACCTCGGGCATGTTCTCCTTGATCCATCGCGCTTCGGCAAGTACGTTTTCCGGCGAGCGCACGCGATAACGATGGCCACCGACCGTCTGCGGCCATAAGCAGAACGTGCACTTCGAGCGGCAACCGCGACCGGTATAGATCGACACGTAAGGGTGTTTGAGATAACCGATGAAGTAATTATCGATTTTGAGGTCGCGCTGGTAGATCGGCGTCACGAAGGGCAGATCATCCATGTTCTCGATGATTGCCCGCGACGGATTGTGTTGCACGCTACCGTCAGGCGCCGTGTAACTGAGGCCGTTGATATCTTTGAGTGGGCGACCTTCAGCCACTTCTTTGCAGGTGTAGTCGAATTCTTCGCGCGCGACGAAATCGATGGACTTCGATGCTTCAAGGGAGCCGGTGGGATCGACGGCCACCTTGGCGCCGACCATGCCTATCATGATGTTCGCGTTGCGGACTTTGAGTAGCTCGGCAAACTTGGCGTCGGTGGGAAACGACGGCGTACTGGTGTGGATTACCACCAGTTCGTAACTTTCAGCGATCCGTAAGGTTTCTTCCACCGAGAGCTCGTCCGCGGGTGCATCGAGCAAACGCGAGCCGGGCACCATGGCCGCCGGTTGGGCTAGCCAGGTGGGATACCAGAAACTTTTGATTTCACGCTTGGCCTGATAACGGGAACCTGCGCCGCCATCAAAGCCATCGAAAGAAGGGGCCTGCAGAAAAAGCGTTTTCATGCGGACTTAAGCTCCTGCGGCAACACGAACCAATGCCCATAAACAAAAGCGGTTCAGTAATGCGGCGCATGGCCATCACCTCGTGCATGAAGTACTTCGCCTCGCCACTTGACTTGCCAACTGGTCAGAGCGGTTGCCCATTCCAGCAACAGCAGTCCATCACGGAGCGGTATCAGCAGAGCTTCATACCAAGGCGAGGCTTCATGTGCGAAGCGTCGCTGAAAAAAGTATAGCAAAACACGTGCAATGCAACCGATCAGTGCCATGCCTATGTTTAGTGAGCTGAATTCCAGGGCCAGGCCCAGTAATAGGACCGGTGAAGTAAAGCAGACCCAGGTCATCGCAAAGCCGATCGGCGCGATGGCACGTATGGTTCGCAGCCAACGCAACTCGTGCGTCCACAGCGTATCGAACCGATCTTCGACGATCTCCGTGCCGATCACCAGATCGGACAGTACCGTGCGCAATTGACGCTGGCGTGTCAGTTCGCCCAGCCAAAAATCGTCGGCCAAGGTATCCCGCAACACTTCAAAGCCGCCAATGGCCGATAGCGTGTCCCGACGTAGGGCGATGGTCGATCCGAAGGCGAAGCGGGTCGAACCGAAGGCATGGGCAAGCCGAACCGACGGCGCGAACCAGTCATCGATGAATAGACGGCCAAGTCGCGACCAGAAGCCACATCTGGCGATACCTCGGTAGAGACAGGTGACGATACCCACGTCAGGGTTCGCCAACGGCGCTGTGACGCGCGCCAGATAATCCACGGGCACGCGAATGTCGCTATCAGCAAGCACTAGCAGGCTGTGCGCGGCATGCGGCAGCATGTTAATGAGGTTGCTGACCTTCGGATTCGTGCCATGCGTGCGTGGGTCGACCACAAGTGCGATGTCGAGCCGCGGGAACTCGGCGCGTAGCTTTTGCACTATATCGATGGCTGGGTCGTCTAGCTCGCGCACACCGAAGACCAGTTGGTAGTCGGGGTGTTGCTGTAGACAAAAGCTTCGCAGGTTTTCGTGAAGCCCTGGTTCGGCGCCGTGCAAAGGCTTGAGTACGCTCACTGGCTGTACTTGGTCAGCACCGCCGCGATGAATGTCGTTAATACGCGACGATGCGGATGAAGCACGCACGACGGCATATAAAACGGCGCAAGCGTAGCCGGCCGCGACAGCGGTCAGTCCGATGCCAAGCCCATGGATGACAGCGATAAGTACGCTTATCAACATAAGCGCTTATGGTATACCCCAGCATTTGGCTTAGAGTTACTAAGTGGACTAGAGTTATTGAAGCAGGAATTATTGAGCCAGAGTTATTCGTTGAGCAGTGCTGTTAGCGACTCTTTATGTTGCGGAGCCTATGAATCACGGACCTCATGCGTCAACGCGCGGTGAATGTCATGCCGCTGCACAAGCTCAGCCCAACATCGCCCTGGTCAAGTACTGGGGAAAACGCGATACCACGCTGAATCTTCCAGCCGTCGGCTCCATCTCAATCACCCTGGATAGCTTGTGGACGCGCACGGAAGTCCGGTTCGTACCGGGTCAGCTACATGACCAGGTCCGGCTTAACGGGCGCAGCGACGAAGCCGAAACCAAACGGGTGGTCAATGGCCTGGACCTGCTTCGGCAACGTGCCGGCACCAACGTGCGCGCGCTAGTCGACAGCCACAATAATTTTCCTACGGCAGCAGGCCTGGCTTCTTCCGCCTCGGGTTTCGCCGCGTTGGTCTACGCGGGTTCGCAAGCTTTGGGCTTGGGGCTGAGTGGAGCCGAGTTATCGCTACTCGCACGCCGTTGCTCTGGATCGGCAGCGCGATCCGTCTATGGCGGCTATGTTGAATGGGCGCACGGTCACCTCGCCGATGGCACGGACTCTATTGCGCACCCCTTGTTACCTGCCGCTGCATGGCCCTTGCGCGTTGCGGTAGCCATTACCTCTATCGCAGCCAAGGAGGTTGGCTCTAGCGAGGGCATGCGCCGTACGGTACAGAGCTCGCCATTCCAAACTGCCTGGATGGAGACTCAGGAGGCTGACCTGGCATTAGCGCGCAACGCGATCCTGGCCCACGACTTCGATGCACTGGGATTAGTCTCCGAACACAATTGCCTGAAGATGCATGCCTTAGCCATGGCATCCCAGCCGGGCTTGTTGTACTGGAATGGGGCAACGGTGGAATGCATGCATCGGATACGTGCGCTGCGCCGAGAGGGTGTACCTGTGTTCTTTACGGTCGACGCTGGGCCGCAGTTGAAAGCGGTGTGCGAACCACAGGCGATCGAACAGGTGAAGGCGGCCCTGCGCGCTGTTCCTGGGGTGCTCGATGTGTTCGAGTCAGGTCTTGGCGAGGGAGCTCGCGTCATTTCAGTCGAAGAGTTGGCTGCATGATGGAGCTCATCGCAAGTGCTCCGGGCAAGCTCGTGCTGTTGGGTGAATATGCGGTACTTGAAGGTGCACCTGCACTCGCGGTGGCGATCGACCGCCGCGCCACGGTGCGCATCGCGGCGCGAACCGATGGCGTATGCGAAGTTAGCGCACCCGATCTGGGTGTGATTAGCGCGCGTATGTCGATCGATACGGAGGGTGAACTGCACTGGCAATGTGCCGACGCTGTGTCGAGCAAGCTGCGCTTGGTCGATCACGTATGGCAAGGTCTATGGCGTGCCGGGCTCACCCCGACATCGCACCAGGGTTTTTCGCTGTATTTGGATACAGCGGGTTTCTTCGCCCATGAGGGCACCGACCAAGCCAAATTGGGACTTGGCTCAAGTGCTGCCCTGACGGTAGCGTTGGCGACGGCACTGTCGGCATTCATGGGTGATGAGCGCGTGATGGCTGATCACGCACAGTGGCTGCGTGACTTGCTGCACATGCATGGCGCCTGGCAAGGCGGTCGCGGTAGCGGCGTCGACGTGGCAGCCAGCCTCGCTGGTGGCTTGATTGCTTACCGTTTGGTTGGATCAGGCTTGGTTGAGTCAGGCATGGTTGAATCAGGATTGGCTGGATCAGACCGGCAACCATCTTATGTGCCTATGAATTGGCCCATGGCTGGCGTGCACTGCTTATTCGTCTGGTCGGGCCAAGCCGTCTCCACGGGTGATTTCCTGCGTCGGTTGGCGCAGTGGCGCATGGATCACGGTGCAGCCTATGCGATGCACATGGATAACCTCGGCAAGCTGGCTGAAGCCGCGGTGGAAGCATTACGTAAGGAAAGTGGAGTGGACTTTGTGGCGATTGCTGCGGCTTATGCGATCGCGTTGGAGAATTTCGGTACCGCGTGTGGTCTTGAAATTTTCACCGCCGCACAAAAAAAGTTAGCTGAACTGTCGGCACGCTTTGGTGTCAGCTATAAATCATGTGGTGCCGGAGGTGACTTCGGAGTGATTTTCACCACCGACATGGATCGTGTCTTGGAAATCGAACGGAGTATTATCGCTGAGGGCTTGCACAAGGTGCCTTTGGCGATCGATCCACAAGGTGCTCGCTACATGACGTCTTTCACTTGAAATCGTCATCGTTTGAAATCATGGTTTGTGCAGGCATTCCGTTGTAAGTGAATGTTGTAGGCGAATCGGTAGTAGCTGAAGCAGTCACTGCACTAGTCACCGAATCAGTCGTACGTGAATGCAAGAACGTTGAACGCAGTTGTTGGCATGCCGTAGGTGATGGGCCGCTGATGCGGTATTCAAACCATACCCAGGAGCTACGATGATGAGCGTTGAGCAGTCAAATGCAGAGCGGTCGCGGTTCCCGGCGTTCTACAAATTGTCGGTGTCCGATCGTGTGCGGATTATTCACGAGCGCGGCTGGTTATCCGCTCAGGATTACGAGACGCTGGCTTCCGGCGAACATACGCTGAAGGTTCACAAAGCCGACAAGATGATCGAGAACGTCGTCGGCGTGATGGGTTTACCTGTCGGCCTCGGTTTGAACTTTCTGGTCAACGGGCACGATTACATCGTGCCGCTGGTCGTCGAAGAGCCCTCTATCGTTGCGGCGCTATCGTCTGCCGCCAAAGTCGTGCGTGGCGCGGGTGGTTTTAGCGTGGAGAGTACTGAGCCGGTACTGATCGGTCAGGTGCAGGTGGTCGATGTGCCTCATCCTGCGCAGGCCAAAGCCATCTTGCTGCAGCGTAAGGAGGAACTGCTCAACCTCGCCAACAGCCTGCACCCGCAAATGGTGGCGCGCGGTGGTGGGGCACAGGACTTGGAAGTGCATCTGCATGCGCGCGCTGAAGGTAGCGACATGCTGGTGGTTCATCTGCTGGTCGACACGCGCGATGCCATGGGTGCCAACCTGGTCAACACCATGTGCGAGGGTGTCGCCACGTTAGTGGAATCCATGACGGGCGGGCGCGTTTTTCTGCGTATCCTCTCCAATCTCGCTGATCGCGCCATGGTGCGTGCACGTTGCGTCATCCCCACTGCCGACCTCGCGACCAAAGGTCATAGTGGAGAGGAAGTACGTGATGGCATCGTGCTCGCCAATGAATTTGCCAGCATCGATCCCTACCGAGCCACCACGCACAACAAAGGCATCATGAATGGCGTGGATGCGGTGGCATTGGCTACCGGGAACGACTGGCGCTCCATTGAAGCCGCTGCGCACGCCTATGCGGCACGTGGTGGTCGCTATACCTCGCTAACACGCTGGTACAAAGGCGAGCAGGGCGAACTGGTCGGTGAACTGGACATGCCGATGAAGGTCGGTATCGTGGGCGGATCACTGCAGTCCAACGCGACAGTAGCGCTGGATTTGCGCCTGCTTGGCGTGAAATCGGCGCGTGAGTTGGCAGAAGTGATGGGCGCAGTGGGTCTCGCGCAGAACTTCTCTGCGCTACGCGCACTGGTGACCGACGGTATCCAGCAAGGTCATATGACATTGCACGCGCGCAGTGTTGCGATCGCTGCCGGTGCTACCGCGGAAATTTTTGATACCGTCGTCGAGCGATTGGTGGAAAGCGGCGAGATCAAGATATGGAAGGCGCAGGAGCTGGTCGTACAGGTGCGCAAGGAGGCGCGTGGTGTAGCGGTTAGCGATGATGCTCCCGATCAACATGCGCACGATGAGCGTGCTTGTGGCCACGGCAAGATCATCCTGCTTGGCGAGCACGCGGTGGTCTACGGCAGCCATGCGATTGCCGCTCCGGTTCCACTGGCCGTACGCGCCACGGTGCAGGACACGTCGTCCGGTGTTGTCGATATGCTCATTCCGCGCTGGGGTGTGGAGTATCGATTGAACCGCGACCCGGCGCACCGTGATTCATTCCAGCGTTCGCTCGGCATCATTTTCGACACGCTGGGATTGATCGATGCCTCGGTGCGCATCGAAGTTTTCCCAAGCGTGCCAAGAGCCATGGGCCTGGGTGGTTCGGCGGCCATGGCGGTAGCGGTCATCCGTGCGCTTGATCGGCACTTCGAACTGAACTTGAGCGACGCTCAGGTCAACGCACTGGCTTATCGTTGTGAAGAAGTGGCGCATGGCGCACCGTCTGGCGTAGACAACACGGTAGCGACCTACGGCAAGCTCGTGCTCTACAAACGTGCCCTTCCACCGGAAGGGGCGCCGACCATCCGTGAATTGACGATACCCCGGTCGATCCCGCTGGTGATTGGTGTCAGCGGCAAGGAGAGCCTTACCGCCCGGAGTGTGGGTAATGTGCGACAGGCTTGGCAGCGCAATCCAGTGCTGTATGAAAACATTTTTCAGCAGATCGACCAGCTCACCCTACAGGGTGTGGAGGCCATGCAGCAGTACGATCTGGAACATCTGGGTGATCTGATGAATATCTGCCATGGACTGCTAAACGCATTGCGCGTATCAAGTCGGGAGCTGGAGGAATTGGTGCAAATTGCACGCGAACACGGCGCGCTAGGGGCTAAGCTCACTGGCGGTGGCGGCGGCGGTTCGATGATTGCCTTATGCCCACACGATCGGGAAAGGGTAATCGCCGCCATGCGCGATGCAGGCTATCAGGCAATGGAGGTTGATCTTGGATAATCGAGAGTTGCGTGGCCGGGAATGGCGAGACTCGAAGAGTGTCGTCTCCTTCGATGATGAGCCCTTGATCTTGGTCGACGAGCAGGATCACGAGATCGGCTTTCTTGATAAGGCATCGGCGCACGAAGGGCAGGGTGTATTGCACCGGGCCTTTTCATTATTCGTGTTCAATTCACAAGGCGAGTTATTGCTGCAGCAGCGTGCACCCGGCAAACGTTTGTGGCCAGGCTTTTGGTCCAATACCTGCTGCAGTCACCCGCGCCGCGGCGAAACGTTGGATACCGCCATTCACCGTCGCCTGGATGAGGAGCTGGGTTTGCAATGCCCGTTGGAATACCTGTTCAAGTTCGAATATCAGGCGCAATTTGAGGCGGCAGGTTCCGAGCACGAGCTGTGTTGGGTGTATGCCGGGCGTACTGATGCAGCACCCACGGTCAACGTGAATGAGATTTCGGCGCTGCGTTTTGTTTCACCGGATGCACTCGATGCTGAAATCGCGGCGCAGCCACAAACCTTCACGCCCTGGTTCAAGATCGAGTGGCAACGGCTACGTACCGAGCATGCGCACGTGTTCAGGCCGCTGTCCGACATATCAACGTAGTGCGGTCAGCGTAACGTGGGCTTGATTATCCTGGCCTGATCACCCCGGCGAAGTGAAAAGCCTATACTGTCAACCAAGTGATGAGGTTCCCCCGCTCTAAACGCAATGCTACCGGGTTGTTTCAGCGGTTCGTTTGCGCAGGGCGTCCTGAACATGCTGGAGGGTCCATTGGGCATTCCTCTTATCCAACAAACCAAGATCGCGGGCTACATCCTCGGCAAGAAACTCAGCGGACAGAAGCGCTATCCGCTGGCGATGATGTTGGAGCCACTGTTTCAGTGCAATTTAGCCTGCTCAGGCTGCGGCAAGATCGATCATCCTAAAGAGATCTTGCAGAAACGCATGAGCGTTGAAGACGCCTTGCACGCCGTGGACGAATGCGGTGCACCGGTCGTCTCCATCCCTGGTGGCGAGCCGCTGATCTACAAAGACCTTCCGAAGATCGTGCAAGGCATCATTGCGCGCAAGAAGTTTGTCTACTTGTGCACCAATGCCATTCTGTTGCCCAAGCACATTGATGAATACGAGCCTTCGCCGTACTTCACTTGGTCGATCCATCTGGATGGCCTTGAAAAACGCCATGACGAGTCCGTGTGCATGGAGGGTGTATTCGAAAAGGCTATTACCGCGATCAAACTGGCACTTTCGCGCGGTTATCGCGTCACCATCAATTGCACCTTGTTCAACCAAGAGCCGCCGGCGGAGGTCGCCGATTTCTTCGATTACGCCATGAGTCTGGGCATCGAAGGCATTACGGTGTCTCCGGGCTATAGCTACCAGCATGCGCCGCGCCAGGATGTATTTCTCGGACGCAATCAAAGCAAGCAGCTATTCCGCGATGTGTTCAAGCTCGGCAAGCAGCGCAAGAACAAATGGGTGTTCAATCAATCGTCGATGTTCCTCGATTTCATTGCGGGCAACCAGGCGTATCAGTGCACTCCTTGGGCGAACCCGACGTACAACATTTTCGGTTGGCAAAAGCCTTGCTATCTATTGGTCGATGAAGGCTATGCACCCACCTACAAGTCGCTGATGGAAGATACCGAATGGGAGAAGTACGGCGTCGGCATCAATCCCAAATGCGATAACTGCATGGCCCACTGTGGTTTCGAAGGCACGGCAGTCAACGACACTTTCGCGCACCCGCTGAAAGCCATGCGTGTGGCATTGTTCGGCCCTCGTACTGAAGGTGCCATGGCGGCGGATTTGCCAGTGCTCTATGGTGACCGCGCTACCGCTACGGCGGTGCATATTCCGATCAGCGCCATCCAACGCCCTGGTGCTAAGGGCACGGGTATCGATGCCAGTCACTAACACGGATGCTTCCTGCATTGAGTGTTTTGAGCGGGATAACGGCGTGGGTTCCACTCGTCATGTGGGTGGGGCTGTTGCTGCTACCGTGGCGACCTTGGAGCACGCGTGAGCGGATCGAGGTAGATCCGCAGGTCATGCCTGCGGTCGATCTTGATGAGGTCACGGTACTTATTCCGGCGCGTAACGAAGCCGAAGTCATCGGAGCTACTCTGACCGGCCTGCAACAACAAGGCGCCGGCTTGCAGATACTCGTGATCGATGATCAATCGACCGATGCGACGGCGCAGATAGCTGCCACTTATCCAAATACGCACGTCATCAGTGGCCAACCTTTACCCGACGGCTGGGCCGGCAAGCTATGGGCGCTGGAGCAGGGCAAAGCGCATGTGACGACCGCTCTGACCTTGTTGCTCGATGCAGACATCCAACTGCAGCCCGGCATGCTCGCTGCGCTGCTGACACACAAGGAGCGAGAGGGCCGGCATTTTGTTTCGCTGATGGCGTATTTGCGCCCCGTCAGCATATGGGATCGGCTGCTGCTACCGGTGTTCGTTTACTACTTTAAATTGCTGTATCCGTTCGCCTTGTCGAACTCGCGGTTTCGCCATGTTGCCGCAGCAGCAGGTGGATGCATTCTTGTAGATACGGAAGCGCTGCGACGCGTTGGCGCTTTCGCCAGCTTGCGCGATGCTCTGATCGACGACTGCACCCTGGCTCGCCAGGTGAAGCGAGCGGGCTATCGCACCTGGATCGGCTTAAGCCATGGCGTAGTTAGTCTGCGACCCTATGGCTCGTTACGCTCCATCCACGACATGGTTGCGCGCTCGGCGTTTACCCAGCTCGGCTACTCCGTTGCGTTGCTGCTTGCAGTGACGGTGGTGTTTGCTCTTGGGTACGGAGCGCCACTGATTCTGTTGTGGTCGCCGCATGTTGTGCCGTTGGCATGGGTCGCCTGGGCCGCCATGACACTGAGTTACGTACCGATGCTGCGCTATTACCGCATGTCGCCCGGTTGGGCACTGCTATTGCCACTCAGCGCATTGATGTATCTCGGCATGACCTGGAGCTCGGCGATACGTTATTGGCGTGGCGTGCGTTCACGCTGGAAAGGGCGCACCTACAGCGCGTGATTTGCGATTCAGTCGCTGGCACTTCGGGGCGAAACACGCTCACTTTGCCGTTTTCCATGTCGATAAAACATCAGCCCGATGCCGATCAGGAATGCAGAGCCGCCCACTACCTTGAGAAGGAACAGGCCTGGGTTGTTGCTATCGGCGGGTGGGATCATCGACGTGACGATTGCCAGTGAGGTGACCGCAAAACCGGTAAGTCCGGCCAGCCAGCAGCCGACGTTGCTACGTGGCAGCGCATTGACGTCTTCGTTGCGACCAGCAGCTCGGCGGCGTAACAGCGGGAAGGCCAGCAAGATGTACAACAACGGCAGCAGCGACATGATGGCGGTCATGTCGATCAGGATGATGTAGGCCTCGTGGATGCTGGCTCCCGACAATGCGGCCACCAACATCAGCGACGTCACGATGCCCTGGATAATCAAGGCCACATGTGGCGTGCCGTATTTGGGGTGCAAGCGACCCAGTGCCGCCGGTAGGTAACGATCAACGCCCACAACGAAGGGTAGGCGTGCCGTGGCTGTGAGCCACGCGGAAATGGTGCCCATCGTGCCGAGTGTCACCAGCCCAGCGGTTAGCGGACCGAATATAGGCAGGCCGATCCGTTCGCCAATGGCCGAGAGCGCCTGCGGAATACCTCCGATCACATCGATGGTCGATGCCGGTAGAGCTACCAGCAGAGACAACGTGCCGGCGATATAGATAGCCGCAATGACAACACAGGAAATCAATGTGGCGCGGGGGATCTGTTTGCGAGGATTCTTGATTTCCCCGCCGAGTATCAGACCAAGTTCGAGGCCTTGAAAGGCGAGGGCGATCGTCGCGAAGGTTGAAAACGTCGCGAGCTTTTTGAAATCGGGCGCGATGTTCGATGTGGTGATGGCTGTGGCTGGACCGAACCGATACGCGGCTAGCGCACCGGCGCCAAGGATGAGCGCTGCCGCCGTCCAGGTGGCCATGCCACCGATGTTTTGTAGCCACTTGGAACGCTCGAGCCCGAGGATGCCGAGCCCGGTCGCGATCCACAATACCGCCAGGCAGTAGACGAGGTTGTAGCTGCTATCTCCTGTGTGAGCCAGCCAGCGCTCGCCGCCGACATGCAAAAAGATGCCGGCGCCGAACAACAGCATGGATGGGAAATAAGCGAGATTGGAGACCCAGTAAGTCCAGCCGGCGATGAAGCCATGCGTATCGCCAAAGGCGGCTTTAGCCCACAGGTACAAGCCACCTTGTCCTGGCACGCGTGAGCTTAATTCGAGTACCGCGAGGGCTAGGGGAATGAAGAAGCCAACCAGCCCCAGCAGCCAAAGCACCAGGCTCGATGGTCCGACTTGTGCCGCCATCGATAGCCATCGCAGCGCGACAATCGCTGCGATGTTGAATAGCACGAGATCCCAGGTTCCGAGTACGCGACGCAGGCCCAGTTCTTTTTCTGCTACTTGCGTTGTCGCCATGGTTTTGTTTTCTCGGCACTAAGGCGGATTCGACTAGATCTGCTCACGATCGTTTAGCGCTAACGTCGAGCGGATGCAAAGCCCCTCTCCCGTCGGGAGAGGGGTTGGGGTGAGGGTTCGGGCTTGCAGCACCCTTCAATCTGGTGCTCCGATCGCACCCTCATCCGCTGCGACCCGAAGGTAGTCCCGGTGGGACCGGCACCTTCTCCCGAGGGGAGAAGGGATGGGATCGGTGCGGCGGGTCAATGTCACTGCAGTACGATCACCTCAATCAGGAGACAGCGTCTTCGCTAATTGCTTTCGACTTCGTAAAGCCTGCCGATGCAGCACCTTGTGTCACCGACGCCCCGCTGCCAATCTCGCGCAGAGGCAAACCAGACATCAGGTTGCGCTCAATCTGCTCCAGCGTGACGCCCTTGGTCTCTGGAATCAGCCAGAAGGTGAGTGCAATGAACACCAGATTGAGTGCGGCGTAGAGCCAGAACGTAGCGGCGTTGCCGACACCGTTGAGCAAGGTCAGGAAGGTAGCGCCAACGATCATGTTGGCGATCCAGTTGGTGAAGGTCGAGCAGCCGATGCCGAAGTCGCGGCCTTTAAGCGGCTGCACCTCAGAGCACAGTGTCCAGATCAGCGGGCCGGCCGACATGGCAAAGCCGACGATGAAGGTCAGCAGCATCGCCACGGTGAACATCTGCTCTGCATGCGTGCTGATGCCCAAGTGCATCATGGTGCCGACAACGCCCAGGCCGATGGCCATCACCGCGAAACCGACATACAGGATTGGCTTGCGACCCAGCTTGTCGACCAGACCAATCGCGATGAAGGTAGCCAGCACATTGGTGAGGCCCACGATGGCGGTAAACCACAGCTGTGCGTGCGTGTCGTAACCCATGTTCTCGAAGATGCGCGGCGCGTAGTACATCACCACGTTCATGCCCGTGAATTGCTGCATCAATTGCAGTAGCACGCCTAGTCCGACAGAGCGACGGAAGTTCGGGTTCTGCTGAAACAGGTGCCAACCTAGTTGCGGCGTTTTGAGCTGCTCCGCGATGTCAGCCATTTCACGCTTCACCTGGGACTCGTCACCGCGCAGGCGGCGCAGTACATCAGCGGCCTGTTGTGTGCGGCCGCGCATCATCAGCCATCGCGGACTATCCGGTAGCAAGAACACGCCGAGCAGGAACAGTGCACCGGGAATGGCGATCACACCCAGCATCCAGCGCCAGTTACCGCTGTAGCTGAAGGCGGTGTCGGACAGAAAGGCGACCAGGATGCCGATGGTGATCATCAGCTGGTACAGCGAGATCATGGCGCCACGGATTTTCTCGGGGGCGACCTCAGCGAGATACAACGGCGCGGTGAATGTCGCGATACCGATTGCCAGGCCTAGTACGAAGCGCGCCACGATCAACGTTTCCGGCGACCACGCTCCGCCACACAGCAGCGAGCCAGCAACGAACAATGTGGCGCCGAGAATCAGCGAACGCTTACGTCCGAGCTTGGCCGACATCCATGAGGCACCGAGTGCGCCTACGGCTGCGCCGAGCATCATGGAGCTGACGATCCACTCGATCACATGATCGGAAATCTGGAATTCCTTCTGAATGAACTGGCTTGCACCCGAAATCACGCCGATATCCAGACCGAACATCAAGCCGGCGAGAGCGGCGAGGATGCAGGTGAATATGGCGGTAGTGCGAGACGAACGGATCGGAGGTGTCGCAACAGCATTCATGAAGGAAGTCCTGCAGGTAGCGGATGGCGATGGGC
>JBARCX010000016.1:0-2956 GCA_049794535.1 Rhodanobacter sp.
GAGAGGATGTCGACACTGTGGTCGAGCATGATGCGGTAGACCGAGGTGGTTAGCAGCGCCTGGTGATCGAATAGATCGAACTTCGCGCCGGTTTCGATTTGACGTGACGAGGCAGGCGGCAAGGGCTGCCCGTTTTGCCCCAGTAGTGTGTCGGTCTGGAAGCCGCTGGAGACGGTGCCGTAGAACGCGATGTCGGGCGTGGTTTGGTAGACCACGCCAGCATTGGGTACCCAACGTGTTTTATGCAAGGTCCAGGGATTGCCGTTAGCGTCTTCCGTGGAAAGCTCGTAGGCCCAGCGACGCAATGCCAGTAACACCTTCCAATGCTCGCCGAATGCAATCTGATCTTGAAGGAATAATCCGCTGTCAGTTGACCACGGTCCGCCGGGCGTGTGGTCGTCAATGCTCAAATCACCTAGCGATCTCACTGGCGCAAGCGGTGCTGAGGTGAAGACGTTATACGACATGCTGCCGCTGCTATCGTAGAAATCGTCACTGCTGCCAATGCGTGAGCGGGTGTAGTCGACGCCGACCACCACTTTGTGCGTAAACACGCCTTGCTCGAAGGTAGCGACAAGATCGTTTTGCAAGGTGTAATACGCATCCGTATAACGGTAGCGATCTGCTGTCGCATTCGTATCGCCGGTGAGTACCGGATTGCTGAGCGCCCAGCTATCTTGGTTAGTTGTCTGATTCGTGTACTGGCCACGACTGCGAAACACCCAGGTGTCGTTGAGTCGTTGCTCGAGCAGGTAGTAAAGCCGACTCGTCTTGTATGCCGCGCGGTCTTGCGCATTACCGAGCAGAAGGCCCGATGGCGTCGCGGAAGACAGGCTGTCGTCGAGCAGGATGGTGTGATCAGGAATAGGCACTTCGTTGATGTTGCGAGTAATACCGACGATCAGCGTGGTGGATCCGTGCTTCCATCCAATCGATGGCGCAAAGTAACTATTGCGTTGCCCCTGATAACCCTGCGCTGTGCGATCTGCATTTTCACCAGAAAGCACCAGCCGATAGGTAAGGTCCTTGCTGCTGCCTAGTGGCCCGGCCAGATCAACACCCGCTTGGATATCCCCATATTCGCCCACGCCGTAGCTCACCTCGCGCACGGGCTCGCTCTGCGGTGCTTTCAACACCAGGTTAATCAGGCCGCCAAAGTTATTGTCGATGGAATAGTCACCGAGTACCGACTGCGGCCCCTTCAACACCTCGACGCGTTCTACGCCGATCAACGGCGGATAGTCACTCGAGCCCACGAAGCTGTTGGGCATGCCGTCGGTCATGCCGTTACCGGTATAGAAACCGCGTATCTGGAACAGGGGCAACCCATCGGAACCATCAATGGCTTGCGCGCCAGCGACACCGCGCAAAGCATCCGCCACCGTGCTCATCTGCTGCGAATCGATCAGGTCACGCGTTACGACACTGATCGATTGAGGCACATCGATCAGTGCGGAATCCGTGCGTGTCGCACTGCTGGTGGCATCCGCCATAAAGCCGATGTCTCGCCCGATGAGGCCCTGCACATCGACTGATTCAAGTAACTTGGCGTTAGCGACCATGGCGCCAATGGAGAGCGGAGCTCGCCCACCTGCGCCCATCAATGCCGAAGCGGGTGGCGCGATCACAACCGTTTGCGCATCGATAAACGCGTAGCTCAGCCCCGTACCGCGAAGGAGTGTGGCGATCGCCGCATCCGCGGTAAGCGTATCGCTCACGCCATCGGAACGAAGCTTCACGATCGTGCAGCTGGCGGTAAGCACCTGCAGGTTGGCTTGCTTACCGAACGCGATCAGTGCCGTGGAAAGTGATTGTGCGGGGATCGAAAAATGGATTGTCGATGCAGGCGGCGTTGGCTCAGTCGGAGCACTGAATGCGGCAAACGGTATGGAAAGCCAACCACAGACGAACAGCCGTGCCATGCGACTCATGAACCGTGGACTCCCCAGGTGAAAACGACGAGCCCGCCATGCACCCTGGGTGTATAGCTTCGCGGTTCACTGAAGTGAGCGGATATCCAGGTGTTGACCGGGGAGTGGCGGATGATGGGCGAACGCAAGGGGTAGGGGGCAATATCACAGCATTCCGCTATAGACACGGACGCCACTCGGCTAGCTTTGCGTTTTTGACTTCTTGCGAGCAGGGGGCGGGGCTGGTTCAGCAGGACTGGGCGCACTCATAAGCTCCGTGAGATAGGCCACCGCTTCTTCTTGTGGGAAAAAGGTCAGTACATCGGCGACAGTCAGTCGGTATTCCTGTCGTAACGCCTCGAATTCTCGCTGAGCCCTAAGCCGGGGGTTGGCTTCTTCCGCGACACGGGCCTGCTTCTCGCGCTCAAGACCCGCCAGCTCTTCCTGGAAGCGGCGGTCGAGGTCTTCCAGATGGGATCTGGATAATTTGTTGATTGGATGCATCCCTAGATTGTGGCATGGCAAACACGTTGTGGCACAGGTTTTTGCCGACAAAGGCACGGTGAGGCAACCGTTGCAAGTCGCTGATTTTTCGTAAAAGCCTCGCTCAGCTCATGGTCAAGGCCTGGGCGAGGTGATCGATTTCGGGGGAGCTGCTGGCGGCACCAGGGTGGCACGTGCACCAGCCACCTCCAGTTCCGGCCATGCCGGCTGGCGCGGTACCTCACCATTCTTGGCCCTGTCACAAGAAAGCTCTGATGCTTTTCCCCTATCCAGTTTCGTCCCGAACATGGGGCGTGGTCCGGTGACATACGGGCATCCGGTACTCACCGCATTCGTTATGTAAGGCCTGGACGGCGGATGACGCCTGCGGACCATTTGGGCAATCATGCTGCTTGAGAAAATCCGTGAGCAAGCTACACATGAGTTACCCAACATCGGTTGTCCGCGTCGCACTGATTGGCTACGGTTTCGCTGGCCGAACGTTTCATATGCCATTGATCCGATCGACACAGGGGATGGATCTCGCGTTGATCGTATCGAGC
>JBARCX010000017.1:0-9603 GCA_049794535.1 Rhodanobacter sp.
CTTGCAACTAGAGACCCAATTTTATGATAACTATCATCAGCTATTTTGCGGGATCGCGAGACCTGAATGGGGCATGGGATTACTAAGTCAACGAAGACATAACGCCTTCCATAAACGTAACCAAACCTTTAATAGCGCCGAGCTTGTCAACACGACGGCGACAAATGAATAGGTGGGTCGCGGCAAGATCATCGGAAATAAGCTGGCCGCAAGTAAAAGCAGCGCATACAGATTAATGACGCGCAAGATGAGATCGCCAACGCTCATCTCGATGCACGCAGCACCGACCACCCGGACCAAGCAGGCTGACGGTGATGATGCTTACAGCGGCACTCAGGACGCTGGCCAAAGGTAGGTGCCAGGGCACGTATCACCCAGGGAACGACCAATGCATAGGCGAATATTTCGAAACCGATCACGATTAACAGTGGAAACATCATGAAGCTCAAACCAGCCTGCTGTTCCAATAGCGTGATGCCGATTAGGAATAATAAGAAGGGAAACACCCATAAGAAATTGGACGACACCTTCTTCATGACGTAGTCGACGGTGCCGCGTTTGGACGGTGACGTCTGAAGCGTATGGAGCCACCCGCGAACCATGCTGATAACAGCTAGAGGGATCATGCCAACCGTGATCGCCGTGACCTGTAATCGCTTGATGAGTGCTATCAGTCGTTTTGAACGATAGCCGCGATCACGCTGCATTATGCTCATTGACCGCGTCCATCACTCGAGCAGAATAGACCAGGGCGGCGCCGGCGTTCAGTGCAATGGCGACACCAAGGGCCTCGGCAATTTCTTCGCGTGTCGCACCATGTTTTAGCGCTTCGCCCGTGTGTACGGTGATACAACCGTCGCAACGGGTCGTCACTGATACAGCCAACGCAATCAGCTCGCGGGTTTTAGCATCTAGCTGTCCGGTCTTCTTGCCCGCGTTGGACAGGGCTT
This sequence comes from Rhodanobacter sp., assembly GCA_049794535.1. Lineage (GTDB taxonomy): Bacteria > Pseudomonadota > Gammaproteobacteria > Xanthomonadales > Rhodanobacteraceae > JBARCX01. The sequence goes on from JBARCX010000017.1 coordinate 951, forward strand.
GATAACCAGCAAGCGTATCGGGGCTCAGCTTGCCTATTTCACCAATGCGGCCCATTAGTTCTTTGCGATATTCAAGCCAATTCAACATGAGATCTCTCCTGGTGAACGTGGAGGTGACTACTGCTGATAGCTATCAGCGCACCCCACTCGGTGTTTCCGGGCATGTGGTTGTCGCGATGAATCGCCCTACCTCTCTCGTCGGAGGCGGCAGCAAAATGAACGACCGCAGAAGGTCCGGAATGCGCGACCCTTCGGATTTCAAGGCCAATAAGCGGCATAGACAAAGTATGGATGGACGAATGAGCACGCACTTGCAATAAAGAATCGAATTTGACGATAACGTCACGCCACAGGATAAGTGCTCATCAACCAGTGCCAGAGCACTACCACGCTCTTCCGTGCTCGTGACATGCCGGACATCCACACCCACCAGCAGACCGTGATGGTTTCCCATCAGTGCGTTGCCAGATGAGCCAATCGAGCCTGCTGCCCTTGCGCGCTGGCGCCCCATCGTCATGGTCATCCCTGATGTGGAAGTTGTACGTCAAGCAACGTGCAGCCCACCTAGCAGGCTGTTGAGAAACCTCCGCATGCAGCTGCGGTCATAGTCGCTCTCAATCACTGACCGTTTGATCCGATGCGCAGCCCCGACGTCCAGCAGCTTGGCATGTTCTCCTATGTTTCCGTCGAGGATCGTGTGCCCGTCGATCACCCGATCCGCAAGCTACGTGTGCTGGTCGACGCGATTCTGGGCGAGCTCGATGCGCTGTTGGAAGTGCGCTACGCGCAGGGCGGCCGGCCGTCGATTCCGCCCGAGCGCATCCTGCGCGCCTCGCTTTTGCAGGTGGTCTATAGCGTGCGCAGCGAACGGCTGCTGATGGAGCAGCTCAACTACAACCTGTTGTTCCGCTGGTTCGTCGGCCTGAACGTCGACGATCCGGTGTGGGATCACTCCACATTCTCTTTCAATCGCCAGCGGCTGTTCGACGAGGCGATCGCCCAGCACTTCTTCGAGCACACCGTGCTGCTGGCGCGGATGCGCGAGCTGGTGAGTGACGAGCACTTTTCGGTGGACGGCACCCTGCTGGAGGCATGGGCTTCGCACAAGAGCTTCCGCGCCAAGGAAGATCGCGACGATGGCGATGGCGATAACTTCCGGGGCCAGAAGCGCAGCAACGACACGCATGCCTCCACGACCGATCCGGATGCCCGGCTGATCCGCAAGGGCAAAGGCAAGGAGGCGAAACTTAGCTACCTGGCCAATACCCTGATGGAGAACCGCCACGGCCTGATCATCGGTGTGGATGTCCGTCACGCCAGCGGCACCGGCGAGCGCGACGGGGCGCTGGATCTGTTGGCCGCTGTCGGCGTCAAGCAGGGAGCGACGCTGGGTGCCGACAAGGGCTATGACACGCAGGACTTCGTCGCTGCGCTGACCACTCGGCGGATCGCGCCGCACATCGCGCGCAACACGGCCAACGGCCGGTCCAGCGCCGTGCCGACCTCAGTGGCGCGCACGCGTGGCTATGCCATCAGCCAGAAGGTTCGCAAACGCATCGAGCAGCCCTTCGGCTGGACCAAGACGATCGGTGGGCTGCGTAAACTGCCGCTGGTGGGGCTCGCTGCCGTACGCGGCTGGGTCACCTGGGCGTTCGCCGCATACAACCTGATTCGGCTCGGCGGCATCGGTGACTGGTGGGCGCCGTCGCCGATGTGAGTAGCGACGGGAGACGTGCGCCTGCAGGGCGGAAAATCGCGCCATGCAGACATCAATCCGACGGCAGTTCATTGATCGAGCCTATCGGAGGTGCTGCAGAAAGACGCTTCTCAACAGCCTGATAGGCCTTACCTGTGTCCGCGGCCGAAAATACCTTAAGGCCTCAATGCCCCGTAAGCACTCCGCCACGCCGCCTCCTCAATCGTCTCAAAAAGACTAGAGACGCCAACAAAGGCGTCTCGAAGGTTTATGTCGCGCAATTCGTCCGCTAACAAGGCCCACTTGCCATGTGCAAAGTTGTTTCTTACCTCGCGGAAGGACCTGATGGGAATGAGTAGTTTTTCAGGCTCGCTAACGGCGATTCCAGCACTGACAAGGTAAAACAGCAGAAACTCCACGTCGCTCTTCGATCGGTCGGTCTTCTTAGGAATGCAGCCGCATAGATGAATCGCAATATGCTTTAGCCCCCATTCGGCAAAGCTGGCTAGCAGTACTAAGGGGACGGCTTTGGTAAACGTGGCGACGTTCTCTTCCCAGCCCGGAACCGCTTCAGAGTAGTACGCCGATGCTTCGGCACCCGCGGTGTCGTCCTCGTCGGCGATTTTTTGCTGGCATTGAAGTTCTCTTAACTTGCCTTCCGAAGCGACCAGTTGGTTGAAGCAATAATCGTTCAGTTGCCCGAGCTTCTCGAAGAGGACCCAGAAGGGCTCCCAAAAGCGCGAAGGCCGATAAAGGTAACACCCGTCCGCCAGAGGCTCACCGTCCTGATCTTCCATCATGGACTCGGCCCAATATAGCCCGTACTTCCGTGCCGTGGCTAACTCCTGATCTACACTCGACTGATCTGATGCGGTTGCCGCCTCCCCCATAGCTACACCTCGTCTTTCGTGCATGCCCTTATGGGGCAATCTGGCTCAGTACCTCAAACTCATTGGCCTCGGTGGTGCAACATAAAAATTGTTGCCGCTTCAACAAGCACCATCTGGGATTTTTACGGCGGTCGTTTGGCTGCCGGTATTTTTAGATTCAATGCCATCCGATACCCCCTAGCAGCGTCACACTTTGAACTGCGGATATGCGAGATATTTTTTTCGTTCAGTGCTCCATCGACGATAAACAAAGTCGCCGCTTACCATGTGGTTGATCATATCGATGGTCCTTTTTGCCAAGGCTCGCGTACAGCCACCCGCGGCGCCACTCAGTTGGTGATAAAGCATGGATCAGGCCAGACAGCTATCGGTGTAGCCCACGTCCTCCGTGGCACCAAACACCCAACCAAAGATAATCCCCTTTTTTTCGAGCGCTTTCGTCAGACCGGCATTTCCGCCTTTGCAGGAAGACATGACCAAAATCTTTTCCGGACCGGCAAACATCTGCAGTATGGAGGCAAGGCCAGGCCAATCTATCTGCTTACGGCTAGTTAGCTCAACTCCGTCAAAGTCGCCGTGACACGAAAGATGAAGGATGTTGAATCGCGAGTCGCCGGCCGCCTCGGCGATAGCCTTCTTCAGACGCATTAGATCAATGGCAATTCGATATTGCACATGCGATTTTTCAATTTTCAATACTTCGTGAGCGGCATGGCCGTCCAGTCGGCCCTTGTAAAAATCCATTGCCCCTAACGATTCGATGATGTAGACACCGGGCTCACGCATCATCCTCACCATAGAGGCTTGTGAGCCAATGCGAGACCTCACGCTTGACATCATCTACATGGGAAAATTGCGTCGTATCGTAAATGAAGTAGGCATATCCCGCTTGATGGTGATCGACATAGCCATAAGCAAGATGGCCTTTGAAACCGCGCTTTTCCAAGGCGCCCTGAATTGCCTCGATATGCACTGACATCGTTTCGCGATAAGGGGTAAATGCGTGCTCATCCGTCACGAAGCCATTTTTATCAAGCGTCTCCAGAGCAGGTATCAAGAAGTCGTCTCGCAGTACGGTCTCGACGGGCTGAGCGGTCATCATGCTCTCCAGGTTTGTCCATCATCGAAATGGTGCGGCGGCGGGGTGACATCAGACGCCGGCATCTAACGCGCCCGTAGCAATGGGCGGCAAGGCTTTGAGTACGGCGCGCGACTCTCCGGCAATGAGGGCGGCATGGCGATTCCATTGATCGCGATTGACGTAGGCAATTTCATCCACTGTAGCGAAGCGGCGCCGGATCTGTGGAAGCCGCCCCTCATCAGCACGAATGGCGGCGACAGCTAAGCGCTTGGACAGTGGCACGGTGAACCCGCCTGCGAGTGCCGATTGGGGCATCGGTGTATCACCCAGCACAAATGCCCCGTCGTTCGCGCGAATATCCAACAAGATCATGTCAAAGCCATCAAGGCTTCGGCAAACACTCGCAAAGGCGTCGAGCGTGTCGGTTTCGGCTAGCTGCGGGTTTTGCTCTGACCAGGACATAATTTCTGCCAGCTCCGCATCCAACTCGGCCTGTTTCTTCGCTTGAATTTCTTCATAGACCATGAGCGGTTCTGCGATATCGAATTGCGATGCGGCCTGCTCCATGAACTCCTCGGGAGTCATGCTCTTGATCGAATGAATGAGCTTTCCGAGATCTAACGCACGGCGACGTCCAAAGGCCAGTACATCGGGATGTCGCAGCGCCTGGAGTGCCAACACAGCTACTAGATCGTGCCGCGTCCCTTCACCCACAGGTTCCTGTGGGTTACAGATGATGTCTAAGAATCGGCTTTGGTTGCCTTCAATTTCGGCCAATGCATTTTCAAGCGCATCGGCCCCGTTGAAGTAGGCGTCATAACGGGTATACAAAAACGGACTGTTCATGACTTTCTCGGTACCGCGGATGCCGATATAGACATTACCCCGTTCCGCATTCACCTCGCGGATATAGAGATTGCCGTCATCGTCAGTGAAGCGTTTGATCCAGTGCTGCGGCACGTAATGGTGGTTGCTTTTTTCCATGGCTGGTTGCATCCATACATTGACCAAGATGGGGATCACCCGATGACGTGCTGCTTCGGATCGTTGTAGTCGATACCGACTGGTGCCGTTTCTATGCGCTTAGGTATCGTTCGAAAGAACGATCAGCGTTGACCGACGCGATGTCAAGTTCGAATCAGCGAACGCACGCAAACAGCAGGTAACCTCGTTTATAAGTAGTTTCTTATTTCGGGTTCTTTGCGCCCCGTTTGCGAGGCTTGGCTTTGGGCGGGGGCGACGATTTGCTGACGATGCGCTGGGGCTTTGAGGGTGATGGCGCTCGGCTCCGCCACTGATGGAGAGTGCTTTCCAGGGCCACCACGCGTCCCGCCTGATGGGCGGCCGCTTGCTCGGCCGTCCGTAAGGCCGACCGTAGCGCTTCCAACTGCGTGGTGAGCTGAGTGACGCGCTTGTCGTGCTCGCGTTGTTCCCGTTCCTGTCGCTGCTGGAGCGCTTTGACTTCCTGGCGCCCCTGGTCAATCTGCTGATGGGCGCGATCCTCCACGGTCCGTACATGGGCTTGCGTGGCCTCACGCACTGATCCACCAGCGCTTGACGTTCACCCAGTTGCGCTTCGGCCTGCGCCCGTTGCGCGGTGTGCTCGGCGAGATTGGCCTGCGCTTCGGCGAGGGCGATCTCCCACAGCTTGCGTTCCTGCGTCAGGGACGTTTGCTCGGCAAAGAGGACATTGTGTTCTTCCGTCAGGGCGGCCCGCGCGGCCGCTTCGGCCTGGGCGAGCGCCAGGCGCCACACTTCGGCAAACGCTTGCGCGACCTCCCCCGGCAACGCGGGCAGCAACGCCTGCCCTTTGTAGCCGTTGGGCCAAACGCTCCCACCACTGTTCGAGCAACTGCCCCATCCGCGCGGGGCTGCCGCGGCCCAGCTCCAGGCGTACACGTTCGACCGTGGGCCGTTCGCCCCGGGCCAATCGCTGTGAGTTGGTTGCGCGCATTCCATGCATACGTGTTGATGTCCAGCTTCTCACGTCATCTTGTGCCAAACATTTCGCTTACATTTCCTTGTGCGACTGCCCTCCAATTGGCATCACGCATATCGTCAACCTTCCTTTTTACCAGCGCAGCGAGAAATGCATCATTGGAGATGCTGTAGGTGTTCAGCCGCTTCATTTCGACAAAAACCAGCACTATGTCCCGAATTGTTAGATCATCACTGGCTTGTGCGAGTTTTGCTTTTAGAAATGGCACAGCATTTGCGCCACGCCTCGCAAAAGGCTCAGCTAAATAAATTGCCGGGGGATGAACCACTTGATTTCCACAGATAAAGATTTGGTATTGGTTATCTAAGCTGTAAGAGTCAAATGTAGCGAGCCGCTGTTTAAGCGGCATCTCATAAAAAGTGCTTAACCATGGACTGCACGTATCGCGCAAATGTGAATCAGCCGCAAAACTGCATCCGGAACTGAGTGAAATAATAGCAGCCGATACCAGTTTAATAAAAATGTTCATTTTTGACATCCGCAGTCTTCAAGTCCACTTTTTCGTAAATCGTTTTCTATCTTATCCTGCATAGCGTAAGCCGGTGTTTCATATTTGCTACTGCCGTAACCATTCCGTGTCGACCATAAATAGGTAATCCAATTCATGCCACCTCGATACTGCCCAACATGCACTAACTCGTGGCCCAGTAATGCGATTCCCTCAGGGGTGCAGGGATCATAAACACCAGGCCGGAAGTAAATATTATTACCTCTCGTTATGCCATCCATGCCACTAGGCAAGTAATGAGGGACCTCGCCATCATGTAGATTTGCATTGTCTAAGTCCTGCTTTGGAATGTAGGGCTGCAACAGACACTTTTCACACGCATTGAGAGGACGTAACCCAAGCGGATCGATGTTGCTAATAGGATCCCCACCCACATAGGCATAGAAGCTCAGCTGGCCGCCGCCGAACGTGATCGGGTCCTCACTGATGAAACCGCCCATCATCGGGCTGTAGTAGCGCGCACGATAATAGTAAAGACCGGAGCTGTCCGATTCGCGTCCCGTGTATTGGTATGGATTCGTTAACCCCGTCATCGTGTCGCTCGGCGTGACATTGCCGTAGGGGTCATAGCTGTATTGCTCTCTGATTGCCCCTGTCATATCGGTCAACGCAATCGTGCTGCTCAACGCATCGGTCAGGAAGTATGTCCTCCCGATCACGTCATTTCTCGCATAGCGCTCATCGATATTCAGACCATTCAAGATCGGATTGATCGTGCTGCCTTGTGTCTCCTGCACGATGTTTTCGCCATCGTAGAGATATTGCATCGGTGCACCACCTTGCACCGTCTTACTAACACGGCTGCCAAGCGCATCGTAGGCATAGCTAAGCTGAGCCACGCCATTTTGACTTACTTGTGTGAGCTGATTGCGAGCATTCCAGGTATACGTATTCGTACCGTCACTCGTAAGGTTGCCATCAGCGTCATAACTCAAAGCCTGGCCATTGAAGCTCGCTTCACGATCGTTAAGATCGAACATGGCAGGCTTGGTGGTTGGCATGGGCAATACATCGGTGGCTAAACTACCAGTCTTACCGATACGGCGACCATCGCTGTCATAGCTGTAGGTTAAATTGCCTAGGTTGGTCCCATTGCCTTGCGTGTATGTTAGGCCCGTGAGTTCGTTTGCACTGTCGTAGCCATAGTTGACCGTAACGCTATTAGGTAAGGTTAACGTGGCACGGCGATTCGCCGCATCGTAGGCCAACTGCACCGCCTCATTGCCTTGAATGATCGACGTAAGGTGATTGGCGTTATCGTAACCGTAGTTGATCGTGGCCTGAGCTGCTGGCGTCATACTGATACGTCGCCCGGCAGCATCGTAAACGTAATTGATACTGCCCTGCGGAGCCGTGGTGGCAATGACTCGATTCAGGCCGTCATAGCCCCAACTTATTGTGCCGGAGATGGTGTCGGCTAGGCTCGTCATGCGATTGCCCGAGTCATAACTCGCCTGGATGCCGGAGCCATCCGCATACGACACCAGATTACGCCGATTCAAAGCATCGTAGCTGTAATCGCTAACTTGTCCTTTACGATCGGTATGGGTGAGCATGTTGCCCATTCCATCGTAGGTCCACGATTCGCTTTGGCTCATCGCATCGGTACGCGTGGCGCGACGATTACGATTGTCGTAGGTGGACGTGATCACACCTTGATTTGGTAGCGTGACCGTTAATACATTGCCATTGCCATCGTAGTTGATTGAGGTGGCCTGTCCGAGCGCATCTGTAACCGACGTGACTCGGTCATTCGTGTCATACCGAGTCACGTTGACGTTGCCGAGCGGGTCGCGAATGGTGATAGGGCGACCTAGGGCGTCTACTTCATAGCTGGTCGTACGGTTCAGGGCATCGGTCACACTCTGTAGGTCGTAACCTTGGTAGGCGAAGATACTTGTATGACCTAATGCATCCTGCACTGCGATTGGCTGACCCGCGCTATTGCACTGGATGCTGGTGCTCTTGCCTAGCGCATTGGTGATTTGAGTCAGGCAACCGTTTGTATACGTGAAATTGGTGGTGTGTCCCAGCGGATCCGTGGCCGATGCCAGTTGATTGTAGGTTGAGGTGTAAGTGAACTGCGTGGTCACCGCATTCGAGGTTCCCGATAATTGGGTCAGGCTGAGGACATTGCCCAGGGCATCGTGGGTATAAGCAGTGGTACGTCCTAACGCGTCTGTTTCACCGTCGACTAATCCCGAGGGCTCGCGTACGTAGGTGGCCGTCTGAGCCAACGGCGTACCATAAGCTTGCGTGATACTAGACGGATAACCGCTAACGGGATCGAACGCTACCTGCTCCTGATTGTGGTTGGGGTCAGTCACAGTAGTGCCCGTCACAATGTTTTTGCTGTTAGTTGTGTAGGCAAATTGATAGAACGTGTTATCCGCGTAGGACTGCTTCACCACGCGACCATTCGTATCGAACTGATTGGTTACCCATACAATTCCACGCCGGTCCTGCATGGTGAGCATGT
>JBARCX010000018.1:0-3320 GCA_049794535.1 Rhodanobacter sp.
AACTAATTATTTGCATCAAAGCATTACCTTTGGCCTATTATCAAAACCGCGTCCAATCATTACGCAAAACAGCACTTTCTTGCTGCCATCGCACATGACCGCTTTGCAATTCACCCTTATTTCGGTGAGAATCAATCTCACATCGGGATATTCCCCGTTTCGTAAATCCCCCTCTTCACATCATCCATATTCATCGGGAGCCACTTATGGCCGTTGATATCAAAAGCCTCAACCACAGTCAGCTGAATGACCTGATCGAAAAAGCCCAGGTTCGCCAGAACGAATTGCGCAAGGAAAAAGTTGTTAAATTGCGCGAAAAGATTCACGCACTGATCAAGGCTGAGGGGTATGCCTTCGAAGATATTTTTGGCACCCCGCGCGGCCCCAAGCAGCGCCGTAGCACCGGTACGGTGGCTCCGAAATACCGCAATCCAGCCGATGCGGAGCAGACCTGGTCCGGCCGCGGCAAGCGTCCGCGCTGGTTCAACGATGCATTGAAGGCGGGCAAGAAAGAAAAGGATTTAGCGATCTAATTCGCCCTAATTCAGCAAGCTTCGCTGCAGAACGCCGGCCTCGTGCCGGCGTCTTCGTTTATGGCATTTGCGCTTGCACAAATCACCGCTTAGAGCGAACGTCGCGGTGAAATCAGTAATTCACCAAACATCAGCCCGGCCACCAGCGAAATTAGCAAGGTGATTAGTAACAAACCGGTATCCATGCCTAATGAAGTATCACGTTCCAGCAGGTAGGACATGCTGCGGAAACCGACACTACCGGGCACCAGCAACAAAATACCCGGCTCACGCACAACCGCCCCCGGCCGATGCGCAAAGCGCGCATACAAATTAGACAGCCCGCTCAATAGCAATCCGCCGAGAAACACGCCAAACGGCGCCCCGGGCAGCTTGCCAGGAAGCTTGCCTGCAATCGCACCACCCCAACGGGTCGCCAGATAGCCCGCGATCACCGCCAAAATCACCACCCACCAATCGCGTCGAGCCGCGCGAAACAGCATGGCGAACGCTACCGCAGCCACCAATAGCGCTGGGAAATCGGTCCACGCCGGTAGCGGCGGCAAAACAAAGTCGCGTGATGCGATGCCCAGCGCATCGCACAACTGGGTCGCCCCCACGGTGCCAAAAGTGAGCTTGAGCAGGGTCGACATCGCCCCACCCATGCGAGCCATGCCGGACACCAAATGCTGGCTGGATATCTCACGCACCGCAGTAGTCAACGACATACCCGGTACCAACACAATCAGGCTTGCCAGCACAACGGATTTGATCGCCAGCGGTACCACGAACGCGCTCACCACAATGGCCACCGTGGTCGCCACGATCGCGCAAATCGCATCGCTGGCCACCGCCAGCCGCGGCCGACTCGCCGACAGTATCGTGATCCAGCCGATGATCAGGCCGATCGCAAAGGCCACCACCAAATCGACCCAGGAGCTATGCAGGAACAGCGCCGCGATACTTCCCGCGGATAAGCCATAGCTGGCGACGACCTTAACCTTATCGCGAAAGGTATCGGGCAGATCCAATGCGCGTAGCAGGCGGAAGCCCTCGCGCAGATCCAGTTCACCGGCAATCACCTGATCGGCAATCGCATCCGCGCGACACAATCGTTCCAGGTTTACATCGCCCGGCGACAACCGCATCACCTGGGTCACCTGCGCCAGCCCTTCATCACCCTGCGCCAGGTCGGCAAACGACATGATGATCGCGGTAGGGCTGGACCATACCTCGGCATTCAGCCCAAGCCGTTGCGCAGAGCCTGAAACCGCCATCTCCAACCGCGGTGCCGAGGTGCCGTATTTATGCAACCGGCGCGCCAGCTCAAGCAAAAAAGCGATGCGCGTATTGAGCGCCGTGCCCGCAAACTGATTGGCCACCATGCTTGCCGGTGCTGGAGTGAATGCAATGGGCTCGGACGGCATGGACGTAGGCAGTACTGCGATGGCAAAGAGATGGCGGCATTCTTACCTGAAGGCCGGTGACTTGAATACCTGTATGGCCTTGTGTTGCCGGCGCCGGGCTTCGCCAGTGCTGGGTATCGCTTTGCTCCACCCAGCCTACTCAGCGACTACGCTCGGGTAGGCTGGGGTGAGCTTGCGAACCCCAGCGTCAGAGTTCGCTGCTCAAGAGTCCAGGCTGTTACACCGCAGGCTTCACCTTGAGCGTAGTGCCATCCACTGCAACCACCTCGACCGTGCTGCCCACCGCCAGGTCCGGCCCACTAACCAACCATTGGCCATCGCCGACCTGCGCCTTACCACGACCGTTGACGATCGCCTCGGTCAGTACATATCGACTGCCGATCATCTGCTCACCACGCCGGTTCAACCGCTCACTCCCCGGCTCGCTACGCTGCAGCCGTGGCCTCAACCAGAACCCGTAGATGGCGCAAGACAGGAATGTCAGCACCACGAACGTCACGGCCTGGGCCAGCAATGAAATATCTGGCACCAGGAGTAACACCACGCCCGTAACGGCAGCCGCCATGCCGATCCAGAGCATGAAATAGCCGGGCATGACCACCTCGAAGGCAATCAATACCAACGCGAGAATCCACCAGAGGTAATGCGTTGCAATGCTTGTGAACATATGAAGCTCCAGAGGGATAACGCGCTTGCGTTAATCGCACGAGGAATAAGCCTCGAGAAAGGAAGGGGCGAATGACCACTCTCTTTTCTCACTTCCAACCACTCGTTTCTCACCCAATGGGTGGCACGCGACCTGGAGCGATTTTCTGTTGCTGCTGGCCCAGCGATTCCTTCGCCAGCTCGGCGATACCGGCCAACGAACCGAGAATGCCGGTTGCCTCGATCGGCAGCAGCAGCATCTTCTGGTTCGGCGACTTGGCCATCTCCTTCAATGCTTCCACATAGTTGTTGGCCACGAAGTAATTCAGCGCATTGACGTTACCGCCGGCGATCGCGGTGGACACCATCGTGGTTGCCTTTGCCTCAGCCTCGGCCGAACGCTCACGTGCTTCGGCGGCACGGAAAGCAGCCTCTTTCTCGCCCTCGGCAGCCAGAATGACTGACTGCTTCTCGCCCTCGGCCTTGAGAATCGCCGCCTGACGGAAGCCCTCGGCATCGAGAATGTTCGCGCGCTTCTCACGCTCGGCCTTCATCTGCCGCGCCATCGCGTCGATCAGATCACGCGGCGGTGCAATGTCCTTGATCTCGATGCGATTGACCTTGACGCCCCACGGGTGGGTCGCCTCGTCCACCACGCGCAACAGCTTGGCGTTGATCCCGTCACGCTGGCTCAAGGATTCGTCCAGGTCCATCGAACCCAGCACGGTACGAATGT
>JBARCX010000019.1:0-6396 GCA_049794535.1 Rhodanobacter sp.
GCATAGGCGTTGCTCAGGGTGTACGTCACCACGGCGACACCACTGAACGTGGCGGCGGACGTGAAGTGAAGCTCATAGCCGCCTGCAATCGGCACAATGCTCGCACTGCCCGCCGAGCTCGGCGACAGAGATACCAGGGTGGCCGCCGTGAACGGTCCGCCGCTGGCGCCTTGTGTCAGGTTGACTAGCACCGACCGGCCGGCGACGGACGAGATGTTTTGTGGCGCGATGAGCGGGCGCGGATCGACCGTCACTGTCACGGTGGCTGGCTGCGAAACACCGAACGCATTGGTCAGCGTGTAAGTGAAGGTTATCTGGCCCGAGGCATTAGCCGCGGCGGTGTAATTGATCGCATTGCCTGAGACGGTAGCGGTACCTGAGGAAGGCGCCTTGGCGATGCTGATCGCTGTGAACGGTCCTCCGGTCGCACCTGTTGTGGGATTGATGCTGGCCGTATTACCCGCCACCATCGTCACGCTTTGCGCTGCCACAGTGGGCACCGCCAGCGGTGTCACCGTGATGGTCACGGTGGATGCCGCGGAGGTGCCGCCAGGGCCGGTCGCGGTGTAGGTCAAGGTATCGGTGCCGTAGAAATTGTGCTTGGGCGTGTAAACGATTGCCAGGCCATTCACCGCCGCTGTGCCCTGCGCTGGCTGCGAAACGATGGCGATACTGGTGATGGGTCCGGTATCGACGGAGGTTACGTTGATCGTCACCGGCTGATCAGCCGGGGTGCTAGCGGTATCGTTGACGGCTATCGGCTTGGCTTGTTGCGCACTCACGCTGTACGCCTGGCTACCGGTGAAATTCAAGCTGTCTTTGGCAGTCACCGTGAAACTGAAATTGCCGGCTGTGGTGGGCGTGCCCGAGATCAAGCCGCCGGCGCTCAGCGTCAATCCATTGGGCAAGCTGCCACTGCTGATGCTGTAGGTGTAACTGCCGTTCCCTCCGCTTGCCGTCAACTGCTGGTTGTATGCGACGGCGACCTGCATGCCAGACAGGCTGCTCGGCGAAATCGCGACGCTTGGTGCATTCACCGTAAAGGTATAGCTGCGTGCGCTGAAGAACGGTGCGCCCGTGCCAGTGCTGCTGTCGGTGGCGCGTACCGTGAAGATGAAGCTACCGGCTGCCGTCGGCGTACCGGCCAATGCGCCGGTACTCGTGTTCAAGCTCAACCCGGCAGGTAATGAGCCAGAAGTGACGGCGTAGGTGTAAGGCGCGGTACCGCCGCTGGCGCTGAAGTTCTGGCTGTATGCCGATTCAGCCGTCGCTATCGGCAGACTTGCTGGGCTCAGCGTCAGGGCCGGCGTGGCGACCGTCATCGTGTAGCTCTGCGTACCGGTGAAACTCAGGCCATCCGTGGCGGTTATCGTGACATTGAAGCTGCCCGCCGCGGTCGGTGTGCCGGAAATCGAACCGTTGGCGCTCAACGTCAATCCACTCGGCAAGCTGCCGCTGCTGACGCTGTAGGTATAACTGCCGTTGCCGCCACTTGCCGTCAATGACTGGCTATAGGCGACGGCGATCTGGGGATTTGGCAGGCTGCTCGGCGAAATCGTGACGCTTGGTACATTCACCGTAAACGTATAGCTGCGTGCGCTGAAGAACGGTGCGCCCGTGCCAGTGCTGCTGTCGGTGGCGCGTACCGTGAAGATGAAGCTACCGGCCGCCGTCGGCGTACCGGTCAATGCGCCGGTACTCGTGTTCAAGCTCAACCCGGCAGGTAATGAGCCAGAAGTGACGGCGTAGGTGTAAGGCGCGGTACCGCCGCTGGCGCCGAAGCTCTGGCTGTATGCCGACTCGGCTGTCGCTGGCGGCAAGCTGGCGGGGCTAAGCACCACCGAGGCGTTGGCAGTCAGCAGCGTGTAGGTCCGCGTGCCGCTGATGCCATTGGCATCGGTCGCTTGCACGGTGAAGCTGAAGTTGCCTGCAGCGGTGGGTGTGCCAGAGAGAAGACCGCCGCTGCTCAAGGTGATGCCATTGGGTAGTGCACCCGACGGAATCGTATAGGTGTACGGCCCGATGCCGCCGCTCGCCGTTAATTGCGTATTGGGATAGGCCACGCCTACCGTAGCTCCCGTCACACTGGTCGGCGCGATCGCGATTGTCGCCGTGCCGATCGCCAGCGTGTAGTTGGTCGAAGCGGTAAACGGCGCACCGACGCCTGTGCTGTGATCGGTTGCCGTGATCGTGATGGGAAAACTACCCGTCGCCGTCGGCGTACCTGTCAATGCGCCCGTGCTTGCGTTCAAGCTCAGGCCGGACGGTAAGGTTCCCGAGGTGACGGCATAGGTGTAAGGCGCCGTGCCGCCGCTGGCGACGAAGGTTTCCGTAAAGGCTTGTGCGTAGTTGCCGCTCAAGGTGCCCGATGCCGGTGCCAGTGTCGGGGTCGGTACGGCGATCGCGAGGCTATAGCTTTGCGTCGTGGTGTATGGCCCGGTGCCGGTGCTGCTGTCGTGGACTGTCAACACGAAATTGGCGGTGCCGACCTGGCTCGGCGTACCCGATAACGTGCCAGTGCTCGACAACGTCACGCCCGCCGGCAGCGCGCCGGAGCTGATCGAAAACGTATAGGGCGCCGTACCGCCGTTGCCGGCGAGGTTCTGTGAGTAAGACACACCATCCGTGCCCGCCGAAAGGGTGGTCGGCGTGATCGAAAGACCCGCGTTGTTCACCGTAAGCGTGTAAGTCTGGCTACCTGTATTGGTGTTCGAATCGGTAGCGGTCACGGTGATCGGAAATGATCCGCCTTCCGTGGGCGTGCCGCTCAGGGTGCCTGCGCTGCTCAATGACACACCGTTCGGCAGCGTGCCGGACACGACTGCAAACGTATACGATCCGCTGCCGCCGCTGGCGGAGATAGTCTGGCTGGTCGCGACACCGACTTGCGCGGTACTCAGGCTGGATGGCGAAAGTACGATAGTGGGCGCAGTAACCGTCACAGTGTATGAAACCGTATCGCCGTAAGGCCCGGTGCCGGTGCTCGAATCCGTGGCGATGATGTTGAAATTGAACGCACCTGTTGCAGTCGCCGCCCCGCTCAGCACACCGGTACTGGAAAGCACCAAGCCTGGCGGCAAACTGCCGGAAGCTACGGCAAAGTGATAGGGCGACGTACCGCCGCTACCTGTAAACGTCTGATTGTATGCAACGTGTAATGTCGGCGCCGTCAAAGTGCCCGGCGTGAATGTCACGGTCGCAGGATTGATGCTCAACGTATAAGCCTGCGTTGCCGTATTGCTGGCTGAATCCGTCAGCTTCACGGTGATGGGAAACGATCCGCCCGCCGTAGGCGTTCCTGACAGGGTGCCGTTGCTGGCCAGGGTTATTCCGGCCGGCAAGCTGCCTGCGCTGATCGTGAACGTATACGTCGGGACTCCACCGCTCCCGGTGATGGTCTGGTTATAAGCGGTATCCACGGTACCCGCAGGTAGCGAGGAGGTGGTGATGGTCGGCGGGTTCGCGTTGACCTTCAACGAATAACTTTGTGTTCCCGTATAGGGACCGGGGCTCGGGCTGCTATCCGTGGCGGTGACGCTGAAGCTGGTGGTGCCGCTGCCGGTTGGCGTGCCGCTGAGCAAGCCCGAGTTCGATAGCGTCAAGCCTGTCGGCAGCGTGCCGTTGACCTTGTACGTATAGCTTCCAGTTGGATAGCCGCCGCTCGCGCTGAGTTGCTGGCTGTAGGCCGAATATTGCGTTGCATCCGATAGCGAGGATGGCGACACCGTAATGTTCGGCGGACTGATGGTGAAGGTGTAGTCGACGCGCTCGCTATTGCCGGCACTGTCGGCAACATTCACCGCATACGTGAAGGTGCCCGTCTGCGTTGGTGTGCCGGTAAACGTACCGGCATTGAACGTTATGCCGGGTGGCAAGCTACCAGTGCTGCCGTAGGTATAGGTGTAAGGTGCGGTACCGCCGCTGGCGTTCATCGTCAGCAAATAAGACGTGTACAAATTGCCGGTGGGCGCCGTCGTTGGTGAGACCGAGATAACACCGCCGTTGATGGTGAACGAGTAATTCTGTTGCCCTTCGTTGCCGTGGGTATCTTGCGAGGTCACCGTGATGGCGAACGTGCCTGACTCGGTGGGCGTTCCGGAAATACCGGTGCCGTTGAAATTCATGCCATTCGGCAGATTTCCCTCGGAAACATTGTAGGTATAGGTGGGGCCACCATCGCCGCCGGTAGAGCTGAACGTTACCGGGCTGTAGGACTGGCCGACATTGCCATTCGGCATCGTGCTGGGGCTGATCACGATCGGCGGATATGTCGGTGTACCGATGGTAATCTGGACCAGGATCGTTTCGCCGTCGTCGTCCACGAACGTGAATTGATCGCTGGTGGCGCTACCGTCAGTATTTTGATACTGAATGTTTCCGGCAGTCTTCGCGCCGACGATGGTTGCTGTGCCATGCGATGGCTGCGTGACGGATTGCACGCCATTGATCGAACAGCTCAGGACATTGAACTCGACAGCTTGATTTGATGCGACCGTTTCATTGAACGTCGGGCATTCATTCGCTGCGCGCGCCAGAACAGGCCACATCGCCGTGGCGGACAGCAGCATAAGCAAAGCGAGTTTGGACAGAACGTTGTTGCGCGAATACCTCGCTAAGCGAGTGTTACGTTGCGAGTCGATCGTCCTAGGCGTGCGCCGCGAAAAAAAAGCGCACAAAAATGCCCCAAACTTATTCGCGCGCGCGCGATCTCGCTCATATAAACGGTGCGACATGGTTATAGCCCCCTATCCCTGTTGCATCACCGCCGAATGCCCTTGCGGCGGAACGGCGTTCAAGCAGGGGGCATGGCGTGTGGTTGCACGTCCATGCGTGCCACGCCAATGCGCAAATCTCAATTGCCCCCAACCCCTAGTGCGTTATTGGAGCAAGAAAGCGCGCGATTTAACAGGGGTATCTCATTATGGTTGCAAAAGTGAAGAGAATGCGACGAAACAAATCCCCTTGTAAGTTACCCGCCACTGGTAGAAAGTGGCGCGCGCGCCAACTCAATCAGGCGCGTCATTACACCATCCAGGGGGAAGGGAAGATGGCTTATCAATATGTTGGGCAGATTATGCTCACCGGATTTGGCTTCGCGCCAAGATATTTCGCTCAATGCAATGGGCAGTTGCTGCCGATTAACCAGAATCAGGCTTTGTTTTCCTTGCTTGGCACGCAATTCGGTGGCAATGGCGTAACAACCTTCGGGCTACCCGATTTGCGGGGAAGAACGCCGGTCGGAAGCGTCGTTAACGAGGGCCTGGGTGAATCCAGCGGCACCGAAAATGTCACGCTCACCAGTGCGATGATGCCGGCGCACACGCACATCGCCATGGGCTCGACGACAGCGGGCGACAAGCTCAATCCCACCGGCAATGTGTACGGCAGCACGGGAACGGAATCGATCTATACGACGAACACGGGGTCGCCGGCCGTATTGAGTCCGAGCACCCTGGCTATGGCGGGCGGTAGTCTGCCGCATCCGAATATGCAGCCGTCACTCGTGATCAATTTCAATATCGCGCTGAGCGGCATTTTTCCATCCCGCGGTTAATTGATCCGTCCACATTCGCCAGGGAGCATGTCATGACTCAACCCTTTGTCGGAGAGATCCGGCTGTTCGCTTTTCCACGCATTCCCGTTGGCTGGTTCGCCTGTGATGGCAGCTTGAAGCCTATTTCCGAATATAACGTGCTCTTTGCTCTGATTGGCACCACCTTTGGTGGCGACGGCCAGACAACCTTCGCGGTACCTGATCTGCGCGGCCGGGTGCCCTTGCATCAAGGCACCGGACTTGGCCTTACCTCGCGGGTGATGGGACAGATTTTCGGCACCGAAACCGTCACCTTGATTGGCAATCAATTGCCGCAGCATACGCATTCCTACAATGCGGCACCGGCCATTGCGGCAGCGAACGTGCCTACCAATGCCGAATTGGGAGCGTTGTCCAGCGACACCATGTACACCAACACCGTAGCGGGCCTGCGTACCGAACAGATGGCAGCGCAGAGCGTCGCCAATGCGGGCGGCACCGGCGGTGGCGCGTCGCCACATGACAACACGATGCCAACGTTGACCGCTTCGTTCTGCATTGCCTGGGAAGGTATCTATCCCTCGCAAGGTTGACGAGCGAGAACACACGGACATGGTCACAACGATCTAAGGGGATATTGACGTGACACAAGCATACGTAGGTGAAATTCAATTATTCGGCTTTACGTTCCCTCCGCTTGGCTGGGCTGCGTGCAACGGACAATTGCTGCCGGTCCGCTCCTACACCGCGCTGTTCTCCCTGATCGGGACCTATTACGGCGGCGATGGTCAAAGCACCTTTGCGTTGCCCAACTTGAATGGCTACTCGCCATGCAGCCAGGGTCAGGGGCCGGGGTTGAGTTT
>JBARCX010000020.1:0-4866 GCA_049794535.1 Rhodanobacter sp.
CAGTAGTAATTGGGGAGATCCTGCGGAGCCTGTTGCACTGGCTATTTCGCGGGGTGCATCAAAATGCAGCCCGTTATCGTTCGAGCGACGCAGCATCAACGCGTAACCCAGCGCGTTGACCTGATTCCACGTTACCCACACGGTCTTACCATGCACGATGACGTCGGCGTGACTGGCCCCGCTGCTGGCGATCACCTGCGCGTTCTTCGGTGGATTGCCGGGATCGAGTTGGCCGTACCAGATGGTGGGTTTGTCCTTGGCCTCGTACCACACGGCATGTCGCGTGCCGTCGGTGCCGATGGCGATGGCCGGGCCTTGCTCCGGACAACCGGCGATCCGCCATTGGGTGAAGGTGGCCCGTTCTGCATGACTCGGTTGGCCGTCCGTACGCAGTACAGCGTAGGCATGGTCGCGGATGTTGTCGCCGAAGATGCTGCGGAAGAGCACGGCCACATCACCCTGCGGCGCGCTGGTGATGGCAATGCGGCAGCACTCGCAACTTTGGTCGGCCAGCTTGCGTTCGGGTACGAAGGTGCGCCCTTGGTCATCCGACCAGCTGTAGTACACGGCAGCGCCAAGGTAGGGCTTGCCTTGTGCACGAGCGGCTTCCAGATCGCGCTTGTCGACCCATGCGATCACCACGCGGCCATGGCCATCGACGGCGAGCGCATCGAAGCGATGGGTGATCTCAGCGAGGTCGTGGTGCACGGTGATCGGTGTGGAGAAATGCGCACCACCATCCAGCGAACGGGCGAAGCGCACAAAGCCAGTCCATGGTTTCGCACGCGGCTGCGACCAACTCACATACATTTCATCGTGCGGACCGAAAGCGATCTTCGGCCGGTTCTCGCTTTTGTCGTAGATCGGCTCAGCCTGTGCATTGACATCGACCGGTGCGCTGAGCGTCTTGCCGAGGTCGTCCGAGTGGCGTAGCTGCACGTGGCCATCGGCCGCATCGACCACCCACAACCGGCCGTGCGCATCGAACGCTGCGCTGGCGCCGAGTTCTGGGCCTTTGGACATGTTCATCTTCGACATGTCGTCGTGGGCGGCGGCAGTGAGCGGAAGGAGGCAAAGCAGGGATAGGAGCAACAGACGCATGAAAGTCTCGATGGTGCGCGAATCGGGGGCTCGGTCGACGCAAGGTGGCTAGGGCGTTATTTCATGGGCAGGCTGGAGCGTGTGGGGACACGCAGAAGCGGTATCGAGGTTCGAACAACCTTGGAGCATGATCCAAGGTTGAAGGATAGCCGGCTGCATCAGGGGCGATAGGTGACGCGATGTCGCAGCGCTGGACGCGCGACATCGCGACATCTGGTGTTACGCCTCGTTATCAGGCCGTTCGCGAACCGGGTGCTTGCTCAGCTTGCGCTGCAGGGTTCGCCGATGCATGCCCAGGCGTCGAGCTGTCTCGGAGATGTTGCCGTCACATTCGGTGAGCACGCGCTGGATGTGCTCCCACTCCAATCGACGCAGGGCCAATGGGGCCTCGGGCGCATCCATCACGTCGTCGTCGCCGGGCGAGCTGTCGCCGTCGAGCAGGGCACGCACCACGGCATCCGCATCGACGGGCTTGGAGAGGTAGTCGTGCGCGCCGCGCTTGATGGCTTCCACGGCCGTGGCGATCGAGGCATAGCCGGTCAGCAGCAGGATGCGCATGTCCGGCACTAGCGAGTGCAACTCGGGAATCAAGCGCAGGCCGTTCTCTTCGCCCACCTTGAGGTCGAGTACGCAGTAGCGCGGATGATGCCGGCGGGTCAGTGCGCGCGCTTCGTCGGTACAGGTAGCGGTGAGTACTTCGAAGCCGCGTGAGATCAGTGCACGCGCCAACACCCGTACAAACGTGGTGTCGTCATCGATGATCAGTAAGGGGCGGGTGTTGGTGGGTTGAACTACATCAGACATTGAGCATTTCCTGCGATGGTGCCTGCCCATTCTGACGGATGCGGCGACTCGGCGTGCATATCCAGTAGCAGGCGCAGACTCTTACGCCCCTGCGATCACCTTCAACGGCAAGCGCAGACACATTTCTGCGCCATCGTTGGTATTGCGCGTGGTCAGTTCGCCGTTGAGGCGTTCAGCGGTGGCCTCGGTCAATGCCAGACCAATACCCAGGCCACTTTGTTTGCCGGTTTGGCCAAGTACGGCTGGGGCACCGGTCGCTGTGAACCCGGGGCCGTGATCGCGCACGATGAGCTCCAGCCAGCCGGCTTCACGCCGAACATAAAGCTGGACGATTTGCGAATCGCACAGGGCGGAAGCATCGACCGCGTTGTTGAGCAGGTTCAGTAGCGCGTGGCGTAGTCCGGGTGGAATGCGCAGGACGATGTCGACGATTGAATCGTCGACCTGCAAGTCCAGCTCCGCCTCGGGGCGCAGCAGGGAGAAACGTTCAACACAGCCGTGAATAAAGGCGGCCACGGTGATGCGTTCGGGTTCCTGCGAGAGCTGCGCTTTGCCGAATGCAACCATCTCGCGCAGGATGCCGCGGCAGCGTTCCACCTGGTTTTCGAGCAGCGTCAGATCTTCGGCCAGTACGGCATCGGTGGCGTGTTCGCGACGTAGTTCGGGCAGCAACGTGCGCATGGTCGATAGTGGCGTGTTGAGTTCATGCGCGGCTCCGGCAGCTTGCGTAGCGATAGCCAGGATGCCTTCGTCACGTAGCGCACGTTCGCGTACGCGTTGCATTTCCTGCTCTTGCAAACGCACGGCATGTGCCAGCCGGTTGGTGAAAAAGGCCAGCAGCAGTGCGGTGATGACGAAGTTCACGCCCATGCCGATGACATGCAGCGAGAAGCCACCATGCATGCCGTCTTCCAACGGCAAGGGCAGCGGTACGTACCAGCGCAGCAGCAGTAGATAGGCGAGGCCGGCAATGAGTGCGACCCACAAGATGGCGCGCACCGACAGCGCGGCGGCGGAGAGTGCGATCGGCACCAGCAGTAAGGTGACGAAGGGGTTGCCTGCACCACCGGTGAAGTACAGCAGGTAACCGAGAACCAGTGTGTCGGCGGTGATATGCCCAATGGTTTCCCATTCGCGCACAGGCCACGGTTGGCTCAAGCGCCACGAGGCGAAAACGGCGAACACAGCGAGCAAGCCAATGCCGACCAACAGTGGCAGCAGTGGGATGTTCATGCGCATCCATAGCGCACTGAACACGACAGCGACGCTTTGCCCTGCGATGGCGCAAAGCCTCAGCCAAGCCAGCGTGCGCGTAAGTGCAAGCGGGCCGATACGTTGGGCTGGCCGGTGCGGCATGGCGATCATCCAGCGAACCCCGCTGCAATGCGCAGCGGGGTCATCAAGGTCAACATCAAACGGATGTGTTGAATTCCTCGCTGCGCACGGCGGGCAGCGGACCGGCCGTGGCGGCGTGTTCGGCGTGGGTGTTGGACAGTTTCTTCATCAGCGGCAACATGGCGACGGCGATTACCGTGCAACCGATACCCACGTAGCCGAGCTTGTTGAACAGGCTGACGTAGATCTCCAGCGAATCCACTGGATTGGTGATGTGGTCGGGAATACTGGCGTAGTTGGCTACCACGCTTCCCAGATACTGCGAGATGCCGACGGCGACGTAGTAGCCACCCATCATGAAACCACCCATGCGCGACGGCACATAGCGAGCGATCATCGCCAGGCCAAGGCCGCTCACCAGCAGCTCACCTAGCGAATACCAGCCGTAGCCCCAGACCATGGTCCATGACGAAACCTGGCCGCCGACAGCGCCGTTGGCGCCGAAGCCGTACATGAAAAAGCCCAGCGCGACGGCGCCAAAGCCGAGCGCGAACTTGAAGGCCACCGACGGATCCTTACCTACGCGGCCCAGTCCGTTATACATAAGTACCAGCACTGGGCTAAGCAGCACGATCCAGATCGCATTGAGGTTCTGGTACTGCTCCGGGATCCAGTTGAACAGGTGCATGCCGAAAACGTCGAACGACAGATTGACGTTCTTCTGTGCGAACAGGTTCAGCGAGGTCGCCATCTGCGCGTAGAAGATGAAGAAGAAGATCGTTTGCACGGTGAGCACCAGCGCAGCGATGAGGCCCGCCCGTTCGCTCTTGTGGCTGATCCAGATCAGGTAGGCGAAGATGCAAAGGATCACGATGCCGGCGAGGATCACTGCGCCCTTGGCGATGGCCAGGCTTTGGAGAATTTCCGCCGCGATGAACACCATGGCGATCGACGCAACGAGCAAGGCCGCTGCACGGCCGATGCTTACCGGTTTCTCGTCGGCTGGCGAGCCGATGTGAGACAGGGTGCGATACATCAGCATGTAGTTGATCAGGCCGAGCACGAGTCCAACCGCGCAGGAGCCGAAGGCGGTATGCCAGCCCATGGCGTCGCCGTAGTGTTCGCCCACGTAGTCGCGGATCCACGGTGTGGCGGTCATGGACACCATTGAGCCGATGTTCACCGCCATGTAGTAGATGGTGAACGCGCTGTCGATGCGCGTGTCGTCACCCTCATAGATCTTGCGCACCAGATTGCCTGCGTTCGGCTTGAAGAAGCCGTTGCCCACCACGATCACGCCCAGCGCGCAGTAGAGCAGTGTCGCGTTGTTGGAGGGAATCCACAGCATGCCGTAGCCGATTGCCAGTACCACGGCGCCGAGCACCATGGTGCGGCGCGTGCCGATCAGCTTGTCACCCACCCAGCCGCCAATGGCGGGTGTGGCGTAGATCAGCGCCGCTGCTGCACCCCATACGAGGTTGGCCCGAGTGTCGACGAAGCCGAGCTTTTTCATCATGTAGGTGACCATCAACACCTGCATGCCGTAGAAGCCGAAGCGCTCCCACATTTCGATGAGAAAGACGGTACTGAACGACCGGGTTTGCGAAACAGGCGGATGCTGAGTTG
>JBARCX010000021.1:0-10491 GCA_049794535.1 Rhodanobacter sp.
TTTCTTTGGGCCAGCAAAGAAAGGTGACTCGGACCCCGGCAGGGGTTCGAAACGCCCGCTGCGTAAGCGACCCACTGGCGATATCGCAACAACCAGGCGACAACACATCAAACACCAACATGGCCAGAACACATAACTCCGGGCATCCATGCCCTCCGCCCTTCGGGCCAGCTGCGCTGTTCGCACTCGCTCCTGCGCGCGCGTGGGCCAACAAAGAAAAGTGACTCGACCACCGGCAGGGGTTCGAAACGCCCGCTGCGTAAGCGGCCCACTAGCGATAGCGCGACAATCAAGCGACAACACATCAAGCACCAGCATCACCAAGTCACATAACACATCAAAAGACACCACCGAAAACCAACTAAAGCGAGCCACGGAGCCAGCTCCGCCATGTAAATGCCAGACAACTCAATGCCACGCCACAGCATGGATCAGTTGGATGGGTGAGCCCGGAATTGCCGTTTTTTCATACACCCTAGCCGAATCTGCCCATGCGCGTGCCGATTACGTGGAGTTGACGCGGTCAATCGAATTCAGAATCAATGCCGAGAAGTCACTAAGGCGAAAGTACAAAATGCTTATGGGTAATAGATGATTTGAATATTTTTTAAAATCACCGGTTACCTAATAAATAACTAGATAGTTGGCGTTTCCGAGTAGGTCAAGTTTACTTTAAGAACCCAAGGATCGTTGGGCAGGGGGAGGCTTGCCAAGATTTAGCGAAGAGAGATGACGTACTCACCCTATCTTTCTTCCAGGTTTTTCCGCGTGCCGAGAGATCGGTATGTGCTGGTCCACACCGGCAGCAGGCAATATCCCTCCCCATGAGCCCCGAACTATTGCCTGTCGGAACCTAACGTAGGCCAAGCAGCAACAAGGATTCATCTAGCAAGGATTCGCCTGGAGCATCGGACAACAAGGATGTTGGCATCGAAAGGATGTGTGCGCCGCGTCATTGAAACAGGGGAAATACCATGATCATCCGTCCTGCTCGCGATAGACCTCTAGCATATTCAAACATCGTCTTGAAGCATGCGCCCTCCGTTGGAAAGTTCAGCTTCTTTTGTCGCAACCGACTCCGACCTAAGGTTGGCTACCGCCGCCGATCTGTGTCGCGCTGTGCAAGGTTTCAGCTTCGCTGCATTGCGACGAAGCGTTCAATGAACTAGTAGCACTTCGCGCCAAGCAGCTGACTCTTAGGTTGTCGCTTAGGATCGCTGGGCGTCTTTGAATGACTGTCGAATAGGGTCGAAGGAACCCAGGTGGCTGTGTGTCGAGCCGTCAGGGTAAGTCATGGCTGATTTTCTCTCATTGACCTTAAGCGACATGTCTTTCCAACGTAATGTGGGGATGTGGATATTGCGAAAGAGAAGCCACTGTTCCGCGATGGTGAGTTAATAGGATTAAGTTAATAACTATCCGCTAATTCATTATCAAGACATTTTATTTGAAGCGAGGCATCCATCATGTTGCCTCGGCGATCTCGGCTGCTCTGAAAGCAATGACTGCGATCTCTACATATCTCATTCGTAGAGGCTTCGCCATGAACAAGATCTACAGCAAGGTTTGGAACAAGTCGCTCGGACAACTGGTGGTTGCCTCTGAATTGGCCAGCCTGCAGCGGGGTGGCGCGAGTGATCGAACGATCATGCTGGAGGATAGGTACGCCCTATCTCATTCTGGTATCAGTCTTCGACCACTCGTGGCGGCCTTGCTACTGATTTGTGGCCTGGTGAGCTCGCACACCGCGCATGCACAATATGCCGCTGGAGGTGGCGCTGCGACAGGTGCAACGTCCATAGCCATCAGCTCAGCTCCCGGTGGATGTGGTGCTGGGTTTGCGGCCACAGCAAGCGGTACCGGTGCGATTGCGTTTGGCGGATGCGCCACCAATGCGGCCAGCCAGACGTTGGCCAGCGGCTCGAATGCGATTTCCATCGGAATCGGTGCACAAGCGACGAACACGGCAGCCTTCGCTTTCGGACAGGGCTCACAAGCCAGCGGTACTTTCTCGACGGCGTTCGGTAGCGCAGCTCAAGCTTCGGGGGCCAATGCCACAGCGATTGGCAGTACCAGCGCAAACCCTGCCAACTCCATTCCGGTAAGGGCGAGCGGCAGCGGTGCTACGGCCATTGGCGCTAACTCTACTGCGGGTGCCAATGCAGCGGGCGCCAATTCGGTGGCGATCGGTGCCCAGTCCAACGCCTACAACTCCGCTTCGTTTGCGTTGGGGTTAAGCGCGGTAGCTGGCGTGAGCGGTAGCGGCACGGTGGTCAACGATATGGCGCTAGGTAACGGCGCGCAGGCGACCGGTGGTAATTCGATTGCTGAAGGAACGGGCGCCATAGCTAATGCTGCCGGTGCCGTAGCCATTGGGCAGACCGCGACGGCAACGGGCGGTAAGGCGGTTTCCATCGGTAGTGGTAACACGGCAAACGGTGATGGTGCAGTAGCGATTGGCGATCCGAACTCAGCGACCGGCACCGGTGCGGTGGCCATGGGTAATGCCAACACCGCGAATGGTCAGGGCGCAGTCGCGTTAGGCAATACCAACTCGGCCATCGGGCAAGGTTCGGTGGCACTGGGTAATGCCTCTACGGTAGCTGTTGCTGGTGGACTTGCCATGGGCGACACGGCGAGTGCCAAGGCAGCAGCCGGCGTATCGCTCGGTTCGAACTCCGTGGCCAACAATGCGAACGACGTGGCCTTGGGTGCGGGTTCGACCACCGCTGCGCCACATACCGGCACCACAGCACAATACGGCGGCACAGCGGCAGGTATCGCCAAGGCGAGTAGTGGTGTGTTGTCGATTGGTGCTGGGGGCACAGAACGTCAATTGCAGAATCTCGCAGCGGGTGTGATCTCGGGTACCTCCACCGATGCGATCAATGGCTCGCAGCTATTTAGCGTAGTCACCGGTGTCAATAATCTGGGTACCTCGGTGGCGAATGCGTTTGGTGGCACCAGCAGTTACAACGTAGCTACCGGTGCGGTGACCGGCGGCTTCAGTTACGCCGGTGGTACGTACACCAGCGTGCAGAGCGTGTTCAACGCGATCACTGGCAGCAGCGCCACGCCAGGTATCAAGTATTTCCATGCCAACTCGATACTCGCTGATAGCGCGGCGACAGGCCTCAACAGCGTAGCGATCGGTCCGCTGGCAACAGCAGCGGCAGGCAATGCGATTGCACTCGGTAATACAGCGAATGCCAGTGTTGCCGGAGCCATAGCCATCGGCGGTAGCGCAGCGGCAACGAGCGCGAACAGCATCGCGCAGGGTACGAGCGCCGCAGCATCCGCAGCCAATGCGATTGCCCTCGGCAATACAGCCATTGCCAATGCCGCAGGTGCTGTGGCGATTGGACAGACCTCGACGGCAGAGGGTGGCCAGGCGGTATCGATTGGCGTCGGTAACACAGCGAACGGTAATGGTGCCGTGGCGATGGGCGACCCCAGTTCGGCCATCGGTACCGGCGCGGTTGCACTGGGTAACACCAATACGGCGAATGGACAGGGCGCGGTGGCGCTCGGCAATAACAATTCGGCAGCGGGGCAGGGCTCGGTAGCGTTGGGCAATGACTCAAACGCGTTGGCTGCCGGTGCGCTCGCCATGGGAGACACCGCGAAAGCGAATGTTGCGGATGGTGTTGCCCTGGGTTCTGGCGCCACCGTCACCAATCCTGACGATGTTGCCTTGGGCGCGGGTTCGACAGCGGCAACACCACACTCCGGCGTCTTTGCCGAATACGGTGGCACCGCCGCGGCAGCCTCGCCGGCATCGGTAGTGTCGCTGGGTGCTCTGGGCACCGAGCGGCAATTGCAGAATGTCGCTGCCGGTGTGATCTCGGGTACATCGACGGATGGGATCAACGGTTCGCAGTTGTTTAGCGTGGTGACCGGTGTCAATAACTTAGGTACCTCGGTCGCGAACGTGTTCGGCGGTACCAGTAGCTATAACCCGGCCACCGGTGTCGTCACGGGTGGTTTCAGTTATGCCGGCAATAGCTATAGCAGCGTGCAGAATGTGTTCAATGCGATCGGGGGTACTGGCGGCACGGCCGGCATCAAGTACTTCCATGCCAACTCGACCTTGGCCGATAGCAATGCGGCAGGCGCCAACAGCATCGCGGTGGGGCCGGTGGCCAATGCTTACGGCAACGACTCGATTGCACAGGGCCTGGATGCAGTGGCTGGTGTGAGCGGCGCGCCGACGACAGCCAACGACATTGCGGTGGGCAACGGAGCGCAGGCGACGGGTGGTAACAGCGTTGCGCTAGGTGCCTCCGCCAACGCCAGCACAGTGAGCAGCATTGCGATCGGCAACGGTGCAGCAGCGAGCGGCGCCCATGGAGGTTCGGTGGCGATCGGTTCCATTGCCGATGCCAGTGGTATTGGCGCGATCTCGATCAGCAATGTGGGATCTTTCGCGAGTAGTGCGATCGTTTCCGGTACCGACGCGGTCGGTATTGGTAATGGCATCTCGGCCGCCGGTGAGGCGTCGATCGCGTTTGGTCCCGCCGCCAGCACCACCGCAGGCGGCAGCTATGGTTTGGCCTTTGGCGACAATGCAGCATCGTCTGCGGCGCAGGGTATTGCCATCGGTCGTCAGGCGAGTGCCAGTACCGCGAACAGCATTGCCTTGGGCAGCTACTCGTCAGCCACCCGCGGTGCGCTGACCGGCTATACCGGATATGCGGTTGGCACCAGCAATTCCGGCGGTGAGTTGAATATTGCCGATAACGGTACCGGTCGTCAGATCACCGGCGTTGCTGCAGGCAGTCAGGCCACGGATGCGGTCAACGTCAGTCAGCTCAATCAAATTGGACAAGATGCGGCGACGTCGCTCGGTGGTGGCGCTACGTTGAATGCAACGACCGGTGTGTATACCCCTCCGTCGTACAGCATCAACTCCATCAGCACGACGGGTGCCAACACGGGCAGCACCGCCAATGCCAATGTCGGCGCGGCGCTCTCGGCATTGAATACCGATGCCGTGAATACCGCTGCTATCGCGGTGAAGTACAACAGCGTAGGCGGCAACCTGATTACGTTGGGGGCGACCGGCGGCACGGGTGCCACCGGTACGGTGAAAATCACCAATCTGACACCAGCAACCTTGAGTGCCACCAGCACCGATGCGGTGAATGGCTCGCAATTGTTCGCCACCAATTCGACCCTCAACAACATTACTGGTGGCGGTGGCATCAAGTATTTCCATGCCAATTCCACCTTGGCTGATAGCTCCGCCACGGGCACGAATAGCGTGGCGATTGGCCCGGTATCCAGCGCGACGGCGACCGATACGGTTGCGATGGGCGACTCGGCGATCGCTAACCAAGCGGGTGCCGTAGCGATTGGCGGTACGGCGGCGGCGACAGGCAACAACAGCATTGCGCAAGGCGAAGACGCGACGGCTTCCGCTGTGGGTGCGATTGCCGTAGGCAATATGTCGCAGGCCAGCGCGGCCGGTGCACTCGCCGTCGGGAATACGGCTGAGGCACTGGGCACCAATAGCATCGCGCAGGGAAGAAGCGCGGAGGCTTCCGCAGCCGATGCGATTGCACTCGGCACAGGAGCCACCGCCAATGCGGTCGGTGCCATAGCGATGGGAGATTTCGCGACCGCAACCGGAGGTTCAGCCGTCTCGATTGGCGTTGGCAATACGGCGAGTGGCAACGGCGCCGTAGCGTTGGGTGATCCCAATTCGGCGACCGGCACCGGCGCGGTAGCGATGGGTAATAGCAATACAGCGAATGGGCAGGGCGCGGTAGCGCTCGGCAGCACCAACTCGGCCACCGGCCAGGGTTCGGTGGCGCTGGGCAATGCCTCCACGGCAGCGGCTGCTGGTGGTGTGGCGATGGGCGACACGGCGAATGCCGCCGCCGCCGATGGTGTTGCCTTGGGTTCCGGTGCTGTCGCCAATAACGCGAACGATGTGGCACTGGGTTCGAACTCGACAACGGCTGCTGCGGTGGCGACGACGGGTGCCACCATCAACGGCACCGCGTATACCTTCGCCGGTACCACGCCGAAGAGTACGGTGAGTGTGGGTGCTGTCGGAAGCGAACGCACGATTACCAACGTCGCTGCGGGTCAGGTCTCGGCCACCAGCACCGATGCAGTCAATGGCTCGGAGTTGTATGCCACCAACAGTGCCGTGAACAGCATTGGCACCACGGTCAATAACATCACCACCGGTGGTGCGGGCATCGAGTATTTCCATGCCAACTCGACCTTGCCGGATTCATCGGCCGTAGGCACCAACAGCATCGCGGTAGGCCCGAATGCGGTATCCAATGGCGCAGGCTCTATCGCGATGGGTAATGGTGCGGCGGCAGGCGCCATCGGTTCGAGCATCGCCATCGGTCAGAGTGCATCAGCGAATGCAGGAACAGCTGCAGGTAGTGCCGTGGCGATTGGCCAGGGCAACCAGGCGACGGGCGATGGTGCGGTGTCGATCGGCGATCCGAACAATGCAACGGGTCAAGGCGCTATCGCACTGGGCTACAACAACACGGCCAACGGTCAGGGTGCGGTGGCGCAAGGCAGTGGCAACACGGCCACCGGGCAGGGCTCGGTAGCGTTGGGTAATGCATCCAGTGCATCGGCGGCCGGTTCACTCGCGATGGGTGACACCGCGAACGCTGCTGCTGCGGATGGCGTAGCGCTGGGTTCCGGTGCTGTCGCCAATAACGCGAATGATGTGGCGCTGGGTTCAAACTCGACAACGGCTGCTGCGGTGGCGACGACGGGTACCACCATCAACGGTACCGCGTACACCTTCGCCGGCACTACGCCGACGAGCACAGTGAGTGTGGGTGCGGTTGGTAGCGAACGCACGATTACCAATGTCGCTGCCGGTCAGATCTCGGCCACCAGCACCGATGCAGTCAATGGCTCGGAGTTGTATGCGACCAACAGTGCCGTGAATAGCATCGGTACCACGGTCAATAACATCACCAGCGGTAAGGTCGGCCCGTTCGTTTCCGATAACTCAGTGACGTCGACGCAGCCGGTGTCGTCGGGAGCGAATGCATCAGCGGGTGGTTTCGGTGCATCGGCCACCGGTGCGGCATCGACGGTGTTGGGTAATCAGGCGACCGATAACGGCGTGGCCGATTCCACCGTGCTGGGTCAGGGTGCCAGCATCGCCAGTGGATTGAGTGGCTCGAACGTCGCGCTGGGTCAAAGCTCGACCGTGATCGCCGCAGCGGTACAGACCGCGAGTGCGACGGTTGGCGGCACCGTCTATAACTTCGCAGGTGCGACGCCTGCGGGTGTGGTCAGTGTGGGCTCGGCAGGTAACGAGCGGCAGGTCACCAATGTCGCTGCCGGTCAGATCTCAGCCACATCGACCGATGCGGTGAATGGCTCGGAACTCTATGCCACCAATACGGCGCTCAACAACATCACCACCGGTGGTGCAGGCATTGAGTATTTCCACGCCAACTCGACCTTGCCGGATTCATCGGCCGTAGGCACCAACAGCATCGCCGTAGGCCCGAATGCGGTATCCAACGGCTCCGGCTCTATCGCGATGGGCAATGGCGCCGCGGCGGGCGCCACCGGTTCGAGCATCGCTATCGGTCAGAGTGCATCAGCGAATGCAGGAACAGCTGCAGGTAGTGCCGTGGCGATTGGCCAGGGCAACCAGGCGACGGGCGATGGTGCGGTGTCGATCGGCGATCCGAACAGTGCAACGGGTCAAGGCGCGATCGCACTGGGTTACAACAACACGGCCAACGGTCAGGGTGCGGTGGCGCAAGGCAGTGGCAACACGGCCACCGGTCAGGGCTCGGTAGCGTTGGGTAATGCATCCAGTGCATCGGCGTCCGGTTCACTCGCGATGGGTGACACCGCGAACGCTGCTGCTGCGGATGGCGTAGCGCTGGGTTCCGGTGCCATCGCCAATAACGCGAACGATGTGGCATTGGGTTCGGGTTCGACAACAGCCGCGCCGCATACCGGTACGTTTGCCGAGTACGGTGGTACCGCTGCGGCAACGTCACCTGCTTCGGTGGTGTCGATTGGTGCATCGGGTTCCGAGCGGCAATTGCAGAACCTTGCCGCCGGTGTGATCTCGGATACATCAACCGATGCGATCAACGGATCACAACTGTTTAGCGTGGTGACCGGTGTCAATAATCTGGGTACATCTGTTGCGAATATGTTTGGTGGTACCAGTAGCTATAACCCGGTCACCGGTATGGTTACCGGCGGCTTCAGTTACGCCGGTGGTAGCTACAGCAGCGTGCAGAATGTGTTCGATGCCATCACCGGCGGTAGCAGCACGCCAGGTATCAAATACTTCCATGCCAATTCCACGGGGCCTGATTCACAGGCCAGTGGCACGGACAGCATTGCGGTGGGACCGTCGGCCGTATCGAGCGGTGCAAACAGTATCGCGATCGGAAATGGCGCGACATCATCCAATGCCAATTCGGTCGCGATAGGTGCGGGTTCGACCACGTCGGTCGGTGCACAGTCGGGCTACACCGGTGCCTATATGCCGGCCGGTAGTAGTAACTCGGTCGGCGAAGTATCGGTGGGATCGTCTGGCAATAATCGTCAAATCACCAACGTGGCCGATGGATCGGCGCCCAACGACGCAGTTAATGTCGAGCAGCTGCAGGCAGGTGTAAACAATGCCGTCACTACGGCAAACAACTACACCAATACGCAGATCGCCAATGTCAGCAACACGATTAACGGTGCTGGCGAATTCAAATCGAATGCGACGGGTGCACGTAGCGCGTTGCCGACTGCATCGGGCAACGACTCGGCCGCCGGTGGTGCCGGTGCGATTGCATCGGGCACCAACAGTACCGCGATAGGCAACAACAGCTCAGCGACGGCAACTAATTCGGTAGCCTTGGGGCAGGGCTCAACGGCGGATCGCGCTAATACGGTGTCGGTCGGTTCGGCTGGCAACATGCGGCAAGTGGTCGATGTTGCTGCGGGTACGCAGACCACGGATGCGGTGAATGTGGGTCAGCTCGATGCAGTGCAGGCGGGTAGCGTGCAGTACGACACGAATGCCGACGGCAGCGTCAATAACAGCAGCGTGACATTAGGTAATGGTGGTGGACCGACCACGATTCACAATGTGGCAGCGGGCATTCTTCCGGGTGATGCCGTGAACGTGGGCCAGTTGAATCAGGGCATCACAACGGCGGAGAACTGGTCGAAGAATTACACCAACCAGCAGATCCAGGCGGTCAACAACAACCTCAACCAGATTGGCAACCGTGCCAATGCCGGTATTGCCTCCGCGATGGCTGCAGCGAGCCTGCCGTCAGCCTATCAACCGAATCAGAGTTCGGCCTCAGTAGCACTCGGAAGCTTTCATGGCGAAGCCGGCATCGCTATCGGCTTGTCGACAATTTCCGAGAGCGGTCGCTGGGTCTACAAGGTCAACGCAGCTGACGACTCGCGTGGCGATGCCAGTGTCGGCGTGGGTGCGGGAATGGTTTGGTAGTGCCTGATGATCCCGGCCGTCGAAAGGCGGCCGGGTCAGGCCCGATTTGCTCGGTGAGGCAACGATTCGCCGACGCGATGATCCACCCTCTCTACGTGAGGATTCACATCATGAATGCGGCAATGTCGAAATGGATGGTTGCAACAGCCCTATGCGTCGTGGCTTCAGCACTTGCAGGTTGTGGAACGGTTAGCCGGCATGTCGCTAAAGACGGCAGTGGCGCGGAGTCGATCGTGTTTCCAGATGCCAAGGCGGCACGACCTAAGGACGGAACCTTTCCGAGCCTGGATAACCTGCGCCTGATCGGATCTGGAATGACCAAGGCGCAAATTCAAAGCCTGATCGGCCCACCACATTTCAACGAAGGTGTATGGGGTGTGCGTGAATGGGATTACCTGTTCAATTTCCGCAAGGACCATGAGGTGGTCGCTTGCCAGTACAAGGTGCTGTTCGATACGGACAAGATCGCGCGCAGTTTCTATTGGTCGCCGGCAAGTTGCGCCGCGATGCTCGAGCAGGCGAAGCCAGTAGTTATCGCCCCATCGCCCATGAAGCCTGTGCGTTTATCGGCAGATGCCTTGTTCGATTTCAATAGCAGCCACCTGAAACCTGCAGGACGCGATCGTTTGGCCGAATTGCTTCAGCAACTGCGTTCGGCGAGCCAGGTGCAGGATCTGCGTGTGATCGGTTACACCGACCGCATCGGTAGTGATAGTTACAACCTGCTGTTGTCACGGCGACGTGCAGAGGCTGCGAGTGACTACCTGATAGGGCATGGCATCAGTGCTTCGGACATTAAAGTCGAGGGTCGTGGCAAGGTCGATCCGGTAAAGGAGTGCCCGGATAGTGAGTCACGTAAAGATCTGATCGCATGTCTCGCCCCGAACCGACGTGTCGAAATATCAGGCTTCGCCAAGCCATAGCTTTGCCGAGCCCTAAGTGAAGTCGGCCCTGATCGGCACCGTGGTGCCCCTGCCAATCCCTCCGATCACGTGAGCTTCGCCCCCTTCGAC
>JBARCX010000022.1:0-6803 GCA_049794535.1 Rhodanobacter sp.
TCTGAGAACCGCTCGATCCACACTGCCAGGCGGTCGGCCGCAAAACTGGCCGCGCGTGTGCCCGCGCGGCAGACAATGGTGTCGCCTTCACGCGCAAACTGCAGGGCGCCCCCGGCTTCTTCCAGCCACAGCAGGCAGGCCAGCCAGGCAGCGTGCTCGGCCGATACGGCCTGACCCACCGGCCGGCTGAGGAACTCGCTCAGCGTGGTCGGCGAAGTCCAGATCAGCGCCTCGCCATCGCCGCGTACCGTGGCGCCGAGGACGTCAGTGAAAACCTGCACCGCATCGGCAGCGCTGCGCCCCGCATGCTGCCTACGCAGCTCCACCAAGCGCGTGCTGACCGCGTGGCCGAAGCTGCCGCTGCATTCGCTCTCGGCACCCACCACATCGGCGTAGTCCATACGCTGCCAGTCCGGCTCCGCATTGCGCGTACCCGCCAGTTCGGTGCCGGCCAGGTAGGTTTCCACCGGCTGGAAGCGGCCCGGGCCGATCAGGCTGGCGCACAGCGTGTGCACTGTG
This sequence comes from Rhodanobacter sp., assembly GCA_049794535.1. Classification (GTDB taxonomy): domain Bacteria; phylum Pseudomonadota; class Gammaproteobacteria; order Xanthomonadales; family Rhodanobacteraceae; genus JBARCX01. The sequence continues at coordinate 520 of JBARCX010000022.1, forward strand.
CCGATGCGGGTGGCCATAGTCTGCGTCTGCAGCACGCTCAGCTTCTCGCGCACGAGTTGGTCGCGTTCCTTGCGCAGTCCCGCCAGCTCCAGCGCCTGCTTCATCTCCATGCGCAGCGCGGTGATGTCCCACGGCTTCTTGATATAGCGATGTATCTGGCCCTGATTGACGGCCTCGACGGTCTGGTCTAGCTCCGAATAGGCCGTCGTCAGGATCCGGACGATGTGGGGATAGCGCTCGCGCGCATAGCGCAGAAGTTCGTTGCCATGTTCGCCCGGCATGCGCTGGTCGGACACCAGCACGGCCAGGGTGGCGGCGTGGGCATCCAGCATGGCCTTGCCGTCCTCCACGGAGGCGCCCGTCACCACCGGCGCGATCGCGCCGATGGCGCGTTCGAAGTATTTGAGCGCGGTGGCTTCGTCATCAACGAACAGAATCGCCGGGGGCGGTGTCTGGTTGGCAATCGTATTGCTCATTGGTAACTCCTGTGCATTCGATCCTAGAAAATTGGGAATTCCAGCGTCATGGTCATGCCGGCGCCGGACGCGGATGCGATCCTGATACTCCCGCCAAAGGACTGCATGACGCGGTTGCAGAAAATCATGCCGAAGCCGCTAACGCCGGCGTTCGTGAAAACTGGGTCGACCAGCAAGCGTTGCATCACCTCGGGCGCAATACCGGGGCCGTTGCCGCGGATGCCAGCACCTCGCGGACCGTGCGTATGCCCAGCGGCTTCTCCAGGATTCGGAACACCTTGCCAGAATTGACCGCTTCCAGCGCATCTTTGTCCGCGTAGGCTGTCACCAGGATCCGCACGATATGCGGATACTCCTGCGAGACCTGGCGCAGCAGGTCGCCGCCGTGCCGCCCCGGCATGCGGAAGTCGGTCACCAGGATCGCCACCCGCGCACCTTCGCGGCGGAGGATCGACATGGCCTCCTCCGCGCCGTCGGCGAGCAGCACCTCATAGTCGCTGCCGGCCGAGCGCGCAAAGTACTTACGGGCTAACTCCTCATCATCGACATACACGACAGTCCGCCGCGCTTGCTGGGTTTCGCTCATCTCGACATCACTCGACACGCGGCAGGTCGAAGTTGAACGCGGTCCACTTGCCCAACTCGCTTTCCGCAAACAGTGTGCCGCCGTGCCGCTCCACCACCGCATAGCTGATGGACAGGCCAAGGCCGAGGCCCTGGCCGACTTCGCGGGTTGTGAAGAATGGCTCGAACACCCGCGCCAGATTCTCCGCGGCAATCCCCGGGCCGTTGTCGCGCACATTCACGTGCAGCCGGTCATCGTGCCATTGCGCCTTGACATGGACCTGCGGCGATACGGTGCCGGCCTTGTGCATGGCCAGAGCGGCATTCGAGAACAGGTTGATGAGCACGCCGATGATGGCGGCTTCGTCGCCCAGCACAAGGGTGTCGCCGGGCAACTCGCGCGTGACCCTCACGCCGCGCAGTTCATGTGCGCTCAGCCGGGTCGACGAGTCAAGCGCCTTCTCGAACAGGAACGGCACGTCGTCTGCCGCCGCGCCGGGTTTGCGGTAGGCAAAGGTCTTCAGGTCCGACACGATATGCTGGATGCGCTGCATGCCCTGCTTGACATCCACCAGGCACTCCTGCAGCGACGGGCTGTCCTTGGCCTCCGGTTCTTCCATGGCTATTTCGATGGCCATCAGGCAGAAGTTCACCGGGTTGTTGACCTCGTGCAGCAGCCCCGCGGACAACGTACCGATTGCAGCCATCTTCTCCTGCTGCAGCAACTGGCCCTTGATCTGAGCCAGGTTTTCATTAGTACGGGCGAGCTCGTCGTTTTTGTGCGCCACCTCATCCTTGAGCCGGAAAAGCTGGAAACGGCCCTTCTCGTTGAAGTAGGTGTAAATGGAGCTGGCCAACGCGCAGAAGAAGATCAGGATGAGCTGGAACTGAAACTTGCTTGAGTCCTGTATGCCGCTCGGATGCGCCACACAGGCGATGTAGTAGAGCCCGACCGTGGCCAGGCCGAATGCCAGCGTCTGCCAGTAGCCCGCGGGGAACAGGATCCCGACCGCAAAGATCGTCAGCATAAGCCCGGCATAGAACAGCGACTGCTCGCCCTGCGTGGCATAAATCATCCAGGAGATCATTGCCTGCGGCAGCAGCAGCCAGAAGAAGCTGATGAGCTGCACGTGGCGTTTGCCCGTTTCCGTGTAAAGCGAGAGCAATGCCAGGCCGATAGCTGCGCTGGTCAACACCCGAACGATGGCAAAGCGCTCCTGCTCAGCCGGATACACGACATAGTCCAGCACCACGCCCATCAGCACCAGCACGATCACGGTCAGGCCGCCGGCCTTGCTGCACAGCAACCGGTAGTCGCGAAACTCTTCACGATAGTTCGAATGGAGCCCAGCCAGGGATGTTGTCATTTCAGGCGACTTGATGCTGGCCGATCATCACCTCGGCAAACACATTAACCCCGGTCGAGTCCGTGTACAGGCGCGGCTCGCCGCAGTCCTCCGGCATGATTTCGGCCATCTGTGCCTCGTTGCGATAGATCAGGTACCACTCCAGCACGTGTTCCATGCTGAAGCGCTCCGGGTTGTCGGCGTGGACATTGGTGACCAGCAGGCGGCCGCCCCGTCGGGTGCGGCTGGCGAAATGCTGGTTCAGCCGGGCACAGACCTTGTCTGACAGGTAGTCAAACAGGCCGGCGCAATAGACCCCGTCGAACTCGCGGACGTCCGGTGCGTCCGCATCGATCCGGCGCTTGAGCAGGTGGTGAACCGAATCATGCGTGTAGCTAATGGTCATGCGCTTGGCCGTTTTCTGCGCGATGGACTCGAGACGCTCGCGCGTCCAGTCCAGTGTCTCCTGGCTGAAGTCGAGCAGTTCGAACGTCAGCCACTCCGGTTCGTCGTATTCATGGATGAAGCGCTGGATCTCCTGAGCGGGGCCGCACCCCACGTTCAGCACCTTCAACGGCCGCCGCGCGGCGCGCGCTTCATTGGCCAGCCGGGTCAGGTAGTCCACCAGCAGCTCGACGCGATTGCGGTGCGCGCGTGCCACGGCCGTCTGCAGGAAGGCCGCGTTGACGATCTGGAAATACGTGCTCGGGCCCTGCCGGGGATCGTCGAGCATCTGGTTGACCATCTGGTAGTCACCGGCATAGCCCAGCGGCTTCGTGAAGGTGCGGAAGACGAAGGGTGAGCGCAGCAGCAGAGGATGGAGCGCGGCCTGGGCAAAGGCACGGTGTGCCGGCGCCAGTTCTTCGTCGACCAAGCGCGCCTCGCTTTCGAATTCGTCGAAGTAGACCTTGGTCCTTTCCATCAGTGGCGATGCCAGTTCGAGGAAGAAGTCCTCGCGCAGGGTTTTGCCTTCCTTCGGCATGGTGTCGGCCAGGTCCGCCTGCTCGACCCAGCGCGACATGTCCGAGAGAAAAGCCCGGATCTGGTTGACCGCGATCTGGTAGTCACGGCGGATCTGGAAACGCTCGACCCAGTCCTGCGCGAACCGGCGGGCTTCTTCCCCCACCGTGCGCGCTTCCAGCGCGCCGCCACTCAGTTCCCGCCACTCGGCGATCAGCGTCACCGAGACAATGGCTGTCAGGCCGGTATTGACCATACTGATCACGACCGCCTTGCCCGAATAGGCCTCTTCCACGCCCATCTTGACCGACAGGTCGTTCAGCACCTCACTGACCTGGACAATCGAGTACGGGTTATAGACCTCCATCACCAGGGACTTTCGCTGGAGATTGATGATCGTGCCCCGCACCTGCTCGCCCTGCGAGTTGCGGAAGCTCACTACCGGATCGATTTGCGTTTTGGAATACACAGTATTGCGCTAGGTAAGTACCATGAGAAGGACCTCGCGACAGCACGTGTGCTAATGGCATCACGGTTTTACGAGACTCGTTAGCCTGGTGGGCCTGAAGGCCGGTATCCGGAACAATACGGACCTTTGCGATTGCAGCATTCTACTGATAAAAAAGGAATGCTGTCGTCTCACGCGGATTTCATCAGTGAAACGATCTGAATCCAGCAAACCGAGATCAAGGGCATCCGTGAGGACTGCACCCAGCGCCCAGCGACGAACCCTTCTGCAAGAAAAAAGTAACAGCAGGTTTTATTCTTCAATGCAATGATATAACATTGCGTCTGCTCCACAAGACACGCCCCGAACGGTACCTCCGCGCATTGCTGTAACGGCAATAGCGCGCAGCTGCTGCTTTGCGCCAGCGTGAAATCGCCCTCGTACGAAATCCTGCAGCAGATGAGCAGGTGGGCGGACTCATGATTCGCATACCTAACAAAAAACTGACAAGATGAGAAATCGCCACCCCCTCACACAGGCTGCGCTGCTGCTGTTCGCGTTTGCGGCTCACGTATACGCGGCGGACGACAGTTCGATAACCGGTGCAATCGCTGACAGTTCAGGCAAGCCCGTCAGCAAAGCGACCGTCACCATTCAGGATGCCAGCGGCAAAGCCGTAGGGGCCGTGCAAACCGATGCCAAAGGTCATTTCATACTCGACCACGTCAATCCGGGTACGTATGCCATCGTCGTCACCGCCCCCGGTTTTGCCAGTGGCAGCAGCATCGCGACAACCACGCCAGGGAAGGAAAGCTCGGTGTCGATCGCACTGGCAAAAAGTGACGCGCTCGATGTGCAGGTCAACGCCCAGCGTCTGAACCGGGCGCGCAACGACCTGTTGCCCGAAACGGGCAGCAGCGTCTATCGCTTCAGCCAGAGCGACATCAGCGATCTGCCCGCCGGCCAGGACACCGCGCTTAACCAGGTCCTGTTGCAGGCACCCGGCGTGGCGAGCGACTCGTTCGGCCAGTTGCACGTACGGGGCGATCACGCCAACCTGCAGTACCGCATCAACGGCATCATCATCCCCGAGCCGATCAGTGGTTTTGGGCAATCGCTGGACACGCGAATCATCGACCAGATGAATTTTCTTACCGGCGCGCTGCCTGCGCAGTATGGGTACCGGACCGCGGGTATCGTCGACATCCGCACCAAATCGGGCGATGAAGGCAACGGTGGTTCGATCGATGTGTTCGGCGGCAGCCGCCAGACGATCCGGACGAGCGGCGACGTCTTCGGCAGCCAGGGGCCATTCAGCTATTACTTCAGCGGTTCGGTCGGAGAGAACAATCTGGGGATCGAAAACCCGACCTCGAGTGCCAGCGCGATACACGATCACACGCGTCAGGGGAACGCGTTCGGTGAGATGTCGTACATCATTAACCCGCTTACACGCGTAAGCGTGATGTTCGGCGTAACCAGCAACCAGTTCCAGATCCCCAATACACCCGGGTTGACCCCTTCGTTCACGCTCAACGGCGTCAATAGTTTTGATTCGAGCCAGCTCAACGAAACGCAATCAGAGCTGAACGAGTTTGCGGCGATTGCCCTGCAGGGTACAAACGGCGGGGCGCTGGACTATCAGCTGGCTTTCGTCACGCGGTATTCGCGCACGCAGTTCAACCCTGACCCGATCGGCGATCTGCTGTTTAACGGCGTCGCGTCGAACGACTTCCATAGCGACAGCGCGAATGGGGTGCAGCTGGACACCACATACCGGCTCAACGACAAGCACACCATTCGCGCCGGCGTCTTCGCCCAGCAGGAACACGCGGTCTTTGACAACAATCTCACCGTCTTCCCGGTCGACGCCAACGGCAACCAGTCCTCCGATCAGCCGATCAGCATCCCTGATTCGAACACCAAGACCGGCTATCTATACAGCGCCTACGTGCAGGATGAATGGAAGCTCACCAGCAAGCTGACGATCAACTATGGCCTGCGCTACGACAAGATGGATGAGTACGTCAGTGCGAGCCAGCTGAGTCCGCGCATTGGCCTCGTGTACGCGCTGACGCCGTCGACCACTATTCACGCGGGTTACGCCCGCTACTTCACGCCACCGGCCTTCGAACTGGTGTCGGACTCGGACATTGCCCGTTATGCGGGCACCACGGCCCAGGTGTCGGGGCGGAACGATCCGGTGCAACCCGAGCGCAGCCACTACTTCGACCTGGGCATCACGCAGCGCGTGACCTCGACCCTCACCGTCGGTCTCGATGCCTATTACAAGAAGGCGAGCAACCTGCTCGATGAAGGTCAGTTCGGCACCGCGCTGATCTTTACCCCGTTCAATTATCAGTACGGCCGCGTGTACGGCCTGGAGTTCACCGCGAATTACAAGCAGGATAACGTTTCCGCCTACATGAACGTCGCGCTCAGTCGTGCGCAGGGTCAAAACATCGACTCGGCACAGTTCAATTTCGATGC
>JBARCX010000023.1:0-4690 GCA_049794535.1 Rhodanobacter sp.
GCGGCTGCCAAACCCGTGTGCGCCGCGCAATTAAACGTGCCGCCAAGGCCATGAACGGAGCGCAGGCATGAGCGACACCGTGCAGTTCTCCCGCCGACGTTTTCTGCAAGTGTTAGCTGGTACCGCTGGCGCACTGATTATCGGCATACGCTTTGCTGAAGCGGCCGATGCGCCCGTACCACCCAGCATGCTTGGCGATCCGTTGTATGGCCTCGGTGCCTACGTGCGCATCAACGCCGACGGTAGCGTGCTGATCGGCGCGCGCGATCCAGACACCGGTACCGGCGTCGCCACATCACTTCCGCGCATCATCGCCGACGAACTCGATGCCGACTGGCAACGGGTCAGCGTGGTGCCGCTCGGCCTCGGCGTGGAAAACGGAAACGGCGAGCCACGCTGGACCTATGGCCATCAACTCGGCGGTACTGGCAACTCGATTCCCGCTGCCTGGGCTGACCTGCGCCAAGCTGGTGCGCTAGCACGTTGGCTCCTGTTGCAGGCCGCGGCACAACAGCTTGGCGTCCAGGCTGACGGGCTGCGCTGTGAGAAAGGTGTCGTTATCTCCCCGGATGGCCGCCGCCTCGACTTCGGTGTGTTGGCTTCGGCTGCGGCGAAGATCTCGCCACCACAACACCCGGTACCCGTAAAAACACCCAACCACTACACCCTGATCGGTCAACCCGCAGGCGATGTAGATGCTCGCGCCATGGTCACCGGACAGACCGCCTACGCCATCGACCAGCATTTCGGCGACGCCGTGGTCGCGGCACTGGCGCACTGCCCGTGGCCGGATGGCAACCTCGCGCAGATCGATACCACCGCCACGCTGGCCGTAAAGGGCGTACTGAAAGTCGTACAGCTCAAACCCGAGCCGAATCAGCCGGCCGGCCAGACGATGATCGCGCCCGCGGTGGCAGTGATTGCCGACACGACCTGGGCCGCGCTGCAAGGCCGCAAGTTACTCAAGCTGGAGTGGAAGCCCGGCGCTAGCGGCAGTGAAAGCAGCGCCGCGCTGGAACAACAGACCACGGCTCTACTCAGTGGCGATAGCGCGCCCACCACGCGCGTTCGCAACGATGGCGACGTCGATGCTGCCAAAAAGAAAGCCGCGCAGCGGATCGAAGCCACCTATTACCAACCCTGGCTGGCCCACGCCACCGCCGAACCGATGAACTGCATGGCGCGCATCGACAAAGATCGCGCCACGCTGATCGTGCCTACGCAAGCACCTCAACAAGCCTGGGCCGTGGTGCAACGCCTCACCGGTTTTCTGCCCGACCAGATCGACATTCGCGTGCCGCGCATCGGTGGCGGTTACGGTCGCCGACTCGACCACGATTACGTCGCCGAAGTGGTGACGTTGGCCAAGGCCGTCAACAAGCCGGTGCGGCTACTGTGGACGCGCGACGAAGATCTCACGCATGACTGGTATCGCCCAGCAAGCGCGCACAAGCTCAGCGCGGTAATCGACCACAAGCGCCATGTGGTGGCGTGGGACCAGCGACTGGCCAGTGCCTCTGCGCTCGTACATCGCGGCGTGCCGGATAATCAACTGTGGACATCGGAAGTCGATGCCAACCAACTGCCCGCCGGCCTGGTGCCGAACTATCGCAGTGATTGGTACGGCTTGCAGTCTGCGCTTCCGCGCGGCCCGCATCGTGGCATGCCGCACCTCACCAATGCTTTCGCCGTCGAGAGTTTCATCGACGAAATCGCCCATCTTCTGCACGAAAATCCGCTGGACACCCGCCTACGCCTGCTTGGTGAAGCGCGGCAGATTGCCCTGCAAGGTGGCGGCACACTCGATATCGGGCGACTGCTCAACGTACTCACGTTGGTGACTGATCGCATCGGCTGGAAGCAGAACTGGCTGCGCAGTGTCAACGGCCTCGGCATCGCCTGCTGGTACATCGACGGCGCTTATGTGGCACATGCCATCGAGACCTCGATGCAAGGTGAAAAACTCCGCATCGAACGTGTCGTTTGCGCCGTCGACGTGGGCCGCGTGATCAACCCGATGGGCCTTGAGGGCCAGGTTGCCGGTGCCACACTCGATGCGCTGTCCACTGCACTCAATCTCTCTATCACCTGCAAGAACGGACAAATCCAGCAACACAGCTGGAAGGACTACCCGCTCGCCAACATGGCACAGCTGCCCAACGACGTGGAAGTGATCACCGTACCCGGCGATCGCGACCCCACCGGCGCCAGCTTCCTTGCGATGCCCAGTGCAGCACCCGCGCTGGCGAACGCCGTATTCCGCGTCAGTGCGGTGCGTGTGCGCCGATTGCCGCTGATGAAGGAACTGCTGCGACTGCTGTAATCGTTGACGTCGTAACCGTTGCCTAGATTCGCCATGCCATCCGCGTGGCGAATCCTCATCAATGAAACTGATCGCTGGCCGGCACCCACGCGCTGGATGAGGAGGCTGGCGAACGTGCGGGCAGTGGCTTGACCGCATCAAGCGACGCACAACCGGGCGGCGGCGGACCACCGGCCACTCGCGCCTCAGCGCACTGCACACTGTTATCCAACACAATCGGTGCAGCGGCAGCGGCCGTACTCGCCGTAGCCGGTGGCGGCAACGTGGGCAACGAGGCATTGAGCGACGGCTGGTTCAACCGCTTGTAGGTTTCCGGCCCCTGGGCCTTGGGGGGAGGATCGGCGCTGTTGCAGCCGAGCGCCATCATCGGGAACAAGGGCATGACCACACACTGGATACGCACCCCGCGTGGCAAGTTGAACGTGTGCTTCACCGTGGTCTTCTCCACCGCGCGACGCAGCGCGGTGTCGATCGAACTCTCACCTTCGGGCGTCCAATATTGATCGAATCGGGTCGCCTTATAACGGGCGCCCGGCACGCTGTGCGACATGATGTCGGTGTCACCGTGCGGTCGTAGCTGGATGTAGGTACCAGCCAACCCTGTCGATGGATTGCCTTGCGCGCCTGCCGTGCTGCCCTGCCCCTGTGTCGGTGAAATGTGGCCGCCCGTTTGGCCAGCAGGCGACGGCGACGCAGTCACTCCATTGGGTTCGCCGGGCACGGCGTTCTCACTGCCTTGTGCCGTGGCATTCGGCGCCGTGGTGGCCTCGTTGCTCCTGTTTGATTCAACGGCCGATGTCGCCGACGCTGAGGAAGATTCGTTGCTCGCCTCATTGCTGGCTGGGGTGTTGTTAGCTGGCGTGCTCTTCGCTATCTGCGATGACACCGGCTGCTCGGCGGGTTTCGTTTCAATCGGCTGGCTTGCCGCCTCGGGCGTCACGCTGGCTTGCTGTTGAATCGTGACCTGACTCGTCGTGATCTTGGGCGCTTGAATAGCCAGCGCCGGTGCCTTGGGACGCTCTGTGGGCGGTGTTGCTGCCGCGGTGGGCAATGGCACCGCCGTGAGCTGCGCCTCGGCAGCACGAATCGTTTGCACCTGAATCTGTGGCTGCACTCGCGACACGCTTGGTGCAGCGATGTTCGATACCGATTGCAGATTCACCGCAGGCGCAGGCTGTGCGGGTAATGGCACAGCCTGCATCTCGGGTACCGGTGGCGCAGCCGGTGTCTCGTGGCTTGCCACGGCAGCCACGCTCGGGGGAGCCGTGGATGTCTGCACCGCATGCTCCATCGCGATAGTGGGCGCACTGATCTTAGGAGCGGATTGCGCCGGCAACTCTGGCAGAGCCAACGAAGCCGGCGGCGGCATCGCCTGCGTGCCTTCTAGCTGCGCCTTGCGCACGGGTTCGGGCTGGAATTTCGGTGGTACCGGCTGCGGTGTGGGTGGCGCTTGCAAGGCCACCGTAGGTGGTGGCGGACTGATCGGAATCGGTTGTATCTGTGGCGCAGGGGCCGGCTTAGGCACGCTTACGGGTGGCCGCGGTGCGGCGGTAGCCTGTGGCTTAGGGGCACTCGGCTGTGGTGCGAGCGCCACCACCGGCACATCGATCACCGGCGTAGGTATCGGCGGGGTTCGCTCCGCAGCAGCGGGTGCCGATGCCGACTGCGCATGATGCGTGAGCTGTGCCACCGACGTATTGCCGCGATGACTTGGGCCACGCTCTTTCGGAGGCGTGCCCCGCACAGGCGGCGGTGGCGGTGGCTGCGGCTTGTTCTCGATCAGGCGCACCTGCAGCGCTTGGCCGTGTGGCTCCTGCGGTCGCACACCTTCATCGTAGGGCGAGCCAAGTATCGCTCCCAATAGAAAGATCAGATGCACCAGCATCGTGCCGACCATGGCGGCCACACGCAGCAAACGATCGCGTGGCTCATCGCGCCTGTCGCGGCGATAGACGAACGCCCGTGCAGCCGCATCGCGCGGTGATTCGATCAGCACGATCGGGGACGGCGTGTTAGATGGGTCCGAGGGCGGCAGCGGCATGCGCGCGAGTGTACCGGGCGAGCGTACGAAGTTGCTGCCTGCTCAGTCTCCATAGGCCGTCAGGAGTTCCGTCTCAATGTCCGCTGCCGCGTGCAGCACGTTCGCGGAGTTCGGCATCGACCGCGCGGGTTGGCGTATCGACTGGGCAGCCATAAGGCAATGGCTTATTTGCTCGGTAGACCGCAATGCACTCTTCCACACTCGGTGGCTTGGGAGCATGTGGATCGGCGGCCAGCGGCGTGGATGCCATGTTCAGCCGTTCGTCGCCGTCGGTAGAGGGAGGTGCTGCGGGTGGCATGCCGCACTCAGGCGTCGGGATACCGAGC
>JBARCX010000024.1:0-2766 GCA_049794535.1 Rhodanobacter sp.
CTTCTTTGTTATGACGCAACCCGTGAAGGGCAGCAGGCGCTGAGAGAAGCGGCCGCGCTGGTCGAGGAACTCAGGGTTGAAACGCACGTACTGTCGATCCTGAGTAACTCGGCATGGGTGCAGAACGCAGACATCACCTCCGCCGTGCCCTTTGACATCGTCGAGAAGGCCGCCAGAGATCTGCTTCAGGAGGGGCTAAAGAAGCTCGCAGCGCGTGGAATCCAGGCTACCGGGCACTTCGTCGTCGGGGAGCCATTGGATCAGATCCCGCTCTTTGCGAAGGATCTGAACGTCGACCTCATCGTGGTGGGTCACCGCCATGCCACCCGGTTGGCGCGTTGGTGGGCTGGCAAGAACGACGGGCGACTGCTGGACAGAGTCAGTTGCAGCGTGCTCGTTGCGATGTGCCCCGCTGGTGATCACGAGCCGAACCCGTAGGTGTTGGCCGACGCTCACCTTTCCTCGATATGAACCCCCTCTGGTAAAGCCGCCAGGCCACGAAGCCGGCGCGAGGGTTCTGTCCTGTGCAGATGCACGGCGTAGGTGTCCCATGGCAACTTGATACCTTGCTCTGATCCATTGGAAACCTGAACCAAAATTCGTCCTACCTCGCCACGGTGATAACCGCCATGGGTAACGACGTGGGTCAGCATCTCTTCGCGCGTCAGATACCCACTGTCACCATCCGTGAACGTAAAGGGTACCGATTCGGACAGCATGGCCGGCGTAACGGTCCCCACATAGTCAAGGTACCAGTGATCTGCATCCGCTAAGCCAGCACGCAGTTCCGCGAACTCCGGGGTCTCTGGCGTATTGTCCGACGCGAAGTGGTGACTTTCGCCAACGAGATGCGCTGCGAAGATTCTGTTCACCACCAGACAATGATTCATAAGCCGGATGGCAAGATGCCGTTCCGCCGGATGGCGCTCAGCGCTCAGTCCATTCATTGCCTCAAGTAATTCACCATTAGCCCACGCTTGATAACGGAACATCTTGAGAAGTAGTTCACCTGCGCTCATCGTGACGATCTCCTGATCATGAATAACATGCGGCCTCGGGTTTTACATTATTTCCGCAGGGAACTTGCATGTCTACTCGCATTCCCGACCCAGGCGCCGCGATGCGGAAGAAGCCGCGCCGCGCACGTTTCCGGGCCACGGTAGCGGCAATCGTTGGGGCAGGAACTCGCGTTCTGAAGCGGGGGCGGCGAACGCGGGGGAGGGAGCAGTGCGCGACGCACCCGCCCCGGCAACGAGCAAACCTCATGGCGCCACGCGCGCTTACAGCAGAGATTTCCCCTGCGCGAGAATCTTGTCGCAGACCTGCTTCGTGGCCTTTTCCTTCAGGCCGCCACCGCTCAGGTCCAACTGCTGGCCGCTGCCGCTGCTCAGGATACCCTTGGCGCCGTTGGCATAGCCGCTGTCAGACGAGGCCGAACTGGAACCGCCCGGGAGCTTGCTCATCAGCGAGTCCTTGACCGAAGAGGCGCTGTTGCCGCTGAGATAGTTGTTCTTGATGCAGAACTCCAGCACGCCCGCGACGTTGCCGGTGCTGCCAGAGGTTAGCGACTGACCTGACAAGGCGCTGCCCATGCCACCAAGGCTCCCGAGGCCACCGGTCGATCCGCCACCTCCGCTCTGGTTGAGCAGGTTTCCGAGCTGCGCCTGAGCGGCTGAGACGGGTAGCAAGACGGCTATCAGGATCCCTGTAGCTGCGGTGCGATACATACGTGCTTTCATACTCGAACTCCTTCTGCTGGCTGGAAATCCTCTCTACTATAGTGCCTTTCAGACGTATGACAGACAGCGATGTCACGTTAAATATTGTGTGGCGCAATACGGGAGGAGGCGCGCATCTTCTCTGAAACCGGACCGATTCTGGGTGAGTCCGGTGAAACGATGGCACGGTATACGAGGCGCGCGGCGAGCGGTTTGCAATAGAGCAAGGCCGGCAGAATGTGTCGCTTGAGCGCGAAGGGCCGCTAAATCGGACCCAGGTTCGAGAGAATCTACGAAGGAGTGCTGGCGAAATTAAATACGCGTGAGCCACGTGAGCCACGTGAGTCGCTTCATGCCGTGGCGATTGACCGCTCCGCAAGCACACCTTCAGCGCCTACGGCGCATCACTTCCCAGCAATCGCGATGGTCCATCTGCATGAGCTTGCGCCGTCGTATCGTTTCGCGCCAATAGTGAACGGCAACCAGCAGCACGGCGGCGCTCAGCGCACACAGACCCACGACGATTCCTGTCCCAGATTCGGCCACGGACCACTCCTTGATTGTGAAACTGATCAAGCGATACGTGTCATTCGTCGTTCAGGATGCGAGCGGCCGCCTTCAGAAACATCTGTCCGTCATCGGTAATGAGGGGGCGTTGTTGCCCGGAAGCGAGGTTTTCCAGTGTGACGAGCTGGCGGTCCAGAAGCGCTTCCAGATCGGCGCCGTCCAGACTCAACAGATCCGGTGCATCCTTAAGCAGCATGAGGGTCGCGAATTCATGTGGACTGAGCATCACCGTCTCCTGGCTGAGCCTGTTGCTTCGCTGGGAACCTGATCCGTTGGCCTCGCTTCGCGAGCAGGATCAATTCGGGGATGGCTGCTGCGGGATGTCGCCCTGCGTTCGGGTGGCATGTCGCGCGCCAAGGCACCCATCTTAATGCTGAGGTGTCCAATAGATCAATATGTGGGAAAAACTTTTTCGACATTTTTACGGTACCAGCATGAAGCCATCGCGGTGCAGCATGACCCGCGACCTGCGAAACGCGTG
>JBARCX010000025.1:0-4639 GCA_049794535.1 Rhodanobacter sp.
CCCGCTGCGTAAGCGGCCCACTAGCGGCAGCGCAACAATCAAGCGACAACCCCACTGACCCCCTACCTACGCAGCGACGACAAGCAAGAAGCAGCCTCGCAAGCACCTCATCCCCCAATAAAACGCACCAAAACCGAGCCCGATGAGGGCTCAATCAAACAAGCCAGCTATCATGTGCGGATGAATATCCCCGCGAACGCCCTGCCCATCATCCGCCTCAAATCCGACCGCGCCCCCGGCCACCCATGGGTCTGGTCTGCCCAGGTCTATAAGCCCGAGAGCCGGTTACCTCCGGGCAGTGTGGTTGAGATACAGGACGCAAAGGGCCGTTTCGTCGGCCACGGCTTCTGGAACGGCCATGCGCGTATCGCGCTGCGGCTGCTCAGCACCGATCCGGCCGAAACCATCAATGCCGAGTGGATTGCCGCACGCATTGCTCGCGCAGTGCAGCTGCGTCGCGAATTGCTGCAGCTCGACCGCGCCAGCGATGCCTGGCGCGTGGTGCACAGCGAGGGCGATGGCCTCTCCGGCCTGATCGTCGATCGCTACGCCAATATCCTGGTCATCGAGTATTTCGCGGCTGGCATGTGGAAGTTCCGCGAGGCAATTAACGCCGCGCTGCTCACGCACTTCCCCGATGCCCAGCTGTACTGGTTCGCCGAATCGCATGTTCAGAAGCAGGAATCGTTTGATTGCCGCAGCGGCGATGTGCCGGCTGCATTCGAGGTGCACGAACACGGCCTGCGTTTCCACGCTGCACCGGGATCGGGACACAAGACAGGCTTTTTCGCCGACCAGCGCGACAACCGCCAGCGCTTCGCCGAACTGGCACGCGGACGCCGCGTACTCGACCTATGCTGCAACGCCGGTGGCTTCGCCGTGCATGCCATGGCGGGTGGAGCGCGCGAGGCAGTCGGCGTGGACATGGATGCCGGCATTCTGGAGGTCGCCCGTGCCAATGCGGCAGTAAACAAGGTCGACGTGCGTTTCGAGCAGGCCGATATCTTCGATTGGTTGCGCAATGCCGTAGCCAACGGCGAAACCTATGACGCGGTAATCCTCGACCCGGCCAAGCTCACCCGCGACCGCAGCAAGGTGTTCGACGCGCTGAAGAAGTACTTCGCGATGAATCGCCTTGCACTGGACGTGATTCCACCCGGCGGCCTGCTGTTGACCTGCTCGTGCACCGGCCTGGTCAGCGAGGCGGATTTCCTGGAAATGCTGCGTCGCGTAGCACTCAATGCCGGCCGCGAGATCCAGATCCTCGAAACGCGTGGTGCCGGTGCCGACCACCCCGTACGCACCGATGTACCGGAAGGGCGTTACCTGAAAGCGGTGTTCTGCCGGGTCGATTGAGCCGGCATCGCAGCCCACGAGACTGCAACGCGTAAACTGCATGCCTGTACCTATCGGAACACGCCATGCCCGCTACTGACTTACTGCTGATCATCCTTGTCATCGCCGTACTTGCAGTGCTCGTGCTGCAAGTACTCGCACTGCTGCGCCACCGCGGCGATGCCGGGCTGACCACACGACTGGATGCACTGAAGGACGATGGCGAGCGCCTGCAGCGCGTGTTGCGCGAAGAGCAGCGCGCCGGCCGTGAAGAACTGCAGCAGGGGTTTGACCGGTTCCGCAACCATGTCGGCGAGCAGCTCAGCGGGATGAACCAACTGCAGGCCGAACGCATCGATGGCTTCGGGCAACGCTTGGGCCTGCTCACCGAAAGCACCGACAAAGGCCTGCAATCGCTCGCGCTACGGCTCGCCGAAGATGCGCGCAAGAGTCGCGAGGAGCTCACGCTCGCGCTCAATCGCTTTGGCGAACAGCAGCAGCAGCGCCTTGCCGCACTCACTGCCGACAACGAAAAGCGCATGGGTGAAGTGCGCGCCACGCTGGAAACCAAGCTCGGCGCGATCCAGCAGGACAACGCGGCGAAGCTGGAACAGATGCGCGCCACCGTTGACGAAAAACTGCAAAGCACGCTCGAAACACGACTCGGCCAATCGTTCCAGCTGGTATCCGAACGGCTCGAAGCCGTGCAACGCGGCCTTGGCGAAATGCAGAGCCTCGCCACCGGCGTAGGCGATCTCAAGCGCGTGCTGACCAATGTGAAGAGCCGCGGCATCCTTGGCGAGGTACAGCTCGGTGCCTTGCTCGAGCAGATGCTCACCGCCGAACAGTACGAATCCAATGTAATCACCGTGCCGGGCAGCAACGAACGCGTGGAGTTCGCCATCCGCATGCCTGGCCAGCAAGATGGCGGCAAGCTCTATCTACCGATCGATGCGAAATTCCCGGTGGAGGACTACCAGCGTTTGCTGGATGCCCAGGAAGCCGCCGATGTCGAAGCAGCAGCCGCGGCCGGCCGCGCACTGGAATTGCGCGTACGTGAGGAAGCCAAACGGATTACCAGCAAGTACATAGCGCCGCCGCATACCACCGATTTCGCGGTGCTGTTCCTGCCCACCGAAGGCTTGTATGCCGAGGTGATCCGACGCCCCGGCCTGTTCGAGATGCTGCAGCGCGAGTACCGCGTCACCGTGGCCGGCCCAACCACGCTGAGCGCCCTGCTCAACAGTCTGCAGATGGGCTTCCGCACCTTGGCGATCGCCCAGCGCAGCAGTGAGGTCTGGACATTGCTCGGCGCGGTGAAGAACGAGTTCGGCAAGTTCGGCGTAGTGCTGGAAAAAACCAAGAAGCAGCTCGACGCTGCGCGCAATAGCATCGACAGTGCTGGCATACGCACCCGCGCCATCGAACGCAAGCTACGCGGCGTAGAGACACTATCGATTGAGGATACGGCCGGATTGCTTGGCAATGAATTGATCGATGGTGATACCGAAAGTGACACCGAGGTGGACGAAAACGCATGAGCGAACGTCAAGGCCCTCTCGCCGAGCACCACCGCCGATTGGATCAACTCGCCGGTGAAGTGATTCGCATGCGGCAGTCCCTGCCGCGTCGCGATCGGCTGCTCATCGGCCTGATGCACGCGTTGCGTGCCGTACTCGCCGCGAGCCTGGGTTACTTCGGCGCCCTCGAACTAGGCCTGGAACAAGGCTTTTGGGCCGCGATCACGGCGATCTCGGTCAGCCAGAGCAACTACGCCGAAGTGCGCAACTCCTCGCGCGACCAATTCGTCGGCGCGATGATCGGCGGCCTGATCGGCATGGGCGCCGCCACCCTGGGCCACGAGCACTACATGGCTTACGTACTGGCCGTGATGGTCGGCATGATGCTTTGTTCCACCTTTAACCTGGGCGCGGCTGGCCGTATCAGCGGCACCACCACCACGATCATCATGCTGGTGCCCCACAGTGGCTCGTTCTGGCAATTTGCCCTGTTTCGGCTGGGCGAAGTCACCCTTGGCGCTATAGCCGCACTGCTGGTCACCGCTATTTTCGACCGGCTGGAGCGACGTTTGCTTGCCGGTCCACCGTCGGCATAAGAGCCCGCACAGCGTTACCCCGGCGACCATGGCCGTTACACTACGCGCTCTGTCTGACTCTCAAGTCTGTTTCCCGCAAGGACTCCCCATGAGCAAGCAACCACCGGATAGCGACGTTACCCAGCAACAGGCCGAGGATGCCGTACGCATCCTGCTGCGCTGGGCCGGTGAGGATCCGCAGCGCGAAGGCCTGCTGGATACCCCAAAGCGCGTGGTGAAAGCCTATCGCGACTGGTTCTCCGGCTATCACAGCGACCCGGGCGAGTATTTGCGCCGCACGTTTGAAGAGGTCGCCGGTTACGACGAAATGGTGGTGTTGCGCGACATCGAATTCGAGAGTCACTGCGAACATCACATGGCGCCGATCGTCGGTCGCGCGCATGTGGGCTATCTGCCCACCAATCGCGTGGTCGGTATCAGCAAGCTGGCCCGCGTGGTTGAAGGGTTCGCGCGTCGCTTCCAGGTGCAGGAAAAACTCACCGCGCAGATCGCGCAGTGCATCCAGGAAAACCTGCAACCCGCCGGCGTGGCCGTGGTCGTCGATGCCAGCCACGAGTGCATGACCACCCGCGGCGTGCACAAGCGCGGCGTATCGATGGTGACCAGCCAGATGCTCGGCGCGTTCCGCGACGATGCGCGTACCCGTGCCGAGTTCCTGCAGTTCATCGGCATCCACGGCGGTCGCCGCTAAGCGGTACGAGAACAGATTTGAATTCTTTGGTTGTTGATAGCTCAGACGCCGACGAGCGTCTGCAGGATGTATTGCGCGAAGGCGTCCGTGCCGAGGATCTTCCCTCGGTCTTTCCGCTGTTGCGCGGACGTACCTTGCTGCGTGCCTTTAGCGCACTGTTCCACGGCGGTGAAGCGCAGGTGCTGCTACGCCTGCTGGTGCTCCGCACGCTGGGCGCACGCGCTCATGCGCCGGAATGGACGCCCTCGGAGATCCGCGAGCAACTCGTGTTCGTCGATGCGGTGAAGCTGGAAACCGTCGTGCAGCGCCTGAAGGATCATGAGCTGCTGGTGTGGGACGGCGAAACCCAGCGCTACCGGGTCAGTCCGCTCGGGCGCAAAGCGCTTGCTGCAGTCGCATCCTTGCTGGAATTCGAGCGCGACGACGAAGACGGCCTGGGCTACCTCACCGCGCAGCTGGCTGCCGGGCAGGCGGTCGGCCGACTCTCGGCCGATGAG
>JBARCX010000026.1:0-31018 GCA_049794535.1 Rhodanobacter sp.
TACCCCCTCCCAACCTCCCCCTACGAGCAGGGGGAGGAGCACAAGCGGGAGCCAATAACGTAGCGCTCGGAAGATGTCGAGCAGACCCTAAGCTCATTCGTCGGAGTCTTTGGCTGGCGCTAGTTTCGGATCGACCGCACCGCGTTCGTCGAACACGAAGCAGTCGCCGTACCAATGCACGCCGCCGGTCTCTTCGAAGTATTTGAGGATGCCACCTTCGAGTTGATACACGCGCTCCATGCCAATGTCCTGCATGTGCAATGCGGCTTTCTCGCAGCGAATGCCGCCGGTGCAATAGGACACGACGGTCTTGCCTTCGTAGCGTGCGCGGTCGGCCGCGATGGCGGATGGAAAGTCGGTGAAGCTGGCGATGCGGTAATCCACGGCCTGTGGAAATTTGCCGACATCGGTTTCGTAGTCGTTGCGGGTGTCCAGCAGTACGACTTCATGGCCGTCGTCATCGTGACCTTGATCCAGCCAGCGCTGCAGCGTGGGTGCATCCACCGCCGGTGCGCGGCCGCCTTCCGGGCGGATCGTCGGGTGGCGCATGGTGATGATTTCCTGCTTCACGCGTACGCGCATACGGCCGAACGGCACGTCGTCGGAGATCGATTCCTTCGGCGTGAGGTCGGCGAAGCGCGAGTCTTCACGCAGCCACGCCATGAAGGTATCGACAGCCTCGCGTGGCCCGGCAAGAAACAGGTTGATGCCTTCGGGCGCGAGCAGGATCGTCCCTTTCAATGCTAGCGCGGTGCAGCGTTCGAGCACGCGCTCGCGCAGCATGGGCAGGTCGTCCAGGCTGACGAATCGGTAGGCGGAGAGGTTGACGATCGACATGAGGGGAGGCACTACGGCAGACATCAGATGCAAGTGGGCAATTATACGGGGCCGGCCCCGGTAGCCGCCCGTGGCAAGCCATCGAGGGCGTCCAGCAATTGGTCGATATGCTCTTCTTCATGCGCTGCGGAGAGGGTGATACGCAGCCGCGCCTGGCCTTGCGGCACGGTGGGCGGGCGAATCGCGCTAACCAGCAGACCGTTGTGCTCCAACGCTTGCGAGGCGATCAGGGCGGTCATGGCGTCACCCAGCAGCAAGGGCTGGATGGCCGTGGACGAGGGCATCAGGGCCAGGCCGAGTTCACGTGCGCCATCGCGGAAGCGGGTAATCAGCGCGGCGAGTTTCTCGCGTCGCCAGTTCTCGCTGCGCGCCAACCTGACGGCGGCGAGCGCCGCGGCAGCCAGCGCCGGTGGCATGGCGGTGGTGTAGATGTAGGGGCGTGCGGTTTGCAGCAAGCCGTCGATCAAGGTGGCGGAACCGGCGACAAACGCACCGCTGCAACCTAGGGCTTTGCCCAACGTCGCCATCAACACCGGCACGTCGTGCTGCTGCAATCCGGCAGCTGCCACGCTGCCGGCACCCTCCTCGCCGAGTACGCCCAGGCCGTGCGCATCGTCCACCATCAAGGTGGTGCTTTCGCGAGCGCAAAGCTTGGCCAGTTCGTGCAGCGGGGCAATGTCGCCATCCATGCTGAAAACGCCATCGGTGGCGAGCAGCGCGGCGGCATCGGGACGGCTTGCGAGCTGGCGTTCGGCACTGCCTACGTCAGCGTGTTGATAGCGTTTCAATTCGGTGCCCGCGAGCTGCGCACCATCGAGCAAACAAGCGTGATTGAGCTTGTCCTGCACGCAGACATCGCCACGTTGTAGCAGCGCTTGCAGCACACCGAGGTTGGCCATGTAGCCGGTGGAGAACAGCAGCGCGCGTTCGCGCCCGGTCCACTCGGCGAGTGCTTCTTCCAGTGCGGCATGTTCGCTGCGGTGGCCGCAAATCAGGTGTGCGGAAGTGCTGCCAACACCTTCGTCATCGGCCGTGCGCTTGAGTGCGGCGATCAGTTGCGGATGCTGGGCGAGGCCGAGGTAGTCGTTGCTGCAGAAAGAGAGCAGCCGCTGTCCATCACTTTCGAGCCACGGGCCATCCACATGCTCGATCGTGCGTAGACGACGAAGCAGGTCAGCGCGCGCGCGGGCAGCGTGCTGCTGTGCGAGGCGGTCGGTCAGCGAAGGGCGGGACATGGGTGTGATCGTCGAGGCTGATCGCGATGACCTGCCTCGCGCGATGGCTCAGGCGGCTGCGCTGCAACCACAGCCCTGACCATAGCTGGCCTGTTCCATGCCTGCATGAGTCGTTTCGAGAATATCGGCGTGCACCGTACCCGCCTCTTCCACAATCTCCATCGGATGCAGATCGAGTCGGCGGAACAGCGCGCGATCGTGTTCCACATCCGGGTTGCCGGTGGTCAGCAATTTTTCACCGTAGAAGATCGAGTTGGCGCCAGCGAAGAAGCACAGCGCCTGCACGGCATCATCCATCTGCTGGCGACCCGCGGACAGGCGCACCATCGAGGCCGGCATCAGGATGCGCGCCACGGCAATGGTGCGCACGAATTCGAACGGATCGAGCGCTTCGGTGCCGGCCAGCGGCGTGCCTTCCACCTGTACCAACTGGTTGATCGGCACCGACTGCGGATGCTCGGGCAGGTTGACCAGCGTCTGCAGCAACCCGGCGCGTTGCGCACGCGTCTCACCCATGCCGACGATGCCGCCACAGCAGGTTTTCAGGCCGGCTTCGCGCACGTGTTCCAGTGTGTCGAGTCGATCCTGGAACTGACGGGTATGGATGATCTCGCCGTAGAACTCCGGCGCGGTATCCAGATTGTGGTTGTAGTAATCGAGGCCGGCGCTCTTGAGCGTGTCGGCTTGCGGTCCGGTCAGCATGCCCAGCGTGGCGCAGGTTTCCAGGCCGAGCGCCTTCACCGCGCTGACGATCTCGGCGACTTTCACTACGTCGCGGTCTTTCGGGCTACGCCATGCGGCGCCCATGCAGAAGCGGCTGGCGCCAGCGTTCTTTGCGGCTTGCGCACGTTCCACCACGGCCTCGACGCTCATCAACTTCTGCGCCTGTACGCCGGTGTCGTAGCGCGCAGCCTGCGGGCAATAGGCGCAATCTTCCGGGCAACCGCCGGTCTTGATCGACAACAGCGTGGATACCTGCACCGCGTTCGGGTCGTGTTGCTCGCGATGGATCGAGTGCGCGCGGTACAGCAACTCATTGAATGGCAGCGCAAACAATGCGGCGATCTCGTCGCGGCTCCAGTCGTGGCGAATAGCGGCTACAGGCATGGGGAGGGCCATTGGGTGTGTAAGGGCGGCAGTGTGCGAGCCGCCCCCGAGGCTGTCAACCACGACCCTTGGTCACTAAGTTGACGGTGCGCGAACGTATGGCAGCCGGTACCATCGTTACATCACGCAAGGTGAAGGAGCGCCGCGTGGTTGGATTCGCACAACGATTGGAAGCATGGACGCATTGGCTGTTGCCGCCGCGCTGTTTGCTATGCGGTACGCGAGGTGCCGCTGGCCTCGATCTATGCATCGATTGTGCTGCCGAATTACCGCGCAATCGACACTGCTGCGCCCGCTGCGCACTACCCATGCCGACCTCGGTCGAGTTGTGCGGGCAATGCCAGCGCCGTACACCGCGATGGGATGCGGCATGGGCACCCTTCCGCTATGGCTGGCCGCTGGATCGGTTGGAGTCGCGCTACAAGTTTGCCGCCGATCTTGCCGCTGGCCGTGCGCTCTCCACCCTATGGCAACGCGAATCGATACCGATAGCCTTGCCCGAACTGATCGTGCCGGTACCACTGCATCGCACGCGATTGCGCCGGCGCGGTTACAACCAATCCTTGGAGTTGGCATGGCCATTGGCAAAGTCGCTCGGCATTCCACTACGTAACGACCTGCTGCAGCGGTTGAAGCCTACCGCAGCGCAGACCGAACTCGATGCCGCCACACGCCGCCGCAACGTGCGCGGCGCGTTCGTGGCGCGCGAGGGTGTGACGTGGCCAGCGCATGTCGCAATCATCGACGATGTCATGACCACCGGCGCCACATTAGGCGAATGCGCCAGAGTGATGAAGCGCGCCGGTGTGCGGCGGGTGGATGTATGGGCATTGGCGCGAGCGCCATCACCGCGTTGATACCTGTCGCCCACACCGGCAAGCGAAACATCGTCAGGTCATCGTGCAGGACTGTTGTGCGTCTACTTTCACGATAAGGGAAGTTGTGGCCATGTCGGGTCGCTGACGCGTCCGCAGCAAGCGAAACGACAATAGCGCCAGCACTAGCGTCAGCCCAGCGAGCCCAACCAGCAAGACGCCGAATCCTCCCGCGTAAGCATGCAGCAGCTCTGCGCGCGAGACTTCTGGTGCCAACGTCATGGCATGTGCCATGTTGCCGGTGGCCAGGTTGCGTGCGATATCTGCCGCAACGTTGGGTGCTTCCCTCGCTACTCGAGGTTCGACCAATGCTGCCAATGCAGCACCGGCGGCAGCCATGGAAATCGCCTCGCCCGCCACCCGCGTGGTGGAGAAGAAGCCGGTGGCCATGCCGGCGCGTTCCTTCGGCACCGCGCTCACCGCAAGATCATCCATCAATCCCCAGGGCAGCCCTGATCCTGTGCCGATCATCAGTAGCGGTAGCGCCAAGGTGCCCCACGACACGGCCGGATCCGCGCCCACCATGCGTAGCCAGATCAGGCCGATGGCTGCGATCGTCAGGCCGATGGCTGATAGCACGCCCGCAGAGAGCCAACGTGTAAGCAGTGCACCGATAAACGGCACCACCAGCATGGGTGCAGATAGCGGAATCATGATCAGTCCCGCGAGCACCTCGCTGCGGCCTTCCACGCCGACAAAGCGCAGCGGTAGATAGATCAACAGCACCACGTAGCACAGCGCAGTGGCCAGCGGCAGCGCTTGCGCGCCGAGGAAACGCGGATTGCGAAATAACAACAGATCGAGCATCGGGCGTCGTACACGCTTCTCCACGGCCACGAACAACACGAACAGAAGCAGCGCCGATGCGAACAGGCCCATGGTCCATGCGCTTGCCCAGCCCCGTCGTGGTGCTTCGATGATGCCGAAGGTCAGCAATGTCAGTGCGCCAGTGAACGTGAGCGTGCCCGGTATATCGAGTCCCGTGGCATTCGGGTCTCGCGTCTCGCGCATGCGGGGCACGCCAAGTAGCAGCGCGAGTACACCAATGATGGCCGGCGCCAGGAACACCGCAGGCCAGCCGATGCCATCGATCAGATACGCCGATAGCAGTGGTCCGAAGGCGAGGCCCAGGCCGAAGGTTGTACCGAGCAGACTGTAGGCACGGGTGCGCGCGTGGCCGACGAATTCCTGCGCCAACGAAGCGGCACCGGCCGACATCGTCAATGCCGCTGCGATGCCTTGGGCGGCACGTAGAAGGTCGAGCCATAACAGTGTGGGTGCTTTGACGAGCAACAGCGAAATCGCAGTGAACAGCGCGAGGCCAATCGTGAAGATGCGCTTTCGTCCGTACTGATCCGCCAACGTACCGCTGGCCATCATGCTGCCGCCGAAGGCGAGGATGAAGCCGTTAATTGCCCACGAGAGCATGACCGTATCGTTGCCGAGTGCTCGCGCGATAGCCGGTAGTGCGATGGCCGGCCCGGTGAAGCAGAGCGGCATCGCCAGCCCTGCCAAGCACACGGCGGCGAGTACGAGGAGCCGGTCGGTAAGGGTGCGAGGATTCGCGCCGTGGGGATCAGCGACGGAGAGGGAGTCAAGCATTGCTGCCACCATCCACGGTGAGTATCGCGCCGTTGGTGTAGCGGCCGCCTTCACTGGCCAGCCAGGTGACCAGCCCCGCGATATTGTCGCCACTGCCGTAGCGCGGAATTGCCATGTTGGCGCGTAGAGCATCGGCATGTGCGCCATCGGCGGGGTTCATGTCCGTATCGATGGGGCCGGGCTGCACGAGATTCACGGTAATGCCACGCGGCCCGAGATCGCGCGCCAAACCCTTGGTAAACGCCAGCAGCGCGGACTTGCTCATCGAGTAGAGCGTCAACCCTGATCGAGGCACGCGTTCGGCAAGGTTGCTGCCGATGCTGATGATGCGTGCGCCTTCACTCATATGCCTTACGGCGGCCTGCGAAGCGGCGAATACGGCTCGTGTGTTTACCGCCATCACCCGCTCATAGTCTTCGCTGGTGACATCCTCGAATGGTTTGGCGATGAAGATGCCGGCGTTGTTGACCAGGATGTCGATTCGTTCGAAGTCCGCCGCGACGCGGTCGACGACATGGCGCAATGCGGCCTCATCGGCGCTATCGGCTGCATAGGCTTGTGCGCGGCCACCAGCGGTGGCGATGTCGTTGACGAGTGCCTGTGCGCTGGTCGCTGAACTGACATACGTGAAGGCCACTGCAGCACCCTCACTGGCCAGATGTCGCACGATCGCCGCGCCAATGCCGCGTGCGCCACCGGTAACCAGGGCCACCTTTCCTTTCAGCGTAAGCATGTCGAACCCTATTTATGTGTTGATCGTTACATAATTAGAAGGGGCTTGATGCGAGTCGTCAAGTGCTTTATGTATTAATCACTACATAAATATGGAATCAAGTAAACTGAAGCTATGAACGATGAGGTCAAGAAAGCAGCCGTCATGAAGGAACGTGGGAGACCGCGTAAATTCGATCGCGAGCTTGCGCTGCGCAAAGCGATGTACATTTTTCAGGAGCGTGGCTACGACGGTGCCTCGCTGGGTGACCTGACGGCGGCTATGGGCATCAATTCACCCAGTCTGTACGCGGCTTTTGGCTGCAAAGAGGCGCTGTTTCGCGAGGCGGTGAATCTCTATGTCGCCACCGATGGTGCGGTAACGGGTAAGGCGTTAGCCAGCGAGGAAACCGCGCGTGCGTCGGTTGACGCCATGTTGCGTGGCGCTGCCCGTATCTTCACCGCTGAAGCCGGACGAGGTTGTCTGGTGGTGCTGGGTGCGGGCCACCGCACGCCCGATAACGAGGCAGTCTACAGCGACCTCGTCGAACGACGCGCGCAAGCTCAGGTCGGGGTGCGGCAACGATTGAAAAAGGGTATCGCTGATGGTGACGTGCCGCAGGATGTCGACATCGCGGCGGTCGCGGCGTTCTACACCACCGTACTCAACGGGCTGTCGCTGCAAGCGCGCGATGGCGCCAGCCGGCGGCGTTTGCTGTCAGTCGTCGATTGCGCCATGTCAGCCTGGGATGGGCTGATGAGCAAGAGCAAATAAGCGACTTTTAGCGCACCGCTAGCGCAAGTGCGATGGCAACCCACAACGCGAGGCCCAGCCAGTTGTTATGGCGGAAGGCGGTGAGGCAGGCATCGCGTGCACGGCCACGGATCAGCCACATTTGATAGCCGAACAAACCGGCGGCAGTGACAAGACCGAGCCAGTAAGGCCAGCCCAGCGCGGCACGTTGGCCGACGAAGAGCATGGTCAGCAGGAACGTGCCCATCAGAATGCCGATGATCGGCAGGTCGGCATCGCCGAACAGGATCGCGGTAGATTTCGCGCCGGCCTTCAAGTCGTCGTCGCGATCCACCATGGCGTACTCGGTGTCGTAGATCACCGACCACAGGATGTTGCCGATAAATAGCAGCCAACCCAGCGGCGGCACGGTGTTCATCACCGCAGCGAACGCCATCGGTATCGACCAGCCGAAGGCGGCGCCGAGCACTACCTGCGGCAAGTGGGTGTAGCGCTTGGTGAACGGGTACAGCGCCGCCAGTGCGGCACCGGCGAACGACAGCTTGATGGTCAGCGCATTGGTGAAAAGCACCAGTACAAACGCAAACACCAGCAACGCGGCGAACACGATCAAGGCCTCACGTGGCGTCACCCGTCCGCTGGCGATCGGTCGTCCGGCCGTACGTGCCACCAGGGGATCCAGTTTGCGATCGGCGTAGTCGTTGATCGCGCAACCGGCCGCACGCATGGCGAACACGCCGAGGGTAAAGATGACGAGCAGCTTCCAGGGTGGGAGATCCCCCGCCGCAAGCCAAAGTGCCCACCAGGTGGGCCACAACAGCAGGAGCGCACCAATGGGGCGATCCATGCGGGTAAGCACCAGGTAGTCCAGCGCCTTTTCGCGGTAACGCGACGGCAGCTTTTGCAGCATCCAATCCAGCACACGTGCGGCGCGGGTAGAGCTATCAGCCGGGCGCGGCGGTTTGACCGTCACCGATTTGGGCGCAGCCGTATACGGCCGTGCCGGCGTGGATGAGGTGGATTTGCGCCGTTGGCGTTTGCGCGGGGTGGGAGCCATCCGCCAAGTTTAGCCCGAGCAGCCACCTTCGGTGGCGTGATGCACCCCGCTAAACGCGTTATGCGCGTAACAAAAGCCGGTACGCCGGATGATCGCTCTCGTCACAATAGGGATAGCCGAGCGTATCGAGGAAGCGCTGGAACAGCAGGCGCTCGTCTGTGGGAACTTGCAGGCCCACCAGAATGCGGCCTTGGTCGGCACCATGGTTGCGGTAGTGGAACAGGCTGATGTTCCAGTTCGGGTGCATGCGCTCAAGAAATCGCGTTAAGGCGCCCGGACGTTCGGGGAAGTCAAAGCGATACAGCCGCTCGTCATGCGCCAGGATGGAGCGGCCACCGATCATGTGGCGCAGGTGCAGTTTGGCGAGCTCGTCATCGCCGAGATCGAGTACGTCGAAGTGTTGGGCGCGGAACGCAGCGGCAAGCGCCTCACGTTCATCACGGGCTGCCGTCTGCACGCCGACGAAGATGTGCGCCTGCCGGGCATCGCCAATGCGGTAGTTGAATTCGGTGATGTTGTGCTGACCGAGCGCCGCGCAAAAGCGACGGAAGCTACCGCGCTCCTCCGGAATGGTCACCGCGAACAATGCCTCGCGTTGCTCACCGGCCTCGGCACGCTCGGCGACGAAACGCAGGCGCTCGAAGTTCATGTTCGCACCGGAGACCACTGCCACCAGCGTGGCGTCGTGCAGTTCGTGCGCGGCGGAGTATTGCTTGAGTCCGGCTAATGCCAGCGCGCCGGCAGGCTCCGGCACGCTGCGGGTGTCCTGGTATACATCGCGGATCGCCGCGCACACCGCATCGGCGTCTACGCGCACCATCGCGTCGACGTATTGTTGGCACAGCGCAAAGGTCAGTGCGCCAACTTGCTTTACCGCGGTGCCGTCGGAAAACAGGCCCACCTGATCGAGTGCGATGCGCTCGCCGTGTTCGAGCGATATCGCCATCGCGTCCGAATCGGTAGTTTGCACACCAATCACACGAATCTCCGGGCGTAGCGCCTTGACGCACGCTGCAATGCCGGCAAGCAGGCCGCCGCCGCCCACCGGTACGAAGATCGCATGCAGACGGCCGGGGTGCTGACGCAGGATCTCGATACCTACGGTGGCCTGGCCGGCAATCACCGCAGGATCATCGAAGGGGTGCACGAAGGTCAGCTGATGTGTGGATTGCAGTTCCCGTGCCGCAGCCTCGGTGTCGCTATACGACTCGCCGGTCTGCACGATGGTCACCATCGGCCCGCCGAAGCGTCGCACTGCGTCGATCTTCACCTGCGGTGCGGTGACCGGCATCACGATGGTGGCGCGAATGCCGAGGCGGGACGCAGCGAGTGCTACACCTTGCGCATGGTTGCCGGCCGAGGCCGCGATGACGCCTTGCGCACGCTGCGCTGCGTCCAGTTGCACCATGCGGTTATATGCACCACGCAACTTGAACGAGAACACCGGTTGTGTGTCCTCACGTTTCAGTAGCACGCGATGGCCGAGTCGTGCCGAGAGCAGTGGTGCAAGCTCCAACGCACTTTCTCGCGCTACGTCGTAAACGCGAGCGTCGAGTGCCTGCTGCAACAACGCGTGATCGGCTGGAGGTGCATCGCTGCGCTGCGCGTGCGCTGAAGCCCGTGCGTTCAAGATGACGTGCCAGTCGCCAGTCGTCCATGCTCAAGCGTGCCGTTGCCAAGCAACGACAAGCTGTTTACATCGAGCACGTCGACCAGTTTGCGTGTCTGCCGCACGATCTGCTCGAGCACGGCCTCGTTGCCATGCAGTACCAGCGTCAGCTGCGACACAGCAGGGTCGTGCGTAATGGCAACGGTGAGCGAGTCGATATTGCAATGACGTGCGGCAAACAGGCCAGCCACGCGGACCAGAGCACCGGCTTCGTTCTGCAACAGGATGGAGAGAGTGTGGCGCATATGCATGGGAGTGCCTCAGAACATGGCCGTGGATGCGGGCGCTGGCGCGGTGGACGCGTTGCGCGAGGGGATGAATTCACCGGTGATCATTTGTGCGTAGGTCGCACCCGGTCCGACCATCGGATAGACGCCGGCATCGGGATCGATCATCACTTCCAGGAAAGCCGGGCCGTCGTAAGCAAGGAACTCGGCGATGGTCGTGGCCAGCTCCTGCTTGTCTTCCAATCGGCGCGCCCAAGCGAAGCCATCGGCTTCAGCGGCACGCACGAAATCCTTGCGATGCAGACTCTTGTCGGAGGCGGCGAAACGGCCTTTGAAATACAGCTTCTGCCATTGCCGAACCATGCCGTCGCCGACGTTGTTGAGCACCACCACTTTCAATGGCAGGCCATAGGTCGTAACGGTTTCCAACTCGCCAAAATTCATGCGGATGCTGGCGTCGCCATCGATATCGATGACCAGCGCATCGGGTCGCGCAAATTGGGCGCCGATCGCCGCCGGCAGGCCGAAACCCATCGTGCCCATCGAGCCGGAGGTGAGCCATTGTCGCGGCGCACGGAAGTCGAAGTACTGCGCCGCCCACATCTGGTGTTGGCCGACACCGGTGCTGATGATCGCGCGACCCTGGGTATGCCGATTGATCTCTTCGATCACCGCGTAGGGCTGGATCAGCGCGCTGTCGCGGTCGTAGTTCATCGCATGCACCCGCTTGAGCTCGGCGACATGCGCATGCCATGCGGCGTAGTGGCCTTCCTCGCGCGGATGCAATCCGTGCGCGTGGGCATACGAGCGCAGCCGTTCCAGCGCAATGGCGAGTGGGCCGCAGTGATGCCACTGCACCGGTTTCACCTTGCCGATCTCAGCGGGGTCGATATCGATCTGCGCGATGAACCGGGCGCTCGGTGCGAACTTGTCGGGCACGCCGGCCACGCGATCGTCGAAGCGTGCACCCAGTGTCAGCACGAAGTCGCAATCTTCCACTGCGTAGTTCGCATACGCCGTGCCATGCATACCGAGCAGGTGCAGCGCCAGCGGAGCAGTGGTATCGATGGCGCCCAGGCCCATCAGCGTGGTGGTCACCGGCAGCCCAAATGCTTCGACGAACGCGTGCAATGCTGGCGCAGCACCTGCGGTGACCACGCCGCCACCGGCATAGATCAGTGGGCGCTTTGCCTGCATGAGTGCGGCGAAGAAGGCAGCACAAGCGGCATCGTCCAACCGTGCTTCCTGCACCGCGCGTAGCCGTGCGCGGTAGCCGGGAATCGGCAGCCGACATTGGCCGTCGAAATGCAGCGCGGTGTTCTGCACATCCTTGGGTACATCGACCACCACCGGGCCAGGGCGACCACTGCGCGCAATTTCGAATGCCGTGCGCAAGGTCGCTTCCAATGTGTTCGCTTCGGTCACTAGAAACACATGTTTGGCGCAGGCACCCATGATGTTGCTGACCGGCGCTTCCTGGAATGCATCGCTGCCCAATGATGTCGTCGCCACCTGGCCGCAGATCACCACGAGCGGTGTGGAGTCAGCCATCGCATCGCGTACCGGCGTCACCATGTTCGTGGCACCGGGGCCGGAGGTGACGATCGCTACGCCAACGCTGCCTGATGCCCTGGCATAACCCGCTGCCATAAAGCCTGCACCCTGTTCGTTGGCCGGAACGATCAGCGGCATCGGTTCGCTGCCATCGGCCATTGCATGCTCGGCGTTGTAGCGAAACACCGCGTCATACACCGGAAGAATCGCGCCGCCTGAATAGCCGAACAGCACACGGGTGCCTTCGTCAGCGAGTACCTGCACGATGACATCCGCTCCGCTCAGGGCCTGTCCGGCCAACGGGTGACGCGTGATGCCGGTGTCGGCATCGGCGGTGGAGGATGTTTTCAGCAGTGGCATGTTCACTACGGTCCCTTGATTAGAAAGACTTGATTTTGAAAAGACGCGTTCAGAAGTGAGAAATGAATGGGGAGGAGTGGGCAGTGAGCCGGGGGTGAGCGGAGAGGCTCTCTCACGCTCACTCCTCTCCATTCGTTTCTAGTACGCCGTACATCTGCACGATGCGTAGGTCTTGCTCGGTAGCGGAGAGCCGTTCCCATTGATCGAGGCGTCGAGGTTGCGTACGGCGAGAGCGATGTGGAAGCGTTTCATCAGATATCCCGAATGTGATGCCAGCACTGGCGCTCTCCCGAATAGAAGAGCGCCAGTGCTGATTCAATTAGCCGACTTTCTTCAACGGTGCAGTCGCTGCCGATGAAGGCTGCAGCCATGGCATGCGGGCACGCAGCTTGGCGCCAACCTGCTCGATCGGATGATCGAGATCGGCCTGCTTGAGTCGCTTGTAGTTCGGCAGGCCGGCCTGGTATTCGGCCGTCCAATTGCGAGCGAAGGTGCCGTCCTGGATATCCTTGAGCACTTCTTTCATGCGCTGCTTGGTACCCGCATCGACCACGCGCGGGCCGCTGACGTAATCGCCGTACTGTGCGGTCTCGGAGACGAACTCAAGCATCCGCTTCAGGCCGCCTTCGTAGAACAGGTCGACGATCAACTTCAACTCGTGCATTACCTCGTAATAAGCGATCTCCGGCTGATAGCCCGCTTCGACCAGGGTCTCGAAGCCCTTGATCACCAGCTCGCTGGCGCCGCCGCACAGCACGGCCTGCTCGCCAAACAGATCGGTCTCGGTTTCTTCCTTGAAATCGGTCTGGATCAACAGTGCGCGACCACCACCGATGCCATCGGCATACGCCTTGGCCTTCGCTTCGCCGTGACCGGTGGCGTCCTGGTGCACCGCATACAGACACGGCACGCCGCGACCGCGCTCGTACTCGCTACGCACCAAGGCGCCGGGACCCTTCGGTGCTACCAGCACTACGTCGATGTCCGCACGCGGTTTGATCTGGCCGAAATGCACGTTGAAGCCGTGTGCAAACAGCAGCGCCGCGCCGGGCTTGATGTTCGGTTCGATCGCTTCGCGATACAGCGCCGGCTGCACCATGTCCGGGGTCAGCACGGCGACCAAGTCAGCACCACGCACCGCCTCGGCCGGTTCGGCGACGGCAAAGCCATCTTCCGTGGCGCGTTTCCACGACGGGCCGCCGGGACGCAGACCGACCACAACGTCGAGGCCGGAATCTTTCATATTCAGTGCATGCGCGCGTCCCTGGCTGCCATAGCCGAGTACGGCGATGCGGGCTTTGGCGAGTGTGTCGTTGCTGGTGTGTTGCTGGGTGCTCATGCGGTAACTCCTTCAGTGACTTTGGCGTGGCTTTGTTTGGACGAATGGAAAGCTGTTTTTGGATCAGGTTGATTGGCTTGCGTGGTGGCGCCGTCGGAGGCGGAGCCGACCAGGCGTGCATATTTGGCGAGTGCGCCGTGGGTGACTTTTGGCTTGGGTGGTTGCCAATCGGCGCGACGGGATTCCAGATCGGCGGTGGTGCGCAGCTCGCGATGTTCGGCATCGATCACCACGCGATCGCCTTCGTGCAGCAGCGCGATGGGGCCGCCGCGTACGGCTTCCGGTGCGATGTGGCCGACCATGAAACCGTGCGTAGCGCCGGAGAAGCGGCCATCGGTAATCAGCGCAACATCGTTGCCAAGGCCGCGACCAACAAGCGCTGCGGTAACTCCCAACATCTCGCGCATGCCAGGGCCACCGGCGGGGCCTTCGTTACGAATGACGATGACATCGCCGGCTTTAATGCGGTCGCCCTGTACTGCGGCGAACGCTTCCTCCTCGCTTTCGAACACGCGAGCGGTGCCTTCGAAGTTACCGCTCTTACCGGCCAGCTTGAGGATGCAACCCTCGGGAGCGAGATTGCCGTACAGGATGGAATAGCCGCCGCGTGGCTTCAGTGGCTGGCTTACGGGGTGCACCACATCCTGGGTTTCCGCACGTGGTGCGGCGGCCGCTTCAGCGAACAGGCTGCGACCGGTGACGGTGGGAACATCCTCGAGCATGCCTGCGGCGATCAGCTCTTGCGCCACGCGTGCGCTGCCGCCAGCGCCGAACATTTCTACGGCGGTGTAGCGACCACCCGGCAACAGGTCGGCAATCACCGGTGTATGCACCGAGGCGGGTTCGAAATCTTCCAAGGACCATTCCACGCCAGCCTCGCGTGCAATCGCCAGCAAGTGCAGCACGGCATTGGTGGAGCCGGCCGTAGCGGCGACCATCCGCGCGGCATTGCGGAACGATGTACGTGTCAGTAGTTCGCGCGGTGTGCGGTTTGCCGTGAGGCACTCCATCACCAGCTCGCCGCAACGAAATGCAGCTGCACCCTTGGCAGGATGTGTAGCGGGAATATCGTTGAAGCCCAGCGGTGATAAGCCGAGCGTGGAAAGCACCATCGCCATCGTGTTGGCCGTGAACTGACCGCCGCAGGCACCGGCACCCGGGCAGGCGTTGCTCTCCACCGATGTCAGTTCTTCGTTGCTGATCTTGCCGGCACCATAGGCACCGACGGCCTCGAACACTTGCTGGATGGTGATTGGATGCTCGTTATGCGTGCCGTGCGCGATGGTGCCGCCGTAGAGCGCGACGCCAGGTATGTTCAATCGCGCCAGCGCCATGGCGGCGGCGGGAATGGTTTTATCGCAGCCGCACAGCACCACCATGGCATCGAGACAGTGGCCATCCACGGCCAGCTCGATTGAATCGGTGATCACCTCGCGGCTGATCAGCGAGGCGCGCATGCCGGAGGTGCCCATGGCAATGCCATCGGTGACGGAGATCGTGTTGAACTCGATCGGCGTGCCACCCGCGGCGCGAATGCCGGCAGCCGCTTCGACAGCCAAGTCACGCAGGTTGAGATTGCATGGGCTGACGTTCGACCACGTATGCACGACTGCCACTAAGGGACGGGCGATGGCAGCGTCGTCCAGGCCGGTGGCGCGCAGCATGGCGCGGGCGGGGGCGCGGTCGGGGCCGCTCTTGATCAGATCACTGCGCATTGCGGGTTCCGGCATGGTGTGGAAAGGGAGCGTTCCCTGCGTGTAGGGTCGGAAAAAAATCGGACACATCCGTGTGTCCTTTGGGGAAAAAGGTGAGACCTAGCCGCATGCGCGAACGCCACTGAAGAAAGCGTTGGCGGTGTTGACGTGGTCTTCCAGCGCGACGAGTACGGCATCACACACTTCGGTGGTACCGGCGTGGCCGCCGATGTCGCGACTGCGTGGGCCGTGCTGCAGCACATGCTCGACGGCGGCTTCCACCGCTTGTGCCTCGGTTTCCAACTGCAGCGAGTGACGCAGCAGCAGCGCCGTGGAGAGGATGGTGCCGATCGGATTCGCCACGCCTTGTCCGGCGATATCGGGTGCGGAACCATGGATCGGTTCGTACACACCGTTGCGGCCATCACCCAACGAGGCCGACGGCAACAGGCCCAATGAGCCGGCCAGCGCAGCGGCTTCGTCAGTGAGGATGTCGCCGAACAAGTTCTCGGTGACCACCACGTCGTAGCGGTTCGGCTGGGTCAGTAACAGCATCGCCATTGAATCGACCAGCTGATGCTCCAGCTTCACATCCGGATAGTCAGTGGCGATGCGCTGCACTGTGCTGCGCCACAAGCGTGAGGTTTCCAGCACGTTGGCCTTGTCCACCGACGTCACATGATGGCGGCGGCCACGTGCCAGCTCGAATGCGCGGCGTACGACGCGTTCCACTTCGGCCACGGTGTATTTGCATTCGTCGGTGGCGGTGTCGGCCGTGCGTGTCTTCGCGCCGAAATAGGCGCCGCCGGTGAGTTCGCGCACGAACATCACATCGACGTTATGCAGCTTCTCGTTCTTCAGTGGCGACAGGTCGGCCAACGCCGGATGCACTTGCAGCGGGCGCAGGTTTGCGTACACACCGAGTGCAGCGCGCAAGCCGAGCAAGCCTTGCTCGGGGCGCACCGTCGCATTCGGGTCGGACCACTTCGGTCCACCCACCGCGCCTAGCAGTACGGCATCAGCTTGCTGGCATGCCTGCAACGAAGCGGCTGGCAGCGGTTCGCCAGTGGCATCGATGGCGGCGCCGCCGATCAAATGTTCATCGAACTGGAAGATGTGCTCGTAGTGCGCAGCTACCGCTTTGAGTACGGCGACTGCTGCTGCAGTGACTTCGGGGCCGACGCCATCGCCGGGCAAGGTAACGATGTTCGCTTTCATGCACTTACTCCGTTGGATCGTGGCGGCGTTTGTTGAGGAGTGCGGCCACGGATGGCCGCTTCTTGACCTTCGCGTTCACGGACGAACGCATCGATTTGATCGGCGTGCTGCAGCAGAAAACCGAGCTGATCTACGCCGTTGAGCAGGCAGTGGCGCGCAAACGACTCGAGCCGGAAATGAATGCGACCGCCGTCCGGCAGCGCGATGTATTGCTCGCGCATATCAATGGTCAGTTCGATACCGGGGTGATCGATCAGCCAGCGGTGTTCGGTTGCGTCAATGACGATTGCGAGCAGGCCATTCTTCAGCGCGTTGTTGCGGAAGATGTCGGCGATCTCACTGCACAGCACGGCATGGATGCCGTAGTCGAGCAGCGCCCACGGCGCGTGTTCGCGCGAAGATCCGCAGCCAAAGTTGCGACCGGCGACGAGGATCGAGCAGCCGGTGGCTTCGGGCTTGTTGAGCGGAAACGCGGGGTTGTCGCTGCCGTCAGCCTGGTAGCGCCAATCGTTGAAGCACAGACGACCCAAGCCCGCGCGCTGGGTAGTGGTGAGGAAGCGCGCGGGGATGATGCGGTCAGTATCGATGTTCTCGTCAGCCATCACAGCGGTGCGCGAGTGGATGCGGGTGACGGCTTTCATGAATGAAATTCCTCGCTGTTTGCGTTCGCTTCCTCTCGCCTATGGGGAGAGGATTGAGGTGAGGGATGGGTGCTAGCGATGGCGCTGATCGAAGAGCGCTTTGATGGGATGGAGGTGCAAGATTGGCCCCTCACCCCAACCCTCTCCCCGGGGGGGAGAGGGAGCTGTTTGACGCAGCTCATGCCGCCACCTCCGTCAGGTACTCGCGCGGATCGGCAATCGCGCCTGCCAATGCGGAGGCCGCAGCCGTAGCCGGGCTGGCCAGCACGGTGCGTGCACCCTTGCCTTGGCGACCTTCGAAGTTACGATTGGAGGTGGACACCACGAGCTGGCCCGGCTGGGCGAGATCGCCATTCATCGCGATGCACATCGAGCAACCCGGCACGCGCCACTCGGCACCGGCTGCGGTGAACACCTGGTGCAGGCCTTCACGCTCGGCATCGCGACGCACGGCTTCGGAACCGGGAACCACCAGCATTCGGACGCCCTTGGCGATTTGTCGGCCGCGCAACACACTCGCGGCTTCACGCAGATCGGACAGGCGCGAATTGGTGCAGCTACCGACGAACACCACATCGACCGGTGTGCCCTGCATCGGCTGTCCCGGACGACTCTGCATGTAATCCAACGCGCGATGTTCCTGCGCATTGGTCGCGGCGGGCACGGGTGCATCCATCGCGATCGCCATGCCAGGGTGGGTGCCGTAAGTGACGGTCGGTTTGACCTTGCTCGCATCGATGCGCACTTCGCTGTCATACGCAGCACCGTCATCGGTACGCAGTGCACGCCAGTGCTTCACGGCGGCATCCCATGCGCTGCCCTGCGGCACGCGTGGGCGACCTTTCAACCAGGCGAAGGTGGTTTCGTCCGGTGCGATCAGTCCGGCGCGCGCGCCGGCTTCGATCGACATGTTGCAGACGGTCATGCGCTCGTCCATCGACAGCGCTTCAATCGCCGCGCCGCGGTATTCAATGACGTAACCGGTACCGCCATCCACACCGATGGTGCCGATGATGTGCAGGATCAAATCTTTCGCGCCGATACCTGCGGGCAATTGGCCGTCCACATGGATCGCCAGCGTTTTCGGCTTGCGTTGCAGCAGGCACTGTGTGGCCATCACGTGGCCCACTTCGGTGGTGCCGATGCCGAAGGCGAGTGCGCCGAACGCGCCGTGTGTCGAGGTGTGGCTGTCACCGCAGACGATCGTCATGCCTGGCTGGGTCGCGCCCAGCTCAGGACCGATCACGTGCACGATGCCGCGATCGGCACTATCCCAACCGTGCAGTTCGACGCCGAATTCGCGGCAGTTTGTTTCCAGCTGTTCGACCTGCGCTTTCGCTTCGGCATTCGCGTAGGGGCGAACACCATCGGCGCTTGTCGGCAGTGTCGGCGTGGAGTGGTCCAACGTAGCCAGCATGCGATCAGGGCGACTTAGCTTCAGTCCGCGCTCGCGCAATTCGCTGAAGGCTTGCGGCGAGGTGACTTCGTGCACCAGATGAAGGTCGATGTAGAGGATCGCCGGTGTGTCGGCGCTTTCGGGTACGACGACGTGTGCGTCCCACAATTTTTCAAACAACGTGCGCGGACTCATGCCATCACCTTTGGAGCGGGCTGTTGTTGAGGAGTGCGGCCATGGACGGCCGCTTTTTGACTTTCGTGGTCAGGGATGACCACAGGAGACGCGACCGTGCGGCCATGGACGGCCGCTTTTTGATCTTCGTGGTCAGGGATGACCACACCAGACACATGTGCTAGCCAGCCCCAGCGGTCTTCGGTGCGGCCATCGAACAGGCCGAAAAAGGCATCCTTCAGCGCACGTGTTACCGGGCCGGGTTTACCAGTGCCGACGGGCTTGCGATCGACCGAGCGCACCGGTGTGATTTCAGCGGCGGTACCGGTCATGAACACTTCGTCAGCGGTGTACAGCGCTTCACGTGGCAGGTCGCGCTCTTCAACGGTGAGGCCGAGTTGTTCGGCCAACGTGATCACGCTGTCGCGGGTGATGCCCGCGAGGATGCCGGCGCTGGAAGGCGGCGTGAGCAAACGCCCGCGTTTGACCAGGAACAGGTTCTCGCCTGCGCCTTCGCTGAGCAGGCCGTTGTGGCCCAGTGCGATACCTTCGTCGTAACCGCCGCGGCGTGCTTCCATCCCGATCAGCTGGCTGCTGAGGTAATTGCCGCCAGCCTTGGCCCAGCTTGGAAATGTGTTCGGTGCGGGGCGATTCCAGGATGACACGCACACGTCGGCACCACGCTCGGCGGCTTCGCCGAGATACGCACCCCATTCCAGTGCCATGATCGCGACGTCGACCGGTGCGCCATCTTTCTGCAGTACGCCCAGGCCGCCAGCACCACGAAACACGATGGGTCGCACATAGGCCGACTTCATGTTGTTTACGCGGATCAACTCCAGGCATGCGGCGTTGATCTCGTCTTCGCTGTAGCCGATCTCGATCTCGTAAATCTTGGCCGACTCGAACAGTCGGCGGGTGTGTTCGGCGAGACGGAAGTAAGCAGGACCTTGCGGTGTTGCGTAGACGCGCTCGCCTTCGAACACCGACGAGCCGTAATGCAGCGCGTGCGTGCTGACGTGAACAGTGGCCTCGCCCCACGGCTTGATATGGCCGTTGTGCCAGAGAAAGGGCGTACTCATGCAGAAGCTCCCAGGGTTTGCGTGGTGTGGGGTTGCGTGGTGCTTGGTGATGCGGTGCTTTGCGTTGCGGCAGGTGCTTGGCGTTCGATGCGATTGACGATAGCCAGCGCAGCCAATGCGGTGGCTTCGACGATGTCGGTGCTGACGCCGTGGCCGCGCCAGTCACGTGCGGCGTGGCGCGCGGTGAGTTGTGCGTGCCCTTGCGCGTCACCGCCTTCACTGACAGCGCGCACTTGGAATTGAGTCAGCTCCAGGTCGGCGCCGGTAGCGCGTTCGATCGCGCGCAGTACGGCATCCACCGGGCCATCGCCGATGGCGGCTTCGCCGACTTCGTGGCCATCGTCGTGGGTCAGCTTCACCGAGGCAGAGGCGCTGCCACCCAGGTGTGAGCTGGTGTTGAGTTGTGCCAGTCGCCATGGTCCGGTGGCATCCGGATCGTGGCCCAGTGCCAATGCATCCAGATCTTCGTCGTGCAGTTCGCGCTTTTTGTCGGCCAGCACTTTGAAGCGCACAAAGATCTCGTCCAGCGCGGCTTCGTTCGGTTCGTGGCCTAATGTCTGCAAACGCTGGCGCAGAGCGTGGCGACCCGAGTGCTTGCCGAGTACCAGTTTCGTCTCGGCGATGCCGACATCTTCCGGGCGCATGATTTCGTAGGTGCCGCGATGCTTGAGCATGCCGTGCTGGTGGATGCCCGACTCATGCGCAAACGCGTTTTCGCCGACGATCGCTTTGTTGCGGGGTACGGCCTGGCCGGTGAGCTGGGTCAGCAGACGTGAGGTGGGATACAGGCGACGTGTATCGATACCCGTGTCTACGTTGAAGTGCGGTGCGCGCACCTTCAGTGCCATCACAACTTCTTCCAGCGAGGCATTGCCGGCACGTTCGCCGATGCCGTTGATGGTGCATTCCACCTGGCGCGCACCGGCACTCACTGCAGCCAGGCTATTGGCAACCGCCATGCCGAGATCGTCGTGGCAATGACTGGAGAAGATCACCTTGTCCGCGCCCTTCACATGGCGGCGCAGCCAGGTGAACAACTCGACCATCTCGGAGGGTGTGGTGTAACCCACGGTATCCGGTGCGTTGAGTGTGGTGGCGCCGGCAGCCACGGCGGCGCTGAATACTTCGGCGAGAAATTCGGGTTCAGTGCGCAATGCGTCTTCGGCAGAGAACTCCACTTCGTGGCACAGACTGCGTGCTCGTTCGATCGCTGCGACGGCGGTATCGATCACCTGCGCCTTGCTCATGTTGAGCTTGTGTTCGCGATGCAGCGGGCTAGTCGACAGGAATAGATGGATGCGTGAATGGCGTGCTTGTTCCAGCGCGCGTCCTGCGGTGTCGATGTCGCCCGGCTGACATCGCGCCAGGGCGCAGATCGTGGGCGATTTCAGTGCGGAGGCGATTTCCGCAACTGCAGCAAAATCGTCCGGCGAAGCCTGCGGGAAGCCGGCTTCGAGGATATCCACACCCAGCGCTTCGAGGGCGTGCGCCATGCGCAGCTTGGCGCGGCGATCCATCGAGAAGCCTGGCGCTTGCTCACCGTCGCGCAAGGTGGTGTCGAAGATACGCACGCGTTCGGCGACTACGTCGTCTTCGCTGCTGGTGCTTTGAGAGGGGTCTTGGGAATTCATCATGGCTCCGCTGTTTGGGCGTTGCCGAAGGCATAAAAAAACCCCGCATCCGTTTCCGGGTGCGGGGTTCTTTGGGAGTCTTCAGGTTATTTTCTATTTACCTGGACACATGCCCTCAGCCCGCACCTCCGTTAGTAAT
This sequence comes from Rhodanobacter sp., assembly GCA_049794535.1. Taxonomy (GTDB): domain Bacteria; phylum Pseudomonadota; class Gammaproteobacteria; order Xanthomonadales; family Rhodanobacteraceae; genus JBARCX01. Next base: position 21,303 of record JBARCX010000026.1, read on the forward strand.
AAGGAGTACGAGTACAAGGGAAAGTAGAAGCGTGCCGCGAAGTCGCAGCAGGCCGTCGACCGTCACGAGACGGTTCCTTTCGGCGATGCTGCGATGGCTGTTGCGCTGCGACATGTCACCGAACGTACGGCAGTGTGCCGGACGTTGTCAAACATTTTTTTATGAAAATTTTTCCGAAGCCAAAATCAGGCCGTCAAACAGGCATCTGGACGGATGGCCGTCCATACGGCGGCGAATTGCTTTGGTATTAGTTGCTCAGTGCTGTGCGCAGATAGAGTTGCATCATGTGTTGAAGCTGTTCCAGCGCGGCCTTACGACCGGTTAGGCCGGGCTCTGCATTCACCGCTACGGCGGCCTTCATCAGCTGCTGTACCGCTACGGTGATGGCCTGCAATTCGGCGGTTGGCAGGTGCGGAGCGTGTAGGCCGAGCAGGGCCTGCAACTCGGCGCGCAGACGCTGGCGTATGGCCATGCTGTATTCGTTTGGGACGGTCGTCGACTCGGCCAGCATCACAAAGGCAGGGTGACTCCGGCGAAATGCCACCAGGAAGCGGGTCAGTCCGGCGCCGAGTTGATCGGTGCTCCACTTCGATGAAAGTTTTGTGAGTTTGGCTAGTCGTGCATAGAGCGCTTGTGCGTACTGGTCGAGAAGGGCTTGCGCCACGCGCTCCTTAGTGGGGAAGAACTGATACAGCGAACCGATGGCCGCTCCCGCGCGCGCAGCGATTTCGGTCATCGTGGTAGCGTCGTAACCCTTTTCGACGAAACAGGCTGCCGCCGCCTCCAGCAGCGACGCTACCCGTTCCAGACCGCGTTGCCGCCGTGGGGTGCGCGCGGCAGCGGTTGATTTTTGTGAGGACATCCTCATAAACTCCTAAGTGAGGATGCCCTCACGTTCATGCCTGGAGAATCTTGTGGAAAAGCTCGATCCGCGTAGCACCGCATTAGTGCTCATCGATTTGCAGAAGGGTATCGCACCCTACGCCGGCGGTCCGCATACTGCGGCTGAAGTGCTCAGCCGGGGCGCTGCGCTGGCCAAGCGTTTTCGTGCTCTGGGTGCGCCGGTGGTATTGGTGCGCGTGGGCTGGTCGCCGGATTTCGCCGATGCTCCGAAGCAGCCTGTGGACCAGCCACCGCCGGTCAAAGGCCTGTCGGAAGACTGGTGGGAGTTCCCCGAGGAACTGGCGGTAGCCGACAGCGACATCCTCATCATCAAGCGCCAATGGGGCGCGTTCTATGGCACCGAGCTGGATCTACAACTGCGTCGCCGCGGCATCACCCAGATCGTGCTTGGCGGTATTTCCACCAACATTGGCGTGGAGTCGACCGCACGTACGGCTTGGGAGCTTGGTTACGCGTTGATTCTCGCCGAGGACGCGATGAGCGGGGCCAGCGCCGAGAATCACCGCTTTGCCGTGGAGAATATCTTCCCGCGGCTGGGTCGGGTGCGATCGACCGAAGCCATTCTCACGGCACTGGCATAGCCTCTTCCACGCGTTGCAGAAGCCATTCGCGCAGCGCGTGGTCGTTCGCTTCCAGCGGTTCGGCCGAGGCAGGGCGTAGCAGCATCGACGCCAGTGCGGGCGGCACCGCTACCGGCTTGCCGACCAGTGGTTCCACCACGCTTTCGAACTTTGCCGGATGGGCGGTGGCTACCACCGTCCACGGCGAGCCGTCACCGGTTTCGCGCAAGCGATCGAGTACATGCATCGCGGTGGCGGTGTGTGGGCAGAACACCTCGCCATATTCGTTTGCGTGGTGAGCGATGGTGTGGCGGATCGATGCGTCGTCCACGCTCGCTGCCTGCAATTGCTCGCGTAGCTCGTGCGCGTGGGGATAGGTCCAACGCAACCGCTCGAAGTTGCTGGGTGCACCGACATCCATCGCATTGGCCAGTGTGGCTATCGCCTCACGTGGCGAGTAGTCGGCACCTGCGAAAAAGTCAGGCAGGGTGGTGTTGGCGTTGCAGGCCAGCCGCAACTGGCCAATGGGCAGGCCGATTTCGCGTACCCACAGGCAGGCCAAGGCATTGCCGAGATTGCCGGTGGGCACGATGACATTCAGCGGTGTTCCATGCTCGTGCCACCAGCTCAGCGCGGCGTGTGCGTAGTAACTCATCTGTGGCAACAACCGGCCGAGGCTGATGCTGTTGGCCGAAGACAGTGGCATGTGTTCTTGCAGCTCGGTGTCGTTGAGAGCTGCCTTCACCATGCGCTGGCAATCGTCGAAACGGCCTTGCACACGGAGCGCCTGCACGTTGTCACCGAAGCAGCCGAGTTGATGCGCCTGGCGTGGCGAGACCAGACCATCCGGGTACAGGATGACCACGTTGACGCCGGGTTGACCGTGAAACGCGGCGCCTACCGCCGCACCGGTATCGCCGGAGGTGGCGACCAGTATCGTCAACGGTTGCGCATGACTCCGTGGCAGTCGGCGCAGACAAGCAGCGAGGAAGCGCGCACCAACATCCTTGAAGGCCGCCGTCGGCCCATGGAATAGCTCCAACATGCTTGCATCGGTATGCGGTAACCGGCGCAGCGGAACGTCGAAGGTCAATGCTTCAGCGCAGATCGCTGGAAGTTCGCTCGCCAACGCATCGCCAGTAAAGAATGGCGTGAGCAGTGTGGTGGCGGTATCGGCAAGTGTTCCATGTGGGCTGAACGCTGATATATCGAACCGCGGCAATGCCTCGGGCACGTACAGCCCGCCATCGGGTGCGAGTCCCGCGGCGATCGCCTGGCTAAGCGTGGCGGAGTCGCTGGCGCCACGGGTGCTGTGATAGAGCAAAGGTTCGGTCATGTTCTTATCCGGATTTTTTGGCGGCGCGGCGCGAAGTGCTGCAGCTTTAGTGGCGTGCGCAGCGACTTAGTTCTCGATCCCGTCGATAAGTGAGGCGGCCGGGCCATCGATAGGAGCGACGAAACTGTCGCTGTCCAACCCGACTTCCGCGAAGGCGGCGCGCATGGCGACAGCGGCTGCTTCGGCATCGGCACGTTTTTCATACCAACCGAAGACGCTGGGGCCACCACCTGAGATGCTCGCACCGAGTGCGCGGTGATCCATCGCAGCCTGCTTTACGTGGGCGAAGTTAGGGACGAGCGGTGCGCGGCGTGGTTCCACCAGTACGTCCTTCAGTCCCTCACGTACGAGAGCAGCTTCGCCGCGATAGCAGCCCGCTAGTACCAGTGCGAGATTGGCGCTTTGTGCCACGAATTCGCCGAGCGCGTAGTCGCCGGCTAGTGCCGCGCGTGCCTTGCGCGTTTCCAGCACGCAATGCGGATGGACGAGTGCGCAATGCCAGTCGCTCGGTACCGGAATGCGCAGCAGTCGTTCGCGTGTGGCGAGCACCAGGCCGCCAAGTAGCATCGGCCCCACGTTGTCACCATGGCGACCGCCGCTGGCGACAGCTTCACCTTCCAGCGCGAAGCCATACAGCGCTTCTGCGGATAGGGGGCGTTCCAACAAGGCATTCGCAGCCACCAGTGCAGCGACGCAGGAAGAGGCCGAGCCACCCATGCCCGAGCCCAGTGCAATGCCTTTGTGCAACACGAGTTCAAAGCCATGCTGCAGGCCAAGCGCTTTGCGCAACGCGAGCAGTGCCGTGCCGGCGGTGTTCTGTCGTGGATCGGTCGGCAGCTCGGTGACTACACCGCGAATCGCGGCAATGCGAACCACGGGCTCGTCAATACGGCGCACTTCGGCGCGATCGCCAGCGCCACTCATGCTGTGGCCCAGGATGTCGAAGCCCACCCCAACGTTGCCGACACTGGCGGGGGCAATGGCATAGGCGGTACGGGCGCGCTTGGGTACGGACATCACAGCTTCCAGCAAATCGGTACTTGTCAGATGGGGGCTCATGCGCGTGCCTCCAATGACTCGGCGATGCGTAGCAGATCGGCGAATACGCCGGCGGCGGTGACTTCCGGCCCCGCACCAGGGCCTTGCACCTGCAGCGGGTTGTCGTGATAGCGACGGGTGCGGAATTGCACGATGTTGTCGGTCATGCGGGTATGAGCAAACGCATGGGTGTTGGGCAATACCGTCAGCGTGACGCGAGCACGGCCGAGCTGATCGAGACTGGCAACATGGCGCAGTACGCCCCCGGCAGCACGCGCCTCGGCCAGCTTGGCGGCCATGGGGGCATCGAGTTCGTCGAGTCGCTGCATGAATTCGTCCAGAGGCAGCTTGGCCAGTGTCGGTGGCACCAGGCTTTCCACGGCAACCTCGTCGAGTGACAGCGGCCAGCCAGCTTCGCGGGCAAGGATCACCAGCTTGCGCGCCACATCGACGCCGGACAAATCCTCGCGCGGATCGGGCTCGGTATAGCCCAGCGCATGTGCCTCACGGAGCAATGCGGAGAACGGTTGTTGACCATCGTGGCGATTACACAGCCAGGCCAGCGTGCCGGAGAACATGCCGTCCACCGCGAGCAGCTCGTCGCCGGTGTCGAGCAGGTCGCGCAGGGTTTGCACCACCGGCAAGCCGGCGCACACCGTGGCTTCGTAACGGAAACGTGCACCGCTGGCGCAGGCGGCGCGGATCGTCTGCCAGCGCGGCAGTGGACCACTGCCGGCAAGCTTGTTCGGTGTTACCACATGCAGGCCGGCGGCGAGCCAGCGCGGGTAATGAGTGGCGACGACATCGTTCGCGCTGCAATCGATCAGTAGTGCGTGACGACCATCGTCACCACGCACATGGGCGGCGAATTCGTCGAGATCGCTAGGTCGCCAGGTCTGTGCGCTATGACATCGCGCATTGAGTTCCGGATCGTCGCAATCAAGCCACATGCGTTTGCTCGCCGTGACGCCGCATAGCTTGAGTTCCAGCCCGGCCTCGTGCGCCAGCCGCGATTGCGCGGCGCGTAGTTGTTCGAGTAAGGCGCTGCCGACGCGGCCGGGACCTATCAAGCCCACCGCCAATACACGTCGGCGTGGCGTGCCAACCCGCGCCGCCACGGGTGGTGGTAACGATTGCGAATGCTGTGCTTGCTGGGGTGCGCAGGTAATCACGGTAGCCTCCTGTTGAGGCCCGTTCTCGCTGGCGTGTCGGTGTGTGCCGGTCCGCCTCTTCGAGGGCGGGCCGTTGCGTGTGAGTGTTACTACTCGCGCACGGACATCCACCCGGAGCCGATAGTACCGGTGCCGGTGGTAATAGTCGTGACGGTAATGGGTGCAGTGCTAATGGCTGCATTAGTAATGGATGTCGCGATGACGCCCATAGCCAGCGAGGCACGCTCGGCATTAGCCGAGAGAATGTACATGCGTGCTGGTAGGAAAGATGGCGACATGGCTCCGACGATAGGCGGGGTTCGTCGCGGCTGTCAACAGATTTTTGTGCATATGTCACGCCGCAGTGCGACGGCGTTGAAATAAGTCTGTATAGATGGCCGATTGGTTTCAACTGTATCAATTGGCCGGCTATGCCTATCGCTTTTGGTCTAGTCCCGCCGCGCATATTTCGTGCGGCGGGACGTTTCGACATGCGAAGTCGTTGCTGCACAACTGGCGGACTGATAAAGCTCGCATGATCCGGTATATGCCACACGCGCTGCGTTGCATTAGGGCCTGTTTAAAATCTTTTTGGGTAAGTGCCGCAGCTCAACACGAACTCAAGGCAGTGACTATTGAACCCTTCTCCCACGGGACTACCTTCGGGTCGCCGTGGGGAGGGGCTAACTGCGCAGCTCGGCGGATCAGTGCGCGAGATTGATGGTGTACGTCGCGGTACCGTCGCCGTGGTCTTGCTGCTGGCTGATGTTCTTGAGGCCCGCCGCCTGTGCGATGTCGGCCTTGCCAGCAGCGACGGTGAACACCACCGGGCCGTGGGTTTTCAGCGGGGCAAAGTGCCACGAGCGGGCCGGCAAATCCTTTGCAGTGATGTCGTGATGGTGTTGCAACCATTGCGCCACGATCTCGCGGGTGCCCTCGGCTTCCAGCACGATGTTGCTGCCATCGAGGCCGGGGAAATGGCCGCCACCGCTGGCGCGGTAGTTGTTGGTGACCACGATGAACGGTTGTTCGGGGCTGATCGGCTTACCGTGATACGTCAGCTTGGTGATGCGTTGACCGACCGGCTTGGATACGTCGATGGTGTAGGCGATGCCGCCCTGGATCTGGTCGAAATTGAAGCCTGGGTAGCGATTGTTGATCAGTGGCTGCTCATCCGTTTTGGTCGGATCGATACGGTTGAAGCGATCGGCGGATTGCTCCAGCCATGCCTTGAGGCCCGCGCCGTCGATCTTCACCGCCGTCAGTGTGTTCGGATAGAAGTAGAGATCCGCGGCGCTGCGCAAGGTGAGTGGGCCGGGTGCTACGTCGGTGTAGTCGTCGGGGCCGCCAAAGCCGGTGCGGAACGCGGCAGCAGCGGACAGGACCGGCACTTTGGCCAATTCCGGATGCTGGTGCGGTAACTCGGTGCGCACGTAGTCGGTTTGTGCCGCGTTGACGGCAGCCAATGCGCTCATGTCGCCGACGTCGGAGAAATAACTGCTCATTCGGACGGAGCTGTTGCCGATGGGCGTGTTGACGTAGGCCACTGCGGCCTGTTGCTCCGTGCCCACCAGCGGTGCAATAGCGGGGTCGGCGGGCACGCAGGATGTCGCATCGCCGGGCTTGGTGCAGATCGGACGCACTTCACTTTGAGTTTGGCTCTTGTCGATGACCCAGCGCCCGTTTTGCCGCTCGAGCGCGAGCTTGATCACGCCGAGGTCTTTGCCGAAGAAACCGCCCATGACGGCAGGTACGCCACGCACCAAACCGTGCTGGTTATCCACGTCGGTCATGTCGGCAAAGCGCTTGCCGGGAAATTCAGTGTGCTCGTGGCCAAGCAGTAGCACGTCGACTCCTGGCAACCCGGCCAGGTACCAGCCGCCGTTTTCCATGTTGGAGTTGTAGGGAGCCGTATTGAGGCCACCGTGCAGGATCGCGATGATTACATCCGGGTGTTGTGCCTCAATCTCCGGCAGATACTTCTGTGCAGCCTCAACCACGCCCGTCACCGTGACCTTGCCGTCGAGGTTCTGCTTGTCCCACTGCATGATCGGCGGTGGTGCAAAGCCAATGATGCCGATCTTCAATGGAAGGCTGAGCTGGCTGCCATCCGGTGTATATGCCGCGATCTTGCGTTCCACGATGGCCCACGGCTTGAAAATAGGCTGACCGTCGCGCGCACTGAGCACATTGGAGAGCACCAGCGGGTAGTGCGGGCCGGCACAGCGCTGCTGGCTCACGCCATCCACATTCATCGGCGTGCCGGTGACCTGCGCGAGGAAGGGCAGGCCGTAATTGTATTCGTGATTGCCAATGGTGCCGCCGTCGTAACCGACCGAGTCCATCGCACGATAGATCGCCAGCGCCTGATCGCAACTGACAGGCTTTACCAGCGCCTGATAATCGGCCAGCACGCTGCCCTGGATGGTGTCACCGGCATCAAACAGGAAGGTATTGGTGAACTGCGACCGTGCGCGACGGATTAACGTGACGGTACGTTCAAAGCCCAGCGTGGGGTCGGCCTTCTGCTTGTAGTAGTCGTAACTGAGTACGTTGGCGTGCAGGTCGGTGGTTTCCAGAATCGCGACATCAGCGCGCACGTTGACTGGCGTTTGGTCCGGCTTGGGAGCCGATTGGCTGGCGCAACCAGCGAGTACAAGGGCAGCAGTGAGGGCGGCGAGACGGTAAAGACCAGGCGACATAACGGTTCCGACAGTGACATGCAGGTTGAGAAACCTACCAGATCGGGATGACGGTTCGCAGTTCTTACGAGGTTTGGCGTGTGGCGCCCGGATATTCATGCGATGTCAGTAGTGAATACGTCACGGGCTCTAATAAGCACTAAAATGACACTACGTTGACAATCCAAACATTGATGCGCCGCACGACAAAGTGCGTCCCCAGGGGCATAAGAACCATGCAGTGGCTTTCGTTTCGCACCACGCGGAACCGCGTGACTTCGGTCTGCGCGTTGATTTTCTTCGCTGTATGCGTGTGGTTTACCGCCTGGCAGGAGCCGCAGCTGGAGCAGCGCGGTTTCGTGTTCGCGTTGATGCTGTGCTTGTTCGGTATTGGGCTTTTCACGTTCGCGCGGGCCGCCGTTGCGCTCGTTGTCAGTGGCGGCCTGTTCGTGCTGCTGCGATGCCTGGCGGTGTTCAAACAGAACTATCTCGAGTCGCCGTTGATGCCGGCGGACTTTGTCTACTACATGCATTCCAGCCTGCTGGAGACCTTGCAGCATTACCCGCACCTCTACGTCATGGCTATCGCGATCTGCGTGGCTATTCCGGTGGTGTTGTGGCTGGTCTGGCGTGGTGACCAAAAGCTGTTTGCCGGCTTGCGCACTGCAGCACGGGCGGGTGTGCGTGTCGCAGGCATCGCGCTGTGCCTGGCGGTGTTCTGGGTCTGCCTGATGCCTACCGGCCCCTTTGCTGAAGTCCATGCGCGCGACACCTGGGACAAGATGTCCGACGACGCGCAATTGACGAACTTCTTCGTCAATCTGCGCGATTCACGCGTGCACTTGCCCGCGATGTCGAGTGACGAAGTCGCCGAGCAACAATGGCAAGCCACGGCTACACCCACGCCGGTGACAACGACACCAGCTTCCTATCCAGACATCGTGCAGGTGCTGGAAGAGAGCACCTTCGATCCCGCGCCCTTCACCCATTGCACCGTACCGGCTTGCAACGTAGCCATGCTGCAGCCCGATGAGCGCACCCGTGGGCATGGTCCGATGCGTACGCATACCTTCGGTGGTGGTACCTGGGTGAGCGAGTTCGCCGCGCTCACCGGCATGCCGCAGGATATTTTTGGCCCGGGCGGCATGTATGCGCCTTATGTGCTGGCGCCGCATGTCCGCGATTCACTGCCATTGCTGCTGCAGCGGCTGGGTTATCTCACGGTAGCGGTCTATCCCACCAACGGCACCTTCCTCAACGGTCGCGATGCCTACAAGGCTTATGGCGTCGATCATTTCTTTGGTGCTTCGCAGCTCGGTCTGGACGACTGGGAAGAGACCGATGCGCAGATGTTTGCTGCGGCCAAGCGCGTCTATGATCAGGTGAAGAAGCCGGGGCAACCGGTATTCATCATGATCCTGACGATCAATCAGCACGGCCCGCACGACGACCCGATGTCGACCTTGCCACCGGCGTTCCAGAACCTGCTGCAAGGCCTGCCCGCAAAGTCTGCATTGAACTTCGATACCTACCTGCAGCGCCTGCATGATTCCGACGTGGCGATGCGTGGACTGGAACACGACTTCCTCGAACGCGAGCAGCCGACCGTGCTGGTGCATTTTGGTGATCATCAGCCATCGTTCGATGGTGCGATGGTGACGCTGCCGCGCACTTTGCCGCCCGAGCTGGTGCGGCGTAAGGACTACATCACGTACTACATGATCAAGAGCAACTTTGCCGGCGCGTCGTTGCCGAGTTATCCGGTGCTCGACATCGCTTTCCTGCCGAGCATGGTGTTGCAGGCAGCCGGCCTGCCTATCGACTCGTATTTCTCTGCGGCTACGAAGTTGCGCGAGCGTTGTAATGGGTTGTATGTGGATTGCTCGGATACGGACTTGGTGAAGTCGTATCACGCGTGGACGTTTGGACGGCTGCACGTTTACGAGTGATGGGTAGTGTTCGGTGGTTCATGCATCGATGCTGAAATCGTATGTACGCGATATTTTTTAGCTCGTCGTTTCTGCGTAGGCGGGGGACAGTGGCGATA
>JBARCX010000027.1:0-13333 GCA_049794535.1 Rhodanobacter sp.
TAGCTGTAATCGTAGGCAGCCTTCGCAAGGATTCGATCAATCGCAAGTTGGCACGCGCGGTGGAAAAGCTTGCGCCGGCGGAGGTGACTTTCGAGCATGTGCGCATCGACAACCTGCCGCTCTACAACCAGGATTTCGACCACGATTACCCAGTCGAGGGTAAGCGTTTGAAGCAGCAGATAGAGGCGGCCGATGCTCTGCTGTTTGTCACGCCGGAATACAACCGGTCGATCCCTGGTGTGCTGAAAAACGCGCTGGATCTCGGGGCACGGCCCTGGGGCACCAACTCCTTTGCCGGCAAGCCGGGCGCAGTGCTTGGCGCTTCGATAGGCGCCACCGGCACCGCGTTGGCGCAACAGCATCTGCGTAATGTGTTGGCTTATCTAGACGTGCCCTTGCTGGGACAGCCTGAAGTGTTCATCAAATTCAGTGAGGATTTGATCGACGCTGAAGGCAACGTCACCAACGAAGGCACGCGGAAATTCCTGCAGGGTTTTGTCGATCGTTATGTGGCTTGGGTGCACAAAATCCGGCACGTTTGATGGCTTGCTCGGACCACTAACGCTTCAAAGAGAGCGCTAGTGGCTAGGAGATGAGCTCGTGTTTTGCTCGTCATTCCGGTGCAGGCCGGAATCCAGTGGACTCACGGTTTGATTTTCGCGTGGTCGTGTGTGAATTCGCCTAACGTTTGCTTTCTGCGATATCGCTTGATCCGGCGATAACCCACTGGATTCCGGCCTGCGCCGGAATGACGGCTCGCGATGCGTAGAGGTGCATCGCGAGAGTCCATCGCTCAAATCGCCGTACCAGCCCCCGCAACGCAAATCTTTTCCAACAACTGTGTCTGCACGTTGCGCGGCTGGTGATGTTCGCGCGGTTGCAGGTGGAGATATGTACCATCCGACTGCAGTTGCCAGGCGCTGCTGTTGTCGCTCAGATAAAGATCCAGCTCTTTGCGGATCCGCTGTTGCATCTTCTTGCCGGTGATCGGGAAGCCTGTTTCCACGCGGCGGTCGAGATTGCGTTCCATCAAATCCGCACTGGCCAGGTACAGCTGCTCATCGCCATCGTTGGCGAACCAGTACACGCGGCTGTGTTCGAGGAAGCGGCCAACAATGGAGCGCACACGGATATTGTCGGAGATGCCGGCAATGCCCGGGCGCAGGCAGCACATGCCGCGTACGATCAGTTCGATCTGCACGCCGACACTGCTGGCTTTGTACAGCGCGCGTATCATCTTCGCGTCGGTGAGCGCATTGATCTTGATGATGATCTGCGCAGGTTTCCCAGCTACCGCATGAGCGGTTTCACGCGCGATCAGATCCAGCAGTGTTTTCTTCAGCGTGAAGGGTGCGTGTAGCAGCTTGCGCATGCGCAACACTTTGCCCATGCCGGTGAGCTGACTGAAGAGCCGGTGCACGTCCTCGCAGAGCACCTGATCAGAAGTGAGCAGACTGTAGTCGGTATACAGGCGTGCGTTACCGGTGTGGTAGTTGCCTGTGCCGAGGTGTGCATAGCGCACCAGTTCGGCTCCTTCACGACGCTGGAGCAGCATCAGCTTGGCGTGCGTTTTCACGCCGACGACACCGTAAATCACCACCGCGCCCGCCTGCTGCAGGCGGGCGGCCAGTGCAAGATTCGATTCTTCATCGAAGCGTGCCCGTAGTTCGATCACTACGGTGACTTCCTTGCCCGCGCGCGCAGCTTCAACCAACGCGTCGACGATTTCCGAGTTCGCTCCGCTTCGATAAAGCGTCTGTTTGATCGTCAGTACACTGGGATCTTTCGCTGCCTGCCACAGCAGGTTGACCACAGGCGCAAAAGACTCATAGGGGTGGAGCAGCAGCACATCCTGCTTGCCAATCACCTGGAACAGGTTCTCGTTCTTCTTCAGCGCCTTCGGGATAGAGGGCACAAACGGCGCGAATTTCAGCGCTGGGTGATTGCTATGCGAGGCGATATCGAAAAGCCGTGCCAGGTTCACCGGGCCGTTCACTTCGTAGAGCTCAGCCTCGGACAGCCCGAACTGGCGGAGCAGGTGATCGGTGAGCGGCTTGGGACAGTTGTCGGCGACCTCCAGTCGTACCGCATCGCCGAAACGGCGCGAATAGAGTTCGCCGCGTAGCGCACGCGCGAGATCCTCGGTGTCTTCCGGATCGAGGCTGAGGTCGGCATTGCGGGTGAGCCGGAACTGATAGCAACCGAGCACCTGCATGCCAGGAAACAGCTCGTCGGCATGCGCGTGGATGATCGACGACAACAGCACATAGTTCTCGCCACCTTCGCAGACATCATCCGGCAGCCGCATGATGCGCGGCAGGATGCGCGGCGCCGGGACGATCGCCAGCCCCGAATCGCGACCGAAGGCATCCACGCCCTCCAGCTGCACGATGAAGTTGAGGCTTTTGTTGACCAGCAACGGAAACGGATGCGTGGGGTCGAGGCCGATCGGTGTGATCAGCGGCGCTACTTCGTGACGGAAATGGCGGCGCACCCATAACTTCTGTGCGGCCGACCACTCCTCGCGGCGCACGATACGAATGCCGTGCTGCGCCAGCTCCGGGAGCACGTGTTCATTGAGAATGGTGTATTGCCGGGCAATCTGCCGATGTGCGATCTCGCTGATCTCGGCCAGTGCACGTCGCGGCGGGGTGCCATCTGGGCCGATGATTTCGTGCTCGAACGCAATCTGGCTCTTTAGATCGGCAACTCGGATCTCGAAGAACTCGTCCATGTTGTTGGAGAAGATCAGCAAGAACTTCAGCCGCTCCATGATCGGCATGCGCTCATCCAATACCTGATCCAGCACGCGGATATTGAACTGAAGTTGCGACAACTCGCGATGGATATACAGGCGGTTGTCGTTGAAGTCGGGCGCGGGGCTTGCGGCCGGCGCGGGTGCAGGCGCGGTATCGGGGCGGGCAGAGCCTGCGGCGTGGGACACGGCGGCATCACTAACGAGACTGGTGTTCATGCTCTCAGATTGGCGTTGCAAGTTGTCGTTCATATGACAGTTCCATAAGTTGCTTCGTCCAAGGTGTATGTGAGCTACATCGTCAAACCTCGACAATACTCGCAGGCAGGGCGAGATAGCGGCTTGGCGGCGCGCCGAGTACGCGGCGGAATACAGCGGTGAAGGCGCTCGAACTACGGTAGCCGAGATCGATGGCCACTTCAGTGATCGATGCGCCGTTGCTCAATCGCGTCAATGCCGCCAGCAAGCAGGCTTGTTGCCGCCACGCGCTGAAGCTCATGCCGGTTTGTTCACGAAACAGCCGGGTGAAATTGCGCCGGCTCATACCGGCACGTGCCGCCATCGCATTGATGTCGATCTCCAGTGATGGCGCATCAAGCAGTGCGCGGCACAATCGTGCCAGGCGCGGCTCGCGTGGTAATGGCGTGTTCAAGGCAAGGGTAGGCATGCGGCTGATTTCGTCCAGCAGCAATGCCATGACGCGACCATCTCGACTATCCAGCGCGTACAGCGCAGGCAGATCCACCGCCTCCAGCAGCAATGCATGCAGCAGCGGCGATACAGCGATCACTTCACAGTGCGCAGGCAGGCTGGCGGCTGCGTAGGCGTCTCGACTTATGTAGGCGCTGCGTGTAGATACCGGGCCGCCCATCTGTATTTCATGCATGACACCTGCGGGAATCCACAGCGCGCGTTGTGGCGGCACGACCCAACTGCCTGCATCGGTAATCACCGTGAGCACGCCGGTCGCCGCGTAAAGCAACTGCCCGCGACGGTGTGAATGGGCGGGCAGGACGCGATGCGGTGGGTACTCGTTGCCGGTGGCAACCACGTTGCGTGGCGTGTCTTCGTAGGCATCGATGCGAGCGTTGCGCACGTTATGGCCCAAATTCGATGAAAGTTGACCCGCTGACACATGCGGGCCGTGACGGTTCACTCTAATCTTGCATCGTCGCCCGCGCAATGCGTGGGACTCCCCCAGAGCCAACGAGCCTCCCCATGCAAACCCGTGTTGAATCCGCCCCGTTGTCCGTTGCCCCTACGGCGACAGCACAAGAGGGCACGGCATTTTCTGTACTCGGCGCGATCAGTTTCGCGCACCTGCTCAACGACATGATCCAGTCGTTGATCGTGGCGATTTACCCCGTATTGAAGGGCGATTTCCACCTGAACTTCGGGCAGATCGGCTTGATCACGCTGACCTACCAAGTCACGGCCTCGTTGCTGCAACCGTTGGTGGGCATCGTCACTGATCGCAAGCCGATGCCTTATTCGTTGCCGGTGGGCATGGGTTTCACGTTGTGCGGCTTGCTGCTGCTGGCGACCGCACCGAACTTCGCCGTACTGCTGGTGGCAGCGGCCCTGGTTGGCACGGGCTCGTCGGTGTTCCATCCCGAATCCTCGCGCGTGGCGCGCATGGCGTCGGGTGGACGACACGGGTTGGCACAATCGCTATTCCAAGTGGGCGGCAACTCAGGGGCTTCGCTGGGGCCACTGCTGGCCGCATGGGTGATCGTGCCGTACGGGCGCGGCAGCGTGGCGTGGTTCTCGCTGGCGGCGTTGCTGGCGATGGTGGTGCTGTTACAGGTAAGCCGCTGGTATGCGCAACACCATCGCACCCGTGGCAAGGCGAAAGCGCGGCATGCGTCGGCGGTGGTGCTTTCACGCAATCAGGTGATCGGTTCAATCGCGATCCTCGGCTTGCTGATTTTCTCTAAGTACTTCTACCTGGCCAGCATCAGCAGCTATTACACCTTTTACCTGATCCATAAGTTCGGCGTATCGGTGCAGAACGCGCAGACGCATTTGTTCGTGTTTCTTGCGGCGGTGGCGATTGGTTCGCTGATCGGTGGCCCGGTGGGTGACCGGATCGGTCGCAAGTACGTGATTTGGGCGTCGATCCTCGGCGTGGCACCGTTCACGCTATTGCTGCCGCACGTCGGGTTGATGTGGACGGGCGCGCTTACCGTGGTGATCGGGCTGATCCTTTCATCGGCGTTCTCGGCCATCCTGGTTTACGCGCAGGAATTGATTCCAGGTCGTGTCGGCATGATCTCGGGTCTGTTCTTCGGTTTCGCGTTTGGCATGGGCGGCGTAGGTGCCGCCGTGCTGGGGCAGATCGCCGATAGCCACGGTATCGATTTCGTCTATCAGTTGTGCGCTTACTTGCCGTTGATTGGCATCATCACCGTGTTCTTGCCGAATCTGGATCGGCCGCAGCACGGTAAGGCAGCGACTGCGTGATGTAGAGGCCGGCCCGCAGCGATTGCGAGCCGGCTTGCGATGGTGCTGTCGGATTAACGTTGAGCCCCAATGTGGTAGCCCTCTCTCACTGGGAGAGGGTGCCGGCAGGCGGGTGAGGGTTCGGTCAGCGCGTCACGTTGGTGTTTCGCCGTACCCTCATCCGCCCTGCGGGAACCTTCTCTCCCACAGGGACTCCCTTCGGGTCGCCGAAGGGAGAAGGGAACGACTTAGGCCCGACGCTAATCCGGCGTGATTTAGTGCTTATCCGGCGCTGGCCCTTGTACCACCTGCACCAGATGCTGCGGCTTCAAATATTTCTTGAAAGCATCCTGCACCTGGGTAGCAGTGAGGTTGAGGTAGTTGTGGGCGGCAACCATCGGTTGATCCAATGGCTCGCCGGTATAGCCCCATTTCACTAGTGACTTTGCGATGCGGTTGACGCTGGATACGCCCAGTGGAATCGAGCGGATTTCGTACTGGCGTGCATTGGCCAACTCTTCCGCTTTCACCGGGTTGTTTTGCATGTCTGCCAGATTGCTGCGGATCAATGCATCCACCGGCGCCACCTTGCCTGGATCGCTACCGTACTGAACGTAGAAGATTGTGCGCGAGCGGTCGAACTGCATGCCCGATCCGGCACCGTAGGCGTAGCCATGACGTACGCGCACATCGACCATTAAACGTGAGGCGAAACCATTGCCGCCGAGTACGTCGTTGCCGAGGTTCAAGGCGTAGCGATCAGGGTTGTACAGGTTGAGGTCGAGCATCTGACCCAACATCACCTGGTCCTGCGACGCATAGGCATTGTTCACCACGGTGTAGCCGGCGGGATTGAGCGGCACCGGTTTGGGCACGACATCGGGTTTCGGACCCGTGGCCTTCCAATCACCGAAGTACTTCTCAACGGTGGCCTTGGCTTGTTCGGGTGTTACATCACCGACCACTACGATGGTGGTCAGGTCAGGGCGATAGGTCTGGGCAAAGTAATCCTGCACGTTCGGCAGCGTCAGCGTGTTTACGGTGGCCGGCGTTGCTTCACGCAGGCCCGGATCGCCAGCAGGATAGAGGCCGTGTTTCAGCGCCTGGAACATCTTGTACTCCGGCGACTGCAGCTCGCCGGTGAGCGTGCGCGCCAAGGTGCTGCGCTGCACGTCGAAGCCTTGCTGTGGCAGCGCAGGGTGCAATTCGTTGTCGGCGAGTAATTGCATGCCTTTATCAAAATGCTGACTCAGCACGGCCAGGTTGAAATCGGCACCGCCGGATTCGGTGGCAGAGATGTCGTCCAACGCTTTATGGAAGGCGGTGCGATCCAAGTGGGTGGAGCCGTAGTCGAACAACGTAGACAGCAGCCGACCGACACCGTCCTGTCCTTTAGGCTCTTGCAGCTTGTCATTTTGATCAACGTGACCAACCACCGTGACGGTCTTGCTGATGCTCTCCGGCTGCACGATCAGTCGAATGCCGTTGTCGAGCTTCATGTCGACGGGGGCCAGCGTCCAGTGCGGCACGTCGAGTTTGCTCAGTGCCTTATCCGCCCATTCCGGCAGCGGTGCATCGAGTTTGTCGTCACTACCGAACGATTCGCTGCCGCCAAAGCCACTGCTATCCGGTGGACGCTTGCCGTTCTGGTCAGGGGTGAGCACTACGGTGACGCGAGCATCCGGCTTTAGGTAATCGCGGGCGACGCGGTTTACGTCATCCACCGTTACGTTGCGAATCAAATCCTCGGCCTGATCAGGCGATTCCAAGCCCTGCCAGGCAATCGCCTGCGACCATGCACTGGCCAGCGTCACGGCGCTGTTCTTGTTGAACTCGGCCTGGCTCAGTTCAGAGCGTTTCGCCGCGTCGACCAGATCAGGCGATACGCCATCTTTCAGTAACTGCGTGATCACGGCATCGAGATCGGCTTGCGTCTGCTTGGCGTCGCCGCCTTTCGGGAAGCCAGCCTCCATTATGCCGATGCCACCATGTGCGAACGGCTGCGCCTGTGCATCCGCGCTGAGTACCTTGCCCTGCGAGGCCAGCTCGGACAGCTGGCTACGCGCGTTGCTCAGCACATCCATGAGCACCTGCGACGCGGCGTAATCCTTCGACTGCATGCCCGGTAGGCGGTACATGAATTGCACGGCGCCGGTGCCCTCCGGTGTGGTGCTGCTGATGGTTTTCGGCTTGAACGCTTGCAGTGCCACTGGTACGCGTGTTGGCGTGGCGCGCTGGGGGATCGAGCCAAACAGTTGCTTGACCTGGGCCAGGGTTGCTTGGGGATCAACATCGCCGACGATCACGAAGATGGCGTTGTTCGGTACGTACCAATCCTTGTAGAACTGTCGCAGTGCGGTTCCAGTGGTTTTGTCGAACGAAGGGCGCGTACCCAGTGGATCTTCTTCGTAGCCGGTGCCGGCATACAAAGTGCGCTCGGCGTTCTCGAACGCGAGGAAGCCGGGGTCGGAAATATCGCGCGACACCTCCTGCTCGATCGCGCCTCTTTCGAGGCCCCAGTCCTTGTCGGAAATCATCGCGCCCTGCATGCGGGTGGCTTCGATATGCAGCAGGATGTCGAGATATGCCGACGGTGCTACGAAGTAATACTGGGTGGCGTCATTGGTGGTGAAAGCGTTGTTATCGCCACCCATCTTGCCGGTCATCTCGTTCAACTGTGCGCCGGTCATACCGGTGCTGTCGCGGAACATCATGTGCTCCAGCGCGTGCGCACTGCCGGGGAAACCCTTAGGTGTTTCGTAGCCGCCAGCGAGATAGGTGATCTGCGTGGTGACCATCGGTGCCAGTGTGTCGCGCACGATCACCACGCGCAGGCCGTTGTCGAGGGTGGCACGCAACACGTTGGCGCTCTGGCCGGCCGGTTGGCTGGCTGGCTGGTCGGCAGCCTGCGCACTACTCACTCCGGCCAGTAGACCCATGCCCAGCATGATGCTGTAAGCCAGCGGTTTGAGTTTGTTCAACTTCATTGTCGACGACCCCTAATCCAGTGGTGGAACGTGTTGGGAAGCACGCGGCACAGCGGCTGTGCGATGCGCGCTCGATGGTGACATACCGCATGATTCGCGCGTATGTGTCGGAAGCCGGGGGAGGGGCATCGGCCACTTTCGGGGCAGGGCAGTGCGGCGTATGTTTAGCCGCACGGCTTAGCGCCTTCCAAGTTA
Source organism: Rhodanobacter sp. (assembly GCA_049794535.1). Classification (GTDB taxonomy): domain Bacteria; phylum Pseudomonadota; class Gammaproteobacteria; order Xanthomonadales; family Rhodanobacteraceae; genus JBARCX01. The sequence continues at coordinate 8,380 of JBARCX010000027.1, forward strand.
ACCAAGGGGAGTCACAGACATGCTCGTCGTCACAACAGAAAACGTGCCTGGCCATCAGGTGAAGCAGGTCAAGGGGCAGGTATTCGGCGTGGTGGTGCGTAGTCGCGGCATCGGCGGCAACGTGATGGCTGGATTGCGCTCCATCGTGGGTGGCGAAATCCACGAATACACGCAAATGCTCGAGGAAGCCCGTCGGCATGCGCTCGACCGGCTTGTGGCCAATGCCACGGTGATGGGTGCCAATGCCGTGGTGATGATGCGTTTCGATTCGGCAGAAATCGGCCAGACCATGAGTGAGATCGTGGCCTACGGCACGGCCGTGGTACTCGATCCGCCAACCTGAGTAGGAGACAAGCGTGTTGTTAATCGTTTGCTACGTGCTCGGCGGCCTGTTGTTGCTGGCTGCCGCATTCGCTGCGGTCAGCGGGATGTTTCTCATGCTGCTGCCGCAACTACTCATCGGCGGGTTATTGCTGGTGGTCGGCTTGGCTATCGAGCGCTGGCGCTATAAGCCAGTACGTCGTGAAGTACCGGATGCCCGTTGGAAAGACACCGGCGAGCGTTTCATCGATCCCGAAACCGGCCTGCTTACCGGTGTGTATTTCGACCCGGCGCGCGGTGAGCGCCATTACATCGCGATGGATGAACACATCAACGCACCGTGAGCGCGTGTGGCTGACGCTGCCTTATGGACGGGGTAGCATGGCGGCTTAGGCCGTGCCCATGCGCGGCTCGTTTACAAGGAGTAAGGCACATGCGTTCAGGTAATCCGGTATTGCAGGACAAGGCTTTCCAGGGGCTAGTCGCCACGGGTGAGCCGATGACGATGAATGGCACCATCGCACGCACTGGCATCTTGCTGGCGCTGGCGGTGATCACCGGTGGCTGGACCTGGCAGCGCTTTATGGACATCGCGGTGCAGGGCAACCTGCCGGGAGCGATGGCCGCGGTAACGCCCTTCATGTGGGGTGGGTTGATCGCTGGTTTCGTGCTCGCACTGGTCACCACTTTTGCTCAGCGTTGGGCTGGTATCACCGCACCGTTGTATGCCATTGCCGAAGGCTTTGCCTTGGGTGGCATTTCGGCGGTATTGGAAGTGCGCTATCCAGGCATCGTGCTGCAGGCGGTGATGCTCACCGTGGGTGTGCTGGCGGCGATGTTGCTGCTGTATCGCTCCGGTTTGATCAAGGTGACCGACAAATTCCGCATGGGCGTAGTGGCCGCAACGGGTGGTATCGCGTTGCTATATTTGGTGGATATGGGCCTACGTGCATTCACCTCCATCCAGATTCCCTTTATCCATGAATCCGGTGCACTGGGTATTGGCTTCAGCCTGCTGGTGGTAGGGCTGGCAGCCCTCAACCTGGTGCTCGACTTCGACATGATCGATCGTGCCGCGTCGCAAGGTGCGCCGAAATACATGGAGTGGTACGGCGCGTTCGCGTTGATGGTCACGCTGGTATGGCTGTACATGGAAATTTTGCGTTTGCTGTCGAAAGCACGCCGCTAAATTATCGGCACTTTAATCAGCCGCATCTGTTTTTCTGAGCGTTCAGCGCATACGAATAAGGTTCAACAAAAAGCCGCCGTTTAGGCGGCTTTTTGTTGGTGACGATGGGGCGCGATATCAGTGTTGCCTTAAGCCGGCGCAATGGATTCCGTCGCCGATAGTGCATGCGTTACGGCGTTACGACCAATGGACTTAGCGCGATATAGCGCCTCATCAGCCAAGGCCACCAGTTGCTCAAAGCTTGCATCAGGCTCTACGGCCACACCGATACTGGTAGTGATAGGGATGCAGCGCTCAGCCGTGTTGGCGGGCGAATGCGCCAACGTATGGCGTAATTGTTCGGCTAATGCCATCGCTTCGACAAGATCGACATTGGGCATGGCCAGCACAAACTCTTCACCACCATAACGACTCGCCAAACTGGCCGGCCAGCGATGGATACCCTCACGGAGGATGGTGGTGAAGTGCTGCAACACGGTGTCGCCTGCGTCGTGGCCCCAGTTGTCGTTGATCTGTTTGAAATGATCCAGATCGAATATCAGCAGTGCGAATGGCTGCCCGCGATGCTTACAGCGTGCCAGGCTTTTTTGCCCTTCGGCGATGATCGCGTTGCGATTGAGCAGGCCGGTGAGTCCGTCGGTACTTGCCGCCCGACGCAGGTCGACCATCAGTCGGTCGGTGATCAGCAGCAACAGCGCGAAATATCCCGCCAGGCCAATCAGGATGGCCGCAACAAAGGTGGCCAATATGGGGGAGCCAGCTTTCAACAAGTCCTGCCCGGCGTGGTCACTCATCGGCATGAACAGGCGGATCAGAAATACGCTGGCATCGAGCACCATGACAGAGGCGGCTAGCTGGCAACTGATGCGAATTTCCCGTTGCCCATAGCGCAACAGCAGGATGCCGGCCCAGATGTCCCAAACGATGGCTTGGATGCTGGCGAGCGCAATGCGTACTCGTAGATCCGGCATGCCCAAGAAAAAATAAGTGATCAGTGCCGTATAGAGCACTACCACGACGAAGGGCATATGCCATTGCAACGGCTTGCCCACGTGCATGGCAATGCCTTTCAACATGAGCGCGCTGCCGACAGCGATAGCCCCGTTACCGATCACGATCGATACGATGTCGGGGATATGGTTGCGCATGCCGATAAGCGTGATGCCGAACGCAGTTGTCCATAAGCTGCAAACCCACATCCGCAACGCCGGCTGATGACGCAGTACGAGCAGCAGCGATGTGAAGCCGATCGACGCGCTGATGCTCATCAATAGGCCGACGAAGCTCAGGGTGGGGAGATCCAGGTGCATGCGCTCTCGCTAGCATGAGTCGTCGCCCGTGGGGACGAGCAGACGATTTATTAGCCTCTCTATCGACAGGAAGTGTCGTAGCTTGAGTCTCACGTAATAAGGTACGTCACTTTGTGCGACGTGACCGTATGTCGCATCAAGGTCGGCGCTATGAAGCGCATGAATATGCGATCATCCCTGGAGCCTACTCCAGGCTTTTAGAAGGATGGGGATCGCCCGTGTTCCGCAAGGCAACACATCGACGGTTTGTCGCATGGCTGGCTATGGCTGCCATCTGGCTGACTGTCGTCGCGCCGGTGATCTCGCAGACCCTGCCGGTGGAGCAAGCGTGGCCTGATCAAGAGGCCTGGTGCACGAGTCACGGGTTGAGCGATCAGCATCCGTCGATGCCATCCGATCCGTCCATGCACATGGACAAGTGCGGCTACTGCGCGCTGCTGGGTCATAGCCCGCTGCTGTCGGGTAGCGTCAGTGTTGCTCTGCAACCGTCGCTGTTGGCAGCGCAGGCACCCACCTTGTGGACGCCAGGGATCGATGTCGTTGAGCCCATCTTGAGCGCGAATCCGCGCGGACCGCCGCTGACAAGCAACGGCTAATTCGAGCGACAGCGCGGCATCTACTGCCGGCTTCTGTTCGCATCGATATCGACATAAACATATTCGCGGAATCGGTAGCGTTGGTGCACGGATCAGTGCGCTGCTAGCTATTTGCGATTGCCGTATGCCCATTGCTTATGCGCCGTCAACACGGCTGCATGTCATCGACCGGATTCTTTACTCATGCGCTCCTTACATCCTCAAAGCGCAGCTATCGTGCTGCCGCTAGCGCTCCTGGCTTCCTCCATCGCCATGGCGCAGAGCAACCCTGATTCAACGCTCCAAGCGCAGACTTCAACTTCGAAGCAGGCGACCAATTTGCCCGGTGTGAAGGTAACGGCGCATCCGTCAAATCAAGCGCTCAATACGAATTTCCCTGGCACCCAGGCCACTATTTCCGCTCAGCAGGTGGAGGCCACTATCAACGTGGTGGATGTCGAGGATGCGGCCAAGTATTTGCCGAGCGTGTTCATTCGCAAGCGCAACTATGGCGATACGCAGCCCGTGCTCGCTACGCGCACCTGGGGCGTCAACTCGAGTGCGCGCACGTTGGTGTATGTCGACGACATTCCGATTTCCGCGCTGATCGCCAATAACAACACCATCGGTGCGCCGCGCTGGGGCATGGTGTCCATGGCGAATGTGGATCACATCGACATGATGTACGGCCCGTTTTCGGCGGCTTATCCGGGCAATGCGATGGGTGGGGTGATGCAGATCAGTACGCGCACGCCCGAGAAAACCGAGGTGACATTGGAGCAGACCGAGGCCGTGCAGTCTTTTAACCTGTACGGCACACGAGGCAACTACAGCACCAGTCAGAGCAGCGCCACCGCCGGTGGGCGTAGCGGTGCGTTCTCGTGGTTTGTGGGTGCCAATCTGCAGAACAGTTTCAGCCAGCCGCTGAGCTATATCACCAGTGGATCGACGCCAGCCGGCACCAGCGGCACCATCCCAGCGCTCAACAAGCTCGGGCAAACCGCCAATGCGCTCGGTGCTGGCGGCCTGTTGCACACACGCATGCTCAACCTCAACGGCAAGTTCGGCTATGACCTGACGCCGTATCTGCGCTTGAGTTATCTGGTGGGCTACTGGAGCAACAACGGCCAGTCGAATGCGCAGACGTATTTGACTGATGGTCGCGGCCAGCCGACCTACGGCAAGACAGCTGGTTTTGCCAGTAATACCTACGATGTGATCGAGCATCATCTGATGCAGGCACTGTCGCTGAAATCCGATACCCATGGTGATTGGGACGGCGAGGCAGTGGTTACCCACTACGCCTTCCTCAAGGATCAACAGCTATCACCGGCGGGTGTTCTAAGCGGCACGGTGTTTACCCCCAACGGCCGGTTGGCGAATTACGCGGGCACGAACTGGTCGACGCTCGATCTCAAAGGCATCTGGCGCCCCCTGGGTTATCAAGGCGGGCAGGAGCTGTCGTTCGGCGCACACGCCGATGAGTATGAGTTGAATAACCCGACCTACAACACGGCAACGTGGGGTGATCCATCGACCGTGACGAGTCTGTACTCGGC
>JBARCX010000028.1:0-7609 GCA_049794535.1 Rhodanobacter sp.
TAGAGCGGACCGTGCGCTTTTGCATGTTTCTTATCGAGTGCGCCGGCGAGCTTTAGCGCATCCGGATTCACCTGCAGCACGGCATGCAGGCCAAGGCCAGCCTGATCGATGTGCTGGATGCGTGTGATGAATTGCTGTACCAGTGCCTGGCTATTTAGCGTGCCGGCACTCATGCGCTGTTGCAGGGTGGCAATCGAGGCGTAGGTATCGCTGGTGTCCTGTGCGGCTAGCGGCGCACTGGCCAGGCCCGCACAGGTCAAGGATGTAGTGATGAATACGGTACGAGCGAAGGGCGAACGGATCACGGCGGCCTCCAGAGTGATGCTGCATGGATAGTTATGCGACACGTTGTCGCGCTACCTCAGCTTAATCGCACGCGCACCGTTTCGCGCATGGGTGGCGCCTATACTTTTGACATGAGCACGCATGCCAGCACGTCCGTCAACCGGCACCGATTCCGGCCCGCAGCCATCACCCTACGGTGTGGCTTCCTAGGCACCCTCATGCTGACGTTGTCGCTCGTTACGTGCCACGTGCGTGCTGCGGATGACGCCGCCACACCTACTATCCCCGACACCCTGCAGCAGCGTATTGCCAGTTGTACGGGTTGCCATGGCGTATATGGCGAGGGTTCGGCGGACAGCGGTTTCTTTCCGCGTTTGGCGGGGAAGCCGGCTGGCTATCTCGCGCGCCAGTTGCAGGATTTTCAAGACGGCGTACGCAAATACGCACCCATGGAATACACCGTGCGTCAGCTGAGTCCGGCATACATGCACGAGATCGCCGGATACTTTGCCGCGCAACAAGTGCCTTATCAGCGTATGCCGGTGCCGAGCTTGGCGCCTGCCGTGCTGCGACGTGGCGGTCAGCTGGTTGCTGAGGGCGATCCGGCGCTGAAGGTGCCTGCTTGCCAGAGTTGCCATGGCAAGCAGCTCACCGGTGTGGAGCCCAATATCCCAGGACTGGTAGGCCTGCCGTATGACTATCTAAGCTCGCAGCTTGGCTCATGGCGCACGGGTACGCGCGCTTCGGCCGCGCCTGATTGCATGGCGGAAGTGGCAAATCGGCTGAGCCCATCCGACATCACCGCAGTCTCCGCCTGGCTGGCTAGTCATGAGGTGCCTGCCGATACGCACGCGCAGTCAGCCGGCTCGGTGAACCCGCCGCTCGCCTGCGGTGTGCTGGGCGCGAAAGGGGACGGCACATGAAGTGGCTGAAGTGCCTGTTGTTCCAGATCGTCCTTCTGATAGTGCTACTCGCCGTGGCACTTGGCGTCTGGTTATTCCTGGCATCACATCGCGGGCGCGCACCGACGCCGAGTACTGCAAATCAGGCCGACGCGACTGCGTTAAAGGATCCCGCGTTGATCGCTCGCGGCGAATATCTCGCCACGGTAGGTGACTGCGCCGCCTGCCATACCACGCAAGGTGGGCAGCGTTATGCCGGTGGACGCGTGCTGCCTACGCCGTTCGGCAATGTTCCGTCACCCAACCTCACACCCGATCGCGAAACCGGGCTGGGCGATTGGAACTTCGAGGACTTCTGGCGCGCGCTACATAGCGGTGTCGGTCGCAAAGGCGAACTGCTGTATCCAGTGTTCTCCTATACCTCGTACACCAAAGTAAATCGCGATGACGCATGGGCGATCTTCGCCTACCTGCAGTCTTTACGGCCGGTGCAACATATCGCCAAGCCACTGGATTTGGACTTTCCTTACAGCGTGCGCAGCGGGCTTGCTGTGTGGCGCGCGATGTACTTCACGGAAGGTGTTTACCAGCCCAACCCCAACCAGTCGGCACAATGGAATCGAGGCGCCTATCTGGTGCAAGGACTCGGCCATTGCAACGAATGCCATGCCGCTCGCGACACGCTGGGTGGCATCACCACAGCACCATCGCTGTCCGGTGGCCAGATCCCGGCACAGAACTGGTACGCCCCGGACCTCAGCATGCAAGCCAACGGTGGCCTGCAGGGTTGGAGCGAACAAGACATCGTCGACTTGCTGAAAACCGGTCAATCAGCCCGTGGCACGGCGTTCGGCCCGATGGCCGAAGTCGTCGCGCAAGGCACCCAGCATATGAATGAGGCCGATCTGCGTGCGATCGCTACCTACCTGCAATCGTTACCGGCGCGTGTACCGCCGAAACCACAGGACGGCTTGTTTGATGGCAAAGCATTGGCGGAGCAGGGCACCAAAATCTACGCGCAGAACTGTGCCGATTGCCACGGTAAGGATGGCAACGGTGTAGCCGGCATCTATCCCCCGCTCAACGGGAATTCCTCAGTTAACGAACCGACGGGCATCAACGCAACTCGCGTGGTGCTACTTGGTGGTTTCCCGCCGGTGACTGCGGGTAATCCGCGACCGTACTCCATGCCGCCATTCGCGCAGAAGTTAGGTGATGCTGATGTTGCCGCGGTGGTGACCTACATCCGCCAAGCATGGTCGAACAAGGCGCCCGCAGTGCAGGAGCGTGATGTGAGCAAATATCGGAATACGCCGATCGAGTGAAGCCGCCAACGGCGCAACGGAATCGCCAGCATGCATTTCGGCGATGGAACGGTGCAACTGCAAGCGGCTCATATCAAAGCGGTGATAAGCTCGGGTCGGTCCGAATGTAGGTCAGTCCCCGAGTCTGCCTGCCATGCCTGAATTCGAAGTCAGCCACTTGCTGGATACGGGCACCGTCGCGGTGAGCGATGTCCACTGCGGAGGTGTTTGTCGTCATCGCAGCGCTGAAGAATGTGTATCGACGACACATCTCGTCTTCCCCTATCGCGGTGTTTACATGCGGCACGTGGGGCGCGATCAGGCGGTGGCTGATGCGAATCACGTGCTGTTCTTCAATGCTGGCGAGGGCTATCAGGTCAGTCATCCGATTGAGGGCGGCGATGCAAGCCTGTCGCTTGGCCTCTCGGAATCCATCCTGCATGAGCTCATACCCCGTTCGCTTTTGAACGAGCGTGGAGAGTTCAGATTCCGCCGCCAGTATCAGCGCATCGACCCACGCGCGCAGGCTTTAGTCGCGTTGCTTCGACATAGTCTGGAAAACCGGACTATTGAGCCCCTGGAGGCCGAGGGCCTGTTGCTGACCCTGGTGTGCCGCAGCGTGGGGCCGCGTACTTCGCGAGAGCCTGGTGCAACGTATGCTCGTCGCCGGTTGGCGGATCGCGTCAAAGTTCTTTTGGCCAGTGATCTTTCCCGGCGCTGGGCGCTGGCGGATATCGCTGCAGAGATCGGTGGTTCGCCGGTGTATCTCACGCAGATATTCCAACAGGTCGAAGGCATTCCTCTCTATCGCTATCACCTACGGCTGCGTCTGGCGCGAGCCTTGGATTTGATTGCTGAATACGACGATCTATCCGCGTTGGCTGCAGAGCTGGGCTTTTCCAGCCATAGCCACTTCGCGGCCGCTTTCCGACAGGCTTATGGCAGATCACCGACGGCCTTCAAGCAATCCGCTCAGCGCTGAGAGCCTGTGGGCCGGCGCATAGAAACCACTAAAGATTTCGACAGCGGCTATCTGCGTAGAGTGGTCTGCTACGTATGCCCGGTAGGCGGGCCATTACGGAGATAAGGCCATGAGTGAGAAAACGTGCGCAGCCTGTGACTACAAGCTTGATGAGAATGCCATCAAGGTCAAAATCGGGGATCGTGTTGTTGAAGTCTGCTGTGAGGAATGCGCGCAGAAACTTCGTGAAGCCAATCAGAAGAAGTCGTCATGAACGGTAAAGATTTCTTCGCGGGTCGGCGCGGCGTCGAAACGCCATCAGGAAAGATCAGCTACGTAGAACATGGCAGCGGTCCGGTCGCGTTGTTCGTACATGGTGTCCTGCTCAATAGTTACCTTTGGCGCCACCAGCTTGCACAACTCGGTGATACCCGGCGTTGTATTGCCGTAGATTTACTAGCGCACGGTGGCACGGAAATATCCGATAGTCAGGATGTTTCGGTAACCGCCAACGCGCACATGCTGGCGCAGTTTCTGGATGCACTGAAGATCGACCAGGTGGATCTAGTGGGCAACGACAGCGGTGGCGGCATCTGCCAGATATTCGCAGCGCTGTATCCGGAGCGGATTCGCAGTCTCGTACTCACCAATTGCGACGCGCATGATAATTGGCCGCCCGAACCTTTCAAACCCTTTGTCGCCATGGTCGCTGCAGGTGGTTTGCCGGAAACCTTGAATACGATGCTTGTCGATAAATCGGTCTATCGGTCACCTCAGGCACTGGGCCCGGCATACGAACGGCCAGAAGCTGTGGCGGACGATACGATCGAGACGTACCTGCGACCATTCACTGACTCAACAAAGCGTATGCGTGACATTGAGCGCTTCGTCAACGCATTCGATTGCCACCATACCGTTGATATCGAGAAGCAGCTAAGTCATCTGCAGGCACCCACACTCATTGTGTGGGCCACGGATGATATTTACTTCGACCTGAAGTGGTCGCACTGGCTGGAGAGGACGATCCCTGGAACCAGGCGACGTGTGGAGTTCGAATCCGCTCGCATCTTCTTTCCGGAGGAGCGTTCGAGCGAGTTCAACAAAGAGCTCAAAGCCCATTGGGCTATCAGCTCCAGTGCGAGTTCAAACTAGCTAGGTGTTGCGGCATAGGGAGCACCTACTATCGCCAAGCCAACATTTGCTATGGCTTGGCGATGGGGTATTCGATCAGCCAAGCCACAGTACAAGCCATGATTACTTCGCAGACTTGGCGATGTTTACCTGTTGACCCTCGTACAGCGAATCGGCCGGATTGATGATGATCCGTGCATTCGCATCGAGACCTTCGATCACTTCAACCGTATTGCCGAAGTCACGCCCCAAGGTTACCGGTTGTAGGTGAACGTGTTGCTGCGCATCGACCAGTGCAATGCGCAGGCCTTCGCTGCGAAACAGTAAAGTATTGGCCGGCACGATGAAGTTGTGCGTAGCGGTTGCCAGTGCCAGTTTGACGTCGGCGTAGACACCCGGAACCAATGCCTGATCCGCGTTATCCAGATCGATTTCCGTACGTAAGGTGCGGGTGTTCGAATCGAGTGCATCTGCCGTACGCGCGACATTGCCCGTGAATGGTTTGGCGCCATAGCTGCTCAACGTCACGCTGGCCGGCATGCCGATATGCACACTGCTCGCATAGGTTTCGGGCACATCTATGTACACACGTAGTTTGCTGGTGTCCGCAATCACGAACAGATTGCTGCCGGTTGATCCGGCATCGACGAGCGCGCCTACATCGAGGTTACGTTGGGTGATTACACCGTCGAAAGGCGCCGTGATGTATTTGAACTGCTCCATGTTCTCGAGTTTGGCGACGTTGGCGCGGTCGGCCTCCACCGTGGCAACATCGGCGTTTTCCTGGGCAACGTATTGATCGCGGATCTGCATGGCGATCAAACCTTGCGCGGCCAATTTTTCGTAGCGATCCGCCGTGACCTTCGCCAACTTCTCATTGGCTTCGTCGCTGCGCATTTGCGCCTGGCCTTGCTTGAGTTCGTTATCGACGTCCGGTGTGTCGAGATCGGCAAGGCGCTGGCCTTGTTTCACCTTTGCGCCGATATCCACGTACCACTTGCTGACGTAGCCGGTTGTGCGCGCGTAGATCTGAGCGTCCTGCCAGGATTTGACGGTGCCAGGCAGCACCAGCGCCTGATCCTCGGGCGCGGCCTGCGGGTTCAAGGTCGAGACGGTTGGAATAGCGCTGCGATCCGTGTCTTCGCTCAGCGCATTGTGTGCGCGCACGCGTGCGATGACGCCGGCCACGCCGAGCCCGATCAGCACAATGCCGAGCACGATGAGTACCAGTCGCACACGATGCGAGGGCGCGCCGTTCGATGATTTAGACGGCGGGTGATGAAGCGGGGCGTTCGGTGTGGACATAATCAGGATCTCAAGCGGCAGCCGCATCGCGGCCCGCAACGTGGCGGCGGTGCAACAGACTGAAGAAGGTGGGGACGAAGAACAGCGTGGCGGCCGTCGCCAGCAGCAAGCCGCCAATCACGGCGCGGCCAAGTGGCGCATTCTGCTCACCACCTTCGCCCATGCCCAAGGCCATCGGCACCATACCGATGATCATCGCGAAAGCTGTCATCAATACCGGACGGAAGCGTGCAAAGCCCGCTTCAATAGCGGCCTTGACCGGGTCGCCATGTTTATCCAGGCGCTCACGCGCGAAGCTGATCACCAGGATCGAGTTGGCGGTCGCCACACCCATGCACATGATTGCGCCCATCAGTGCCGGTACCGACAGTGTGGTGCTGGTGAGGAATAGCATCCAGACCAATCCCGCGAGTGCCGCAGGCAACGCCGCGATGATGATCAACGGATCCAGCCAGCTCTGGAAGTTGACCACGATCAGCAAGTAGACCAACACGATGGCGAACGCGAGTCCGCCGATCAGGCCGCGATACGACGCGGCCATGGTCTGCACTTGTCCGCGTACATCGATATTCACGTCGCGCGGCAGATGCTTGGAATACTCATCCACGATCTGTTGCACACCTTTCGCGACGCTACCCAGGTCGGTGTGATCGACTGCGGCGTACAGATCCATGGTCGGCCGGGTGCTGTAGTGCGTGACGATCGCTGGTCCGGCACTGCGCGAGAACGTGGCCAGGTTCTCGAGTATCTGGCTGGCCGAACCGCTGGTGTTGAGGCTGCTACTGCTGGTCGTTGCTGGCGTGGCCGCCCCGGTCGTGCTGGTGATCGGCAATGTTTTCAAAGCTTGCAACGTGTCGATTCGATATTGCGGTGCCTGCGTCGCAATGCTGTAGCTGATGCCTGTCTTCGGATCGACCCAGAACGTGGGGCTCACCTGCGAAGAACCCGCGAGGGCCGTCAGCAAATTGCTGGCAACATCTTGCGTGGTCAGGCCGACAAGGCTGGCGCGCGTGCGATCGATATCGATATTGATTTGCGGCAGGTTCAACGCCTGTTGTATGCGTAGATCGACAAGGCCTGGCACCCGGGCAAGCTTGCCGTAAAGGTCGTTTGCCACCTGGGCAATAGCTTTCGGATCGTGACCGCTCACCTGTACATCAATGGGCGCGGGTGAACCGAAGTTGAGGATCTGGCCGACCATATCCGCAGGGAGGAATGAAAAAATCACGCCCGGATACTTCTGCGCCAACTGCTTTCGCAACGAGCGCACGTAGTCGATAGTGGGATGGTGATCGTCACTCAGTGTGACAAATACATCGCCATCGGATGTGCCGACCACGCCGCTATTGCTGTAGGACAAGTTGATGCCGCTGTACGGCAAGCCGAGCGTGTCGACGATGCTGGCCAGCTCGTTATTCGGAATGGTCTTGCGGATCACATCCTCGATACCGTCAGCCAGGCGAGCCGTTTCTTCAATACGTAAGCCAGTCTCTGCGCGAAAGTGCAGTTTGATCTGTCCGCCATCGACATAGGGGAAGAAGTCGCGGCCCAGCCAGGGCACCAGTAAGGCTATCGAAAGTGCGCAGCTGCCGAAGAACAGGATGGCAAACAGGCCGCGATGCTCTTCCGCGCTCTCCAGCGCATCACGATAGCCTTCGCGTGTGCTTTCGAAGCGCCGCTCGAAGGCCGCCTGAAAACGTCCCAGCGGGCCCTTGGCTGTG
>JBARCX010000029.1:0-4103 GCA_049794535.1 Rhodanobacter sp.
AAGAGCGCGCGCAGCGCTTTGGCGGCTTCGTTGAGATTGGCTTTTGTCGGCCGGTCAAACCCGATTTCTAGCAATACTTCGCTTGCTGTCATTGGTCTGCACGAGGCCGATGCAGGCGCGTTCCCATACTTTGAAGCGATCAGTTCACCGATCGGGTCACTTACTTGGTGCTCCCCGTTTAAACGCTCCAAGCGTATTTCTTCGTCACCATTGAGCCACCAGCGTTCACCGGCTTCGTACCACGTAGCAACCTCCGCCCAAAGCTGCTGCATGTCGATATCGTGGCCGTAATTGATCCTTACCACTGGAACCGTCCACCAGCGAACATTGCCAGTATCGTCGGCCAGAAATAGCTCCGGATTCACGCTCGCGAAAAATACGGTGCGGCGTGGCGCCTTGTCCTCTGCGCGACCATAAGGCCGGCGGAACTGGTCGCAATCTTGACTGATGAAGCCCTTGAGGCGCGCGATGTCGGCGCGGCGTAGCGTTCCGTCCAACTCGCCAAGTTCAACAAGCCAATGAGCGATGGCAGAAATCACCGTGTCTTTATTCGCGGGATCGATCATCGCGTCGACCTTAATTAGATCGCGCATCTCAGCCGGCACCAGCGAACGGAACCACGACGTTTTGCCCACGGACTGCGCACCCTGAAATACTAGAACTCCTTTGGACATGAAGCCGGACGGTTTCAGGGCGGCCGCCACAGCAGAAATCAGCCAACGGCGCAGCAAAATCTCCCACAGATCGCGGTCATAGCCACTTCGGGGCTCCACCGTCGCGAGCAAGTCGCCAAATCGCGTGCGGCCATCCCACGGCCGCGAACGGATGAAGTCTGCCACCGGGTTCCACAGGTTTTCGGGCATGTTGCTGATGTGGTTAAGGTGTTCTGCAGCGTCTTGCTTAGGCAGGCTGTTTTTTGCGCAAAGGCTGCGCACGGTCGCCAAGGCAACGCTCTGTTGGTTCTCAATCATCGCCGTCATGTTGGGATAATTGACGTCGACACGCTTGCGGATCACGTCATAGCGCACTGTGAAACCGTAGTGGCTCAGCATGTACTGCATATTGGTGACGGTGTCCTGCGGGCGGCCTTGCGTATTCATATCGGGCCAGTTATTGGGGCCGACGGGCTGCATCCGATGAACATCGACTTGCATGCGCTTGTTGATCGGGGAAAGCTCTGCGGGCCGGGTGAGCAATTCGCGCACAACCTCCGCGCCATGCTCTGCCGCATAATCGTTCCAGTCTTGCCCTATTGTCGGGGGCATCACCCACGGCAGGCCCGTTGCTTCGGCGGCTTTCTGGCCGGCTCCGCTTTCGTCGTTATCCGCAGCGACACCTATCAACTGCCCGCGCAGTAGGTCGGCTACCGGCTTCATGCCACCCGCATCAAATGCAACCACAACAGGTTGCCCGGTTGCCTGATGAACGCTCGCTCCGGTCGCGTAGCCTTCAACAAGCCACGCTTGGCCATCGCCACCGAAACGGTAGAAGCAGCCGCGCTTCTCACCGCCGACCAAATAGAACTTGGCGCCACTATTGGTAATGCGCTGTAGGCTGACAAGTTCGTCGTGTGAATTGCGGATCGGAATCAACAAATCGCCAACACGGACGCCATGTCCATCGACGCTAGCTATCCGCAAGCCATGTGACCGCACGCTTTTGGCATGTAGATAAGGGTGATCGGAAGCTGGTTCCGCTGCAATCCATGCAGCGTTGGCGTCTCTTGCAGCCTCGGCATGACGTAGCTTTTGGGCGCGTTCGCGCTCGATGTGAGCCCGCTCTACGCGGCGTTTCTGCTCAGTGCGTTCGGCCGGGGTTAGCTCGGAAAAGTGCTTTGCACTCCAAGTATGCGACTCACTGGTTTTCCAGCTCCCAAACTCACCAGCGGGAATGCCGTCACCATGCAGGACCGCCCAGCCGTTTTGAGAGCCTTTGCTATCACCGTCGACGTGGAAGCGGTTAATGCAACCGTCATCAGTGATCCCGCCCCGACTCAAGACAGGAATGATGTTCGCGGCATGCATTGCTGCTTCAAACTGGCGCGCTGCACTGGTGGTTCCGTAACTCTGCCCCGCGCTCACGCCGCAAACCCCTGCCAAGGGTGCGCGATAGCCGCCGCACAAAATTCGCGCATATCGTCGAGGTAGTACGTCGTACCAAGCTTTGCATACCTGGCATGCTGCTTAAGCATCGGTGGAAGCGTGTAAGGCCAGCCGGTGTGAACGCCGCGCATGCATACTGCGTGCGCGACAATTGCCGTGCAAATATGCCGTACCTGCTCTTCCGCCGATTTTGCGTGCACGATGGCGGACCAATAAACAAGCATCGCGTCGCGCAGTTCCACATCAGTTAGGCGCCCAATGGTTGCGGACAACGCCGGTATCAGGTGCGCGTGATCACTAATGCGCGTGGCATTACGTCGCTTTGCAGCCTGAGTCGCTTTTTTTAGGGTAAGCGGCTGGCTAGTAGAGGAAGCCTTTCGTTTCTGCGGGGTCATAAGTCACGTCCTGCCTGCGACTCTGCAAACGCCAGCACGTCAGCAGTTCGCCACGCCGTGACGCGACTGGATAGCTTGACGGGCTTGGGGGCTTTCCCAGCGCTCACCCATTCCCACCAAGTCGAGCGCGAGATAGGCAAAAGGCCAATCTGGCCTGCCTTACGGTTGGTATAGATATCGACGGCACGAACGTATAGGGAATGCGTCATACCCGTATTACTTTGAAGCTGACTCATGCTTTTTGGATTCCTAGAGGCGCACCGCTTTAGCGCGGCACATTGCCGGTGGTTTCATTGGGGTGATCTCGCATGGACGTTTCCTCGTTGTTGGCTGGTGTTAAGGCGTATTGTCGGGATCCTGCTCGGCGCTTCCATTGCAGAAATGTGCGCTATCGTCTGACTGAATCCAGTGGCGATTTGGATCATCCACTTGTGCGCTCACGGAAGTGTCCGCATGCGCCATAGAAACAGAAAGGCCGCCTTATGGCGGTCTTCGGGAGCAATTGAGCTAGGTTGTCGGTTTCAGACGTGGGTCCACTTGACTACGGCGGCCGGGACCACTGAGCCCTGACTAGCCAACAGGGTCTGAAAACGCTCAGAACAGAGCCAGCTCTCCATCGCTATTGTCAGTTCTTTCCTACGCTCCAAAGCGCCCTCACCCTCTACGAACGATGCTAGGACTGGCGCATCCTGACAATGCTCAGCGAGTCAGGCAGCACGCGCCTCCCAAATTCCGTGTACCGACCGATGACCTGGGCATCTTCTACAGCCATGGAATGCAGTAATGAGTATCGTCTTTACGCTCAAGGAAGACCGCAATGGCCTGTGGTGTATCGCCCGCGGAGCCGCTGCTCTATTCACAGAGCTTCGATTTGCGGTCGCCATCAAACTCGCTCGTCAGCTAGCCCGTGATGAGCATTCCGCCACGGGATTATCCACCTGTGTTGAATTGGCCAGTCCGGAGTTCACGACCACACTGGCACAGTACGCACAGCCTCATACTTCGCCTGAAACCATTGCGGCCTAATTCGACCACTACCCCAATCAAGCGCCAGTAATTCGAGGGAAATTTTGAGGTAACTCGCATTGCTGAAGTGCTGAACTCATTACACTCAAAGACTTCTCGGTAACAGTTAAGTAAACGCCCCCACCGATGCCAGCGCCTAAACAATTGGTTCATTTATGCGTTTTTATTGACTTGGGTTCAGGTGAGTTGTTTTGCGCCAGGTTTGGCCACGCTCCCTACCCTAGAGGCTTGGAACTTTGAAGGCTTTTGGAAGCCCGCATTCAAGCCCTCACCAAGCCAAAATCTAAGTCGAGAATATGCGCTTGCATCAATCCGGCGTACACGGCTTTGCAGGCCGTTGACACATTTACAAATCAATACGTTACGTCATCCACCACCCACCCCAACCACTCGCGGCCACCTACCTGTCTAGCCAATGATCACGCAACGCCCCAGAATCTGGAGCATCACGGTAAGGTTCGCTTTCAACCCGATGCATTCGAAGCCGCCGTGATGCAACTAACGTGAAACTGGAAGCGACGGTGAACCAAATGGATCAGGTGATAGGTCGGACAATTGCCACTCGTAACCTCCTTTACGC
>JBARCX010000030.1:0-5155 GCA_049794535.1 Rhodanobacter sp.
AGATCGTGTTATGCATGCGATAGGCACTATGCCTCTACGTTCATGACGCTCATCAAAGAAAGCATCAAGCCAGTGCGAGGATATCGCCAAGCAAGGCCTGTGCAGTCACCTCCGGTCCTGCACCCGGCCCCTGAATGACTAGCGGCTGCGTGTGATAACGCGTGGTGGTGAGGGCGAACTGGTTGTCGGTGCCATACAGGCGCGCGGCGGGATGCGTGAGTGGCACCTCCACTAACCCAACGCGTGCGCGACCACGTTGATTGAGTCGTGCGAGATAGCGCAACACATTGCCTCGCGCACTGGCTTCCGTGTGGCGTGCAGCTAGCGGCGCGTCGAGCTCTTCCAGGCGTGACAGAAATGCTTCCGTATCGATAGACCGTAGTGCTTCAGGCACCAAGCTTTCGACTTCAACCTCATCACTGCCGAGTGCAAAGCCGGCATTGCGAGCTAGGATCAACAGCTTGCGCGCTACGTCTTCGCCGGAGAGATCAGAACGCGGATCGGGCTCCGTGTAGCCCAACTGACGGGCATCGGCTAGCAAAGCCGAAAACGGGCGACTGCCGTCGTACTGGTTGAATAGATAAGACAGGGAACCCGAAAACACACCTTCCAACGTGAGCAAGCTATCGCCACAACCACGTAGGCGACGCAGCGTGGATAACACCGGCAAACCAGCGCCTACGGTAGCCGCATCGCCATAACAACTGCCATTTGCGATGGCCGCCTGCAATGCTCGCCAACCTGGCAACTCACCACCGGCCAGCGACTTGTTCGCAGTGACCACGTGATAACCGCGTGCCAACCATTCGGCGTGATGTGCAGCGAGCTGGCTGCTAGCAGTGGCATCGACAATGGCTTTTACAGGCGTATCGCTGGCATCGAGTGCTGCAAGAAGAGCCGTATCGTCACGCACACTGCCATGCGATGTCAGCTGTTCACGCAAGCCGCGATGAGCCAGCTGGAGTGGATCCGTCTGCTGTCGGCGCGAATTGGCTGCACCCACCAATCGCAATCCAGCCGCGGCTGGCGTGTTCAACAGCTTCAGCAATGCACCACCGACCACACCGGTACCCAGTAGCACGATGGCTATAGATGATGATGCACTCGCACGCGACGCAACACGATGCTCGACCAGTACGGCACTCATGCGCTCACCCAGCGTTTGGATTTACCCGTCGCCTCGGCGCGCACCAGTGCGGCGTCGAGATCGCGCAGCAGATCGTCGCCGTCCTCAATGCCGATCGACAGACGTAATAGCGTGTCGGCAATGCCGGCAGAACGACGTGCTTCAGGTGCCATCGCGGCGTGGGTCATGGTAGCCGGATGCGCGATAAGGCTTTCTACACCGCCCAGCGATTCGGCCAATGAGAAGTACTGCAAGCCGTCGACAAAAGCCTCGATCTGCGGCACATCACCCTCCAGCTCGAAGCTGAGCATGGCGCCAAAACCTTGTTGTTGGCGTGCAGCCAGTGCATGCCCAACGTGTGTCGACAACCCCGGGTAATACACCTTGCGCACAGCCGCATGATTATCGAGACGCACAGCTATGCGCTCAGCATTCTCCTGATGCTGGCGAAGCCGCACACCTAATGTCCGCAGACCGCGCAGGGTGAGAAAGCTGTCGAACGGTGCACCCGTGAGGCCATTGCAGTTGCCCCACCACTTGAGCTGATCGGCGATTGCCGCATCACGTGCCACCACGGCTCCGCCGACCACATCGCTGTGGCCATTGATGTACTTGGTGGTGGAGTGCACGACGACATCGGCACCTAACGCGAGTGGCTGCTGCAGCGCCGGTGACAGGAAGGTGTTATCCACGACAACGAGTGCACCGACTGCGTGTGCAGCCTGTGCCACGTGACGGATGTCGGTAATACGCAATAACGGATTGGACGGCGTTTCAACCCATACCAATGCAGGCTTGTCAGCGAGGCCCGCCGCAAGCGAGGCACTATCGGTGAGGTCTGCGAATTTCACGGCGAAGCGGCCCTTCTTCGCCCATGCATCGAGCAAGCGCCACGTGCCACCGTAGCAATCATGTGCCGCCAGTACCGTTGCCCCCGCCGGCACCAGTTCCAGTGCCAAGGCGACGGCGGCCATGCCGCTGGCAGTGATCACCGCCCCTACACCTTGCTCAAGCTCCGCCAGTGCATTGCCGAGCAAATCACGTGTCGGGTTTCCGCTGCGACTGTAATCGTAGGCGCGCTTGCGGCCAAAGCCCTCAAAGCTGTAGTTGGTGGATAGGTGCAGCGGTGGCACGACCGCACCGTGCTGGGTATCGGTTTCGATACCGGCGCGCACAGCGCGAGTGATGGGAGCGGTTTCATTCACGATATCAGCGCACATGGCTCAAGCTCCACAACAACAGTTCAGGGCCTGGCGCAGCAGTGGCGCCAGTTTGCCGGTTTCTTTCAGGAAGGCGTCATGGCCGTAGGGTGAATCCACCACTTCCAGCGTGGCAGGCCCGCGTAGGCGACGCTGCAACTCGCATAGATCGGCTAGCGGCACCAATCGATCAGATGGGAAGCCGATCAGTGTCGCGGGCGCATGTACGGCGCTCGGCTCGATGTCATGTAAGTCGATCGATTCGGACAAGGCCAGGAAACGCTGCACATCGAAGCGCTCTACAAAGCGGCGACCGGCATTTTCCAGATAATCCTCGACGGGAAAACGGAAGCGACCATCGCGGAACTCGGGCTCGCCCGTGAAACGCTTTGCAAATTCTTCGCTACCGCGATAGGTAGTCATCGCGAGTTGACGTGCCAGCGCGAGTGCGGTGTCCGCCTGGCCAGAAGCCAAGCCCAGCCGAACGATCTGGCGCTGAATTGAGCGCTGCGCGGTTGCAATGGGATGTGCACGATGCGCACCGGCCAGAAGCACGAGCCGATCCAGCTTATGCGGATGACGTGCAGCGAAGGCCAGCGCAGTCATCGCGCCGTAAGACGAACCGATGAAAGCGGCGACACGGCCAATACCGAGTGCATCTACCAGCCCAGCCAATGCATCGGCTTGATCTTCACTTGAGATGGAGCTGACGTCATCACCGAGGTCACTCGGTGTGAGCCAGTCGATGCTCAGTACGCGGCAAGCGTTCAGATCAATCGCGCGGCCTTTACCTACGAGTTCCGACCACCAGCCCGATTGTCCAAGTTCGTCAGAAAGCACATCACGACCGGCTGAAATGCCACCTTGCACGATCACCGTGGGAGCATCCGGCACACCACTCCACACATAACGTACTGCCACGTCACGCTGTCCGCTGCCGTACTTCGGGCTAAGCGAGATCTGCCGACTACTGCGCTGATCGGTGAGCACCGCAGCGCGCAAAGGCATGGCTACGACCACGGAAGCGGGTCGATCGTCAGAGGATGTATTGGCGAGTGGTGCGGGCATCGGTAGTTCTCCTTTGGCATCGCCCCTACGGAGAACCTGCAATGAGTTGCCGTCGGAGAAAGGCGGCACAAGGCCACGCCATGACGACATCCCATCTACCGGTTGACGCCGAAGCGCCCCGCAGGAGTTGGCACCGTTGCAGAATCATCTGCAGGTTGCCCCGGCTTCAAAGGGCCTTTCCCTCAGCCGGTCTTGATGAGTTTGGTGACTTTACCCATCCGAATACATCTATGTCAATGGACGTTTAGACGTCCATATGAAGGAAAAACCATCTTAGAACACTAAATACGCCACTTATGGGAATTGGCCATATGCATGGACGTCTATCCATCCATGACTAATGGCAGGCTACTCATCCAACCTCACGCGGCTTGCGCGGTGGCATTTTCCGTCTCAACATCACACCAATGACTATCCAGCCTGATCTATCCGCTACCGTCGGCAACACCCCGCTATTGCGCCTGCGCTCTGCTTCTGCGCTCACGGGGTGCGAGATCCTGGCGAAAGCTGAATTCCTGAATCCGGGTGGATCGATCAAGGACCGCACTGCGCTTGGCCTGTTGCTCGATGCCGAGCGACGTGGCCTGCTGCGCCCTGGCGGGACCATCGTCGAGGGTACGGCAGGTAACACAGGCATAGGCCTAGGCCTATTGGGTGCAAGCCGCGGCTATCGCACTGTCATCTTCATGCCAGATACCCAGAGTCGCGAGAAAATCGACGCTTTGCGCGTCACGGGTGCCGACGTTCGCTTGGTGCCGGCTGCGCCATTCAAGGACCCAAGGCATTACGTACATATCGCACGTGCCTATAGCGACAGCCTCAATGAGGATGATTCCGGCAGCGCATGGTTCGGTAACCAGTTCGATAACACTGCCAATCGCGACTGGCACGAGGCCACCACCGGCCCGGAAATCTGGGAAGACACAGCTGGCCGCATTGATGGCTTCGTTTGTGCCGCCGGCACTGGCGGTACGCTGGCTGGCGTAGGCCGTGCGCTTAAGCAACGAAAACCCGGCGTTAGAATCGCATTGGCCGACCCCTCCGGCTCTGCATTAGCAAGCTACATCAATACCGGTGAGCTGTTGGCAGACGGCAATTCGATCAGCGAAGGCATTGGTTCGAGTCGTGTCACGGCTAACTTCGAAGGCGCACCGATCGATTTAGCCTGGTCGATCCCTGACAGCGAATCCGTGCCGTTGCTTCACCAGCTACTGCATGAGGAAGGCTGGTGCGTGGGCGGTTCTAGCGGCGTGAATCTTGCTGGCGCGATCCGCCTAGCCCGTGAGCTTGGACCAGGTCACACCATCGTGACTGTACTCGCTGATGCCGGAACACGTTACCAAGCCAAGCTGTTCAATCCGCCTTTTCTGCGTGAAAAAGGTATCCCAGTACCCAGCTGGCTGGATCGCGCTTTTCCCGGTTAATCGTGCTTTATGGCAAGCGGCTGTGCAGGTCCATATATCAATCAGCGCGCGATTGCCGGAAGCACTTCGAGGCATACATGCCTCCATTGCTGGATATCGCAAAGAGCCATAGAGGAGCTGCTAGCAACACTGCTAGCTGGAGCAGTTGTCATATCGGCTAGCCAGTAAATGGCGATGAACAAATTGGCCTAGCAATCGCCTCAAATATCGCACAAAAGAAAACCCCCTCGACCGCAAGCGGTGAGGGGGTTTGGTAAAAGGTCCCTGGCGGTGACCTACTCTTGCATGGCAGAACCACACTACCATCGGCGCAACTGCGTTTCACTTCCGAGTTCGGG
>JBARCX010000031.1:0-10037 GCA_049794535.1 Rhodanobacter sp.
CCATTGGCATCGATGCCCGTGTAGGTAAAGTATTCGCGGGTGTAAAGCGAGGTACCTGCAGAACGCAGTGCCACGCTGGTAGGCAAGGCGAGATAGTAACGGCCCGCATTACCATAGACTTTGAAGCTGGAATCACCATTAACGTCCCAACTGAAGCCTACTCGCGGCGCCCACTGGGGAGAAGTCAGGCGCAGATACGGCTGGCCCGCTGCGTTGTAGTTGGTGAACTGGTCATTGCGCAAGCCCAACTTCACCAACCAGCGGTCATTAATCTGCCAGCTATCCTCAATGTACTGCGCGCGCTGCGCGACACGAACCGTCGCGTTGTCGTGGTATTTGTACTTGGCGACGTAATAGCCGTCCGCGCCGCCCGCATAGCCACTGGTGGGTGCTACCCATGGAGAGTTGTGCCAATCAGCGCCTGGCTGCGCGGTACCTGGGCCACCCATGATGTACGTGTTCGCCAGCGGATCGCCGCTGCTGTCCGCCATCTGGTTATATTCCCACCCATAGCCTGCGCCGCCGGCTGGGAACATCGTGCCGCCATCGATGTTTTTCACGTCTTGGTTATCGATACCCGCGGTGAGGGTGTGATCTCCCAGCTTGTAACTCACATCGAAGCGCAGGTTGCTGTTGGTCGAACGATGGCCCGGGATATTGATCGTCGAGACCGTCTGATTATTGGTAATAACCTTACCGCCCGTCAGATCCGGATTCTGCTCGTTCGGAGTGAACAGGTACGGGTTGGTCGGATCATATCCTGGCGTATTGCTATACCAGGTACCGTCCATCTTGCCGTACAGAACGCTTACGGTCAGATCGTCGGTGATGTAGCTCGTGAATTTAGCCGTGTAGAGATCTGCACCGTTCTTGGTGTGTGTGTCATAGCTGTTGAACCCGCCTTCCTTACCAGTAGCGTAGCTATATTTGTTCAACGTGCCCTGATAGGACGACTTGTTCGAGGCGCTGGTCAGCTCAAAGATGTTGCTGTCCGTGATATTCCAATCCAGCTTGGTGTACCACTTTGGATTATCAAAGCGCTCATGCGTCACATAGGGCAAGGTGTTGTTGCCGGTCACCTGACCTTGCTGACGCTGGCCTTCCAATGCAGCGAAGAAGAACAGCTTGTCTTTAATAAGCGGACCGCCAACGTAGGCGTCCACGGTCGTTGTCCAGAGCTTGTTGTCTTTCCGGTACTGGCGGATCTTGCCCTGCGTGCCGTCTCTGTTGACGTAGTAATAGTTCTTCGGATCGCTCTGCAAATCCGTGGGGGTCCAAAGAATCTGAGCACCGAAATGCCATTCGTTGGTACCGCGCTTGCCGATCTGGCTGATCACGCCACCATCTGAGCGACCGTAAGCTGCGCCGTAACCACCGCTCATGATTTCCTGCTGATCGATCGCTCCATACGGCAACGTGATCCCGCCAAAGCCACTGAGCGGATCGGTCGTATTGAACCCGTTGATGTAGTAAGCGTTCTCGGTTACCGACGAGCCGCCAAACGAAACCACCGAACCACCGGTCGGATTGGTGAAGTAGCCACTTCCCTGAACCACGCCCGGAGCAAGCAGCGCAATCGCTTCTGCACTGCGCGCCAACGGCAGGCGTGCCAATTGCTCTGCCGTGATGACGGTGCGCGAGTCAACACCGGACACGTCGATGGCCGGAAGCGCATTGGCAGTTACGGTAACCGCCGAAAGGTTCTGCGTGTTCGCCGTACCGGCTGCCGCCGCAAAGGAAACCTCAGTGCCCGAGCCCACACGCAAGGTGACATTTGAGCGCGAATCCACGGTCTGACCGTTATGCATCAAGGTCACGGTGTAGCTGCCCACTGGCAAGGAGCCAGCTCCGTAGCGACCAGTGGCGTCCACCGGGATCTCTCGACTGAAGCCCGAGGCATTCTTGATGACGACAGACTCGCCGCTGCCGGCCGGAACCTGCCCGAAAATGCTGCCGGTGGTTGCCTGACCGTAAGCCAGCCCTGTGAACCCCAACCCCAGCCCCAACGCCAGCGTAAGGGCCGTTTGGCGTGGCAAGGCACCACGCAATATGTAGCGCTTATTCATCACAACTTATCTCCCCATGAGTCATCCCGGTGCCCCGGAACTGTAAATTTCTTTATGAATTAGCAGCTTGCAGAGAACCCCTTCTCTCGCCCCCCGCATCTTCTTGCTCATCCCATGTTTCTTCGTGTCAACCGCAAGCTCAGTGCCGCGTTCGACCGTAGTAAGACGCCGTCCAGACAGCACTTCGATCGAAAAAAGATACGAAGAAATAGGAATATTACGAAACTATAGTAAGAAATTACTTAGGTCAACGATTTCGTAACTTCTTGTGCGCGCCTGTTTCGCAAAGACAAGATCAAGCTTTAAACCAACCCATCCAGCCAACATCAGCGGAAATCTGTGATGAACATGCAAAAACACGCGATGCCTGAATCCGCCGCCACCTTTGCGGATCGCATAAAAACACTGATCCAGCGCGTTGGTAGCGTCACGGAGATCGCACGCATGTGCGGTTTTTCCGAAGGCGTGGTGCGCAGCTGGCGGGACGGCAATACCGATCCCTCACGTGCACGCTGCGTCACGCTCGCGCGCACGCTGGGCATTTCTCTGGTGTGGTTGGTCGCCGGTGAGGGATCGATCCAGATGGATCCCAATGTCACCACGGTGGATGACCAGACCAGCAGCGAAACCGTGCAGCCGCAGCGGTTTCGGTCAAAGCTGCATACCGCAGCGACCAGCCTGCAGGCCAGCGGTATGGCAATGGACGCGCAGCGCCTGAATACGGCGTTGAAGATCCTGCAATCGGAACTGGATCTAGCCGAGAGCCGGCTCTCGCTGGCGGAGAACGCCGATATGCTGGCTGAGCTTTATGACATCCTCGGGCCGAACGGCACCGACGTTGATGCCGTTGCGATGGTGGCCTTCAACCACCGCCTGAATCAGCGGATCAAGCACAGCCGGCACGCGGCATGAAGGCAACGGCGCCACGATACGTGGCGCCGTGATGTGAGCTCAGCGCCCCGTGCTTTTCTTGCACCAGGGCATGATGGTCACAGCTTCGCGATATCAGCGATGGCGGTGAATTGCGCTTTGAGCTGGCCAAGCAGGGCTAGGCGGTTGGCACGCACAATCGGGTTGTCGGCGTTCACCAGTACACCGTCGAAGAAAGCGTCGACCGGAGCCTGCAGTTCGGCAAGGCGAGCCAGCACTGCGGTGTAGTTTCCTTCACGCAGCGCGGCACGGGTATCTCCGCTGGCTGCGGCCAATGCTGCGGCCAATGCGTGCTCGACCGGAGCCTCGAAATGGGCAGGATCGACGGCCTGGCCGACAGCCGGCGCACCTGTATCTTCTGCCTGTTTGCGCAGAATATTGGCGACACGTTTGTTCGCCGCCGCCAGACTCGCGGCCTGGGGCCGCTGACTGAATTCAGCCACCGCACGCAGGCGACGGTCGAAGTCGTACAAGCTAGAGGGCGATACGGCCAGTACGGCCTCGAATTGCTCGCTGCCAAAGCCAAGTTCGGCGTAGTAGCCACGTAGACGATCGAACACGAAATCATTGAGCTCGTCGACCAAGGTAGCTCGGCGCTTGCCGACATCCAGTGTTACTGGCTGGCCATCCTTACCCGGTTTACCCTGATCAGACTTACTTAGGCCCGCCATGAGTGCTGCTTCGGGCAGCAGCTCGAGCGCTTCGATGAAAAGGGCTCTCAGATCCAGATTGAGCTTGCCTTCGACCAGCGTACGAGCCAAGCCCAATGCCGCGCGGCGCAAGGCAAACGGATCCTTGTTGCCACTAGGTTTCATACCTACGGCGAAGATACCGGCCAGCGTGTCGAACCGCTCGGCTACGGCAAGCACCTGGCCAACTTTGCCCGCCGCAATCGCATCGCCAGCGAAGCGCGGCTGATAGTAGCTGTCGAGTGCCGCAGCAACATCCGCGGCTTCACCATGATGCTGTGCGTAGTAGCGCCCCATGACACCTTGTAGCTCGGGGAACTCGCCAACCATGCGGGTTAGCAGATCGCATTTACTCAAGCTGGCAGCGCGGGTTGCTGCACCAGCATCAACGCCGACACGGCTGGCGATGATGCGCGCTAGCTCGGCAACGCGCACACTCTTGTCCCACAGGCTACCCAATGCCTGCTGGTAGGTGACGCTCTTCAGTTGTTCCAGATAGTCCGCCAGAGGCGTCTTGAGGTCTTCGTCCCAAAAGAATTTGGCATCGGCGAAGCGTGGCCGGATCACCCGCTCGTAGCCCTTGCGGATTTCGGCTGGATCCTTGCTCTCGATGTTGGCGATGCCGATGAAGTGCTCGGTCAACATGCCCGATGCATCAAATACCGGCACGAATTTCTGGTTGGTCTCCATGGTGGTGACCAGCGCTTCTGGCGGTACAGCGAGAAATTCGCGCTCGAAGGTGCAGGCGATCGCCGCCGGCCATTCGGTGAGATTGGCAATTTCGTTCAACAGTGCATCGTCGAGTCGCGGCACACCGCTGGTCCGCAAAGCGGTACGGGCGATCTCGTCGCGGATGCGCTGACGGCGCTCAGCAGGATCCGCCAGTACCTTCGCCGCTCGCATGGCATCAAGCCAGCTATCGGCATCAATGATGTGCATAAGCTGCGGATGCATGAAGCGATGGCCGCGCGATTTACGGCCACTCTTGAGTCCCAACATCTCACCATCGACGATGTCGGCACCATGCAGCATCACCAGCCAATGGGCCGGTCGCACAAACGAGTAATCATGATTGGCCCAGCGCATCGGGCGCGGGATCGGCAAGCCCTTCAATGCTTCCTCGACGATTTCCGGCAGCAATGCCGCCACCGGCTGACCCGGCTTCACTGCGCGAAACACGAACCATGCGCCCTTGTCGGTCTCCAGCTTTTCCAGCTGCTCGACGGTGACGCCGCACGACTGAGCAAAACCCTGCAGCGCTTTACTTGGTTGGCCCTCGGCATCCAGCGCAGCATTCACAGCTGGACCGCGACGCTCAATGGTCTGCTCCGGCTGCGCTTTCGCCACGGCTGGGATGTGCACCGCCAAGCGACGCGGCGTGGCATAGGCTTTCGCCTGATCCAGTGCTGCGTCGATGCCGCGTTTGGCCAAGCCCTCGCAAATACCACGTAGAAAAGAGGCTGAAAGCTCATCCAGTGCCTTCGGCGGCAGCTCTTCCGTGCCCAGCTCAATCAACAATGATTTGGCGGCGCTCATGCGGCCTGCTCCCCGCTCTTGGAATGTGTTTTCTTCAGGCCAGGAAAGCCGAGTGCTTCGCGCTGCGCAACATAGGTTTCGGCGACGCTGCGTGACAGCGTACGCACACGCAGAATGTAACGCTGACGTTCGGTCACGCTAATCGCGCGACGCGCATCCAGCAGGTTGAACGTGTGGCTGGCCTTCATTACCTGCTCGTAGGCTGGCAATGGCAGGTTCGCGGCAATCAGCTGGTTCGCGGTCGCCTCGCACACATCGAACCAACGCAGCAGCTCAGGCACATTTGCGTGCTCGAAGTTATAAGTGCTCTGCTCCACTTCGTTCTGGTGGAACACATCGCCATAGGTGACGGTACCGTACGGCCCCTCGGTCCAGATCAGATCGTAGACGTTGTCCACATTCTGCAGGTACATCGCCAAGCGTTCGAGGCCATAGGTGATCTCCCCAGTGACCGGTCGGCACTCCAGGCCACCAGCCTGCTGGAAATAAGTGAACTGAGTCACTTCCATGCCATTCAGCCATACCTCCCAACCGAGACCCCATGCACCTAGTGTGGGCGACTCCCAGTTGTCCTCGACAAAGCGCAGGTCATGTACAAGTGGATCGAGGCCCAGTTCCTTCAGCGAGCCGATGTAGAGCTCGAGGATATTCTCGGGATTGGGCTTCATCACCACCTGGTACTGGTAGTAATGCTGCAGGCGATTCGGGTTCTCGCCGTAGCGACCATCGGTGGGACGACGCGACGGCTGCACATAAGCCGCGGCCCATGGCTCGGGTCCGAGCGAACGCAAGAAGGTGGCGGGGTGGAATGTGCCGGCGCCCACCTCGGTATCGAGTGGCTGCAACAACACACAACCCTGCGCCGCCCAGTAGCGGTTGAGGGTCTGTATCACATCCTGGAAGGTGCGCGAGGACATGGCTTTCCGTGACCTTGGGTAAAGCGCGTTAGTATAGCCGCAGCTCGCCTGTGCACTGACTTTCGTCGGCAGCACTGCATCCTGGGGGACCTCACCACATGGCCGCATCACCACAAATTGCTTCTCTGCTCGGACGCCGCGGCAAGCTCGGATTGGATGACCTGCTGGCCGCGCTGGTCGTCGATGGCTATCTCACCGGTGATGACGCCAAGCAGGTTCGCATGGGCTCCCGCGCTGGTCGCAGTACCGTGGAATTGCATCCACTGGTCGTGATCGCCAATGCCAAGCTGCAGAATCTACGCGAGCCCGGTCGCCCGCTACGCCTTGAAGGGCTTGCCGAGTGGCTGGCTGGGCAGGCTGGCCTGCCGTATCTGAAGATCGATCCGATGAAGATCAACGTGGCAGCGGTCACCCAAGTGGTGAGCCACGCTTACGCGCAACGTCATCGCATCCTGCCGGTGGCAGCCGCGCCGGGTGAGGTGACCTTCGCCACCTGCGAGCCATTCGACGCAGCCTGGGCCACCGATTTGTCGCATATGTTGCGGCGTGATGTGCAGCGAGTGGTGTCTAGTCCGATCGACATCAATCGCTACTTGCAGGAATTCTATGGTGTCCAGCGCTCGATCCAGATGGCGCAGGATGCCAAAGGTCCAGGCGGTTATGACTCCGCCGCGCTCCTCAACTTTGAGCAGCTCGTGGAGTTGGGTAAGGCCGGCGAAGTAGGTGCCGACGATCGCCATGTCGTCCATATTGTCGACTGGTTGCTGCAATACGCGTTTGAACAACGTGCCTCGGATATCCACCTGGAACCGCGTCGCGACGCTGGATTGATTCGCTTCCGTATCGACGGAAGAATGCACAAAGTATTTGAGCTGCCACCACCGGTAATGACTGCGGTGACTGCTCGCATCAAAATCCTCGCCCGCATGGATGTCGCCGAAAAGCGCCGCCCGCAAGACGGCCGTATCAAGACCCGCTCGTCGTCCGGTCGTGAGGTTGAGCTACGCATTTCGAACATGCCCACCGCCTTCGGTGAAAAGGTGGTGATGCGCATCTTCGATCCGGACATTGTTGCCAAGGATTTCGCTCAACTAGGCTTTTCAGCGGAAGAGGGAGCCATCTGGCGCACGATGGTGGAGCGTCCACACGGTATCGTGTTGGTGACCGGCCCCACCGGCTCGGGCAAGACGACCACGCTGTATTCAACACTCAAGCATCTGGCCACACCTGAGATTAACGTGTGCACGGTCGAAGACCCCATCGAAATGGTCTCACCGGAATTCAATCAGATGCAGGTACAGGCTGCGATCGATCTGGACTTCGCCGCAGGCGTGCGCACCCTGCTTCGTCAGGACCCGGACATCATCATGGTCGGTGAAATTCGCGACCTTGAAACCGCACAAATGGCTGTGCAGGCCTCACTCACAGGTCACTTGGTGTTATCCACGCTGCATACCAACGACGCGCCCAGTGCCGTCACACGTCTTCTCGATCTCGGTGTGCCGCATTATCTAATCCAGTCCACGCTTACCGGTGTTGTAGCACAGCGACTAGTGCGCACCCTGTGCCCGCACTGCAAGCTGCCTACCGAGCAAGATCCACACGAGTGGACGTCACTCACTCATGGTTGGTCTGTACCGTTGCCTACGACGGTATACCGTTCGATAGGTTGCCTGGAGTGCCGCAATACCGGCTTCATGGGGCGTACTGGCATCTATGAAATGATGCAGCTCTCGCCTCGTTTGCGTGGTCTGATCTCAGCACAACTCGACCTCAGTGGCTTCGGCGCTGCCGCACTGACTGAAGGCATGCGACCGCTGCGCATCTCTGCGGCAGAACAGGTGGCATGCGGCCTGACTACCGTACAGGAAGTACTCACCGTGCTTCCGCCGATTGAACTAGTTAACGAACCACAGTCGTAAAGACCTCGATCTTCCTATTTTCATGAAATCTGTCCTGATTATCCGTACCGGTCGCGCACCGGAAAACATTCGTGCTCGCTATGGCGATTTTCCCCATTGGTTTCGTATCGGCGCAAATCTCGCCCCACAACAACTTCGTATCATTGATGTTGCTGCCGGAGAGGCATTGCCCGCACCAGAAGAAGTGGCTGGCGCACTGATTACTGGTTCAGCAGCCATGGTGACTGAGCGGGCCGATTGGAGTGAACGCACTGCCGGCTGGATTCGCAATGCGATGGACGCAGAGCTACCGCTGTTTGGTGTCTGCTACGGCCATCAATTAATGGCGCATGCACTGGGTGGCAAAGTGGATTACCTACCCGGTGGTCGCGAGATCGGTACATTACCCATTGAGCTGCTGCCTGCCGCGCATCAGGACCCGCTAGCAGCAACGCTACCTGCTGTATTTCGCGCCCACACCACGCATGAGCAAAGTGTGCTGGATGCGCCCAAAGGTGCCACTGTGCTGGCGAAATCCACTCGTGATCCGCATCACTTGCTGCGCTATAGCAAGAACGCTATGAGCGTGCAGTTCCATCCGGAATTCAACGCTGACGTCATGCGTGCCTATATTCAGCGCAAGCACGAGTCGATGCATCGCGAGGGCTTCGATCCGCGTCACGTCTATCGTCAAGTGGCGGCGACGCCGATTGCTCGCCGACTACTGAAGTCATTCGCACGTCATCACGGGCTGAGCAAAGGTCTACGCTGAAGTCGATTTAGCGCGGCTTTGGTGGTAGCGGGAACGGCATCACTTTCTGGCCATCACCCGCATCGCGAATCACCAAAGCGCCCTTACGCTCGACCTCTTCGATGCGAACCACCGATTGCATCGGCAGATGCAATACGTGTGTATCTTTGAATTCATCGCGCAGGCGTTCTTCGGTAGGATCGATCAAAAGCCCCGCTCCTACAGGCTCGAACACCAAGTCACCTACTTCTGTGAATCCCCAGAGCCCACTTGATGCGACATGACGGGCATACAGCTCATAGCATTTGCCGAGATGTAAAAAGGTGACTTTGTAGAGTTTCTTATTGCGCATGAGACAAATTCTAGCCGCGCAACCGTCGCGCGATGGCATCTCGCGAGAACAGCGCGAATACCACACCGAACAGAAAACCTGCGATATGTGTCCACCACACAACGGCGCCGTAGCTCGGCCCCGCATAGCTGAATAGCAATTGCAGCAGTACCCAAATACCAATCAACAGAAAAGCTGGTACGCGTACGAATTCCAGATACAGGCCCAGTGGTAATACCAGTCCAAGGCGCGCGCGCGGAAACAGTGCGACGTATGTTCCAAGCACCGCCGAAACTGCGCCACTGCAACCGATGATGGGCCGTCCCACTCCTGCCAGTGAAATTGCTCCAATCAGATTGGCCACAATCCCACCGAGTAAAAACAACAACAAAAAGCGGAGCGATCCTAACGATCGCTCCGCTGGTAATCCAAAAATCACCAAGAACAACAGATTACTCAGCAAATGTAGCCAGGCAACGTGAATAAATAATGCCGTAAGCAGGCGCAGTAATGCTGGGTCACGAAGTTGATTCAGCATCGGCTCGTGTGCGTCGAAAATATTCGCCGGAACGGTACCCCACTCGAGCAGCAACGAGACTCGTTGTGGCGATGGTGTCAACGCCAAACCCATAAAAGTAAGCACGCACATGCTGACCAACAGCATAGTGGCCCATTGCACACGCGAACGTCGGCGGGTTTCAACATGGATAAACACACATATCCCTCAGTAACGCCCCGGTTACAGCAACCCAATGAACCATGATAGGCGATCAAGGTTGTTTACGAGCGACAAAAGAAAACCCCCTCGACCGCAAGCGGTGAGGGGGTTTGGTAAAAGGTCCCTGGCGGTGACCTACTCTTGCATGGCAGAACCACACTACCATCGGCGCAACTGCGTTTCACTTCCGAGTTCGGG
>JBARCX010000032.1:0-15565 GCA_049794535.1 Rhodanobacter sp.
GTCCTGACCACGGACGGCGTCCTTCACTGTTTGCAGGCTTGCCCCCACCGAGGTGGCCACGGCCTGCATATCCTCGCCCTTACGAAGGCGAGCCAGCAACTCATCAGCGCGCTTCTTGGCTGCATCATCAATGCGCTGATCAAGGATTTTCTGGCGGATGGTATCGTGCACTTCAGCCAACGGACGTACAGCGGCCGCTACGTGCTTGTCGATATGGATCACCACCGAATCGTTGGTGCCCAGATTGATCAATGCGGAATTATTACCCTGCGCTAGTACGTCGTCGGAGAATGCCGCAGCAACTACCTTAGCGTTCGCTGCGATGCCATCGCCACCATTGCGGCTAAACAAGCTGGTGCTTTTGATTGGCAGATTCAGTGCCTTCGCAGCTGCATCCAACGAGCCCGGGTTTTGATTGGCCTGATCGACCAACTGGCCAGCGACATCATTGAATTTACGGGTACCCTCGGCTGCCTGCGCCTCTTTCGCCAATGTGTCACGCACCTCAGCGAATGGCTTGGCCTCTCCACTGTGCACGTCGCGCAGCCAAAGGATGTGATAACCCTCATCCGATAGCACTGGCTTGGAAATTTGCCCCTTCTGCAACGAGAACAAGGCATTGTCGAAAGCTGCGTTAGTCACGCCCTTTTCCAACCAACCCAGATCACCGCCCTGACTCTTGGAACCAAGGTCGTCAGAATCCTGCTGGGCCAGCTTGGCAAAATCAGCCGGGGTAGCTTCAGCGGCAATCTTTTCAGCCTTAGCCAGTGCGTCCTTCTGCTGTGCAGGGGTGGCGTTCTTCGGCACATTGATCAAGATGTGCGAGACCAAGCGCTGCTCCGGCTGCACGAAGCGCTGTTTCTCATCCTCGTAACGCTTCTTGAGGTCGTCTTCGCTCGGCGGCGTATCAAGCTTGAGGTCAGCACCGTTGACTTCGATGTACTTCACCGAAACCTGTTCCGGGTTCATGAAGTCAGCTTGGTGGGCTTTGTAATACGTCTCAATCTCTGCATCACCCACGTTACTGTCGGCGGGTGCCGGGCGTGGCAATGCGAAATAACGCACATCGCGCCGCTGGAGGCGCAATGCTAGGAATCGATCCACGTCAGCATCGGTGATGATTTCGCTGGAGGTGATCGCATCGGGCAACAGGCTGATCGCAAGCGACGTGCGCACGTCGTCCTCGAACATGTCAGGCGTCTTATTCTGGGCAGCCAACAGCGCACGATAGGTCTGGGGATCAAACTTACCGTTAATCTGGAAACCTGGGATACCAGCAATGGTGTCGCGCATTGCTTGCGTCGACACGCGCATGCCCAGGTCTTCATTCGCCTGGATCAGCAATTGCTGGTCGATCATCGAGTCCAGTATGCGCTGCTTCGTCTCAGGCTTCTCAAACACACTGGCGTCGAAGCTATCGCCCTGCTGATCGCGTGCCTGCTGGCGCAGCTGGTTCAGTCGATCTTGGAATTGTTGCTGGCTGATCTCGTGCTTACCCACTTTCGCTACGAAAGTTTCAACCTGCGAGCTGAAGTAACCCTCGATGCCAAAAAATGACATGGCGAAAACGGCGACGCCAAGCACGATGATCGATGGCCACCCCTTCATCTTGTTACCAAGTGACTGAAGCATGGAATTTCCCGCAATCCGATGGTTGGCGCAGTAAGCGCGATGCGTAAATGACAAGGGCGCCACACGGGCGCCCTTGCGAACAGTGGCGGAGCGGACGGGACTCGAACCCGCGACCTCCGGCGTGACAGGCCAGCATTCTAACCAACTGAACTACCGCTCCGCATTTCTGGTGGGCGCTGTAGGGATCGAACCTACGACCCTCGCCTTGTAAGGGCGACGCTCTACCGCTGAGCTAAGCGCCCGAAATCAAGCACAAGCCGCTTAGTTTAGGGCGTCTTTGAGCGTCTTACCAGCCTTGAATGCCGGAACCTTCGAAGCCGCGATCTTGATCGTTTCGTTGGTGCGCGGATTGCGGCCAGTACGAGCAGCGCGCTTGCGCACGGTGAAGGTACCGAAACCCACCACCGCCACGTCCTCACCCTTCTTGAGCGACTTCTGCACAGTCTCTAAGTAGGCTTCCAGTGCACGACCAGCATCGGCCTTGGTCAGCTCGGCCTTTTCGGCGATGGCATTGATCAGATCGGTTTTATTCATTGAGACACTCCCTTTAAACGTTTATGCGGCCCGCGTGGTCAGTCTGGGACGAGACGACGCCGCCATGGTTGATGGCTC
Organism: Rhodanobacter sp.; assembly: GCA_049794535.1. GTDB lineage: Bacteria > Pseudomonadota > Gammaproteobacteria > Xanthomonadales > Rhodanobacteraceae > JBARCX01. The sequence goes on from JBARCX010000032.1 coordinate 2,245, forward strand.
CCTAGGGGGCGCCGCCTCGCGACCCCGCAGCACTGCGCTCTACGACGAGGCGCTAGATTTGCGGTGCCGCCTTTATACCAGTGCCCTTGAGGGTCCGCAACATAAGCAATACCAAGGCTTTCAGCGATTCGACACTATGTGAATGCACTTGCAATATGTGACGCAAAGACGTAACGCGATGACAGCAACCACAGTGCGAAATGGGCGACACACTTGAGTGTGCCGCCCATTCGATATTACGGCTAGATCATCCTATCAATGCGTCCGTGTATGCGACTCAGAGGAGTCCTCACGCGGCGCCTCAACAGTACCCGCCTGCTCAGCCCCTTTTGCCGACAACGGCTGTAGCGGGCGTTCAAGGGCTATGCCCAACACTTCGTCGATCCAGCGCACGGGATGGATATCAAGCGAGCCGGTGATGTTTTCCGGAATATCAGCCAGATCCTTACGATTTTCGTCAGGAATGATCACCGTCGTAATTCCACCACGGTGTGCCGCCAATAGCTTCTCTTTGAGACCACCGATCGGAAGCACACGACCACGCAATGTAATTTCACCGGTCATTGCCACCTCGGAGCGCACTGGCACCTTGGTCAACGCCGACACCAAAGCTGTGCACATCGCGATGCCTGCGCTAGGCCCATCCTTTGGCGTTGCACCTTCCGGTACATGGATATGCAGGTCCAGTTTTTCGTGGAAATCGGGTTCAATACCAAGCTGACTGGCGCGCGCACGAACCACCGACAAAGCGGCCTGGATGGACTCTTTCATCACATCGCCAAGCTGACCGGTATTTACCAATCGCCCTTTACCAGCCACCACAGAGGCTTCGATGCTGAGCAAATCACCACCCACCTGCGTCCAGGCGAGGCCGGTCACCAGACCAATTTCATTCTGCTGCTCTTTACGACCGAAGTCGAAGCGCCGCACGCCGAGGTAATGATCAAGATTGGTCGCATCGACATGAATCTGTCCAGCGCCAGCCTTAGCTTTGGATTTAGCCGTCTTTACGGCCACATTTTTAGCCTTCGCCTTGACAACACTCTTGACCTTTCCAGACTCCCCTAAAGCGATTTTCTTAACCACTTTACGACAGATCTTGGATATCTCACGCTCAAGATTACGCACGCCAGACTCACGCGTGTAATAGCGCACGATATCGAGCAACGCATCCTCGCCAACACTCAACTCTTCTAGCTTCAGACCATTGGCCTTGAGCTGCTTCGGCAACAAATACTTCTGCGCGATCGCAAGCTTTTCGTCCTCGGTATAGCCAGGAATACGGATCACTTCCATGCGATCCAGCAACGGGCCGGGAATGTTCAACGAGTTCGCTGTAGCGATCCACATCACCTCAGAGAGGTCCAGATCGACCTCGAGATAGTGATCATTGAACGCATGATTCTGTTCAGGATCGAGCACCTCAAGCAGCGCCGAAGAGGGATCGCCGCGGAAATCCATCGACATCTTGTCGATCTCATCCAGCACGAACAATGGATTTTTCGTACCAATCTTGTTCATGTTCTGCACGATGCGACCTGGCATCGAGCCAATATAAGTGCGCCGATGCCCCCGAATCTCGGCCTCGTCACGCACGCCGCCCAGACTCATGCGGACAAATTTGCGGTTGGTCGCCTTGGCAATCGACTGACCCAGTGAGGTTTTGCCCACACCCGGCGGCCCGACCAAACAAAGAATCGGGCCCTTCATGGTATTCACTCGCTGCTGTACGGCGAGATATTCGAGAATGCGATCTTTCACCTTCTCCAAGCCGAAATGATCAGCATCGAGCACGGTCTGCGCTACCGCGAGATCCTTGCGCACCTTGCTGCGTTTTTTCCATGGCACACCCACCAGCCAATCGAGGTAGTTACGCACCACCGTCGCCTCAGCGGACATCGGCGACATCTGCCGTAGCTTGCCAAACTCCTGCTTGGCCTTCGCCAGCACAGCCTTGGGCATGCCGGCTGACTCGATCTTCTTTTGTAGCTCCTCGATTTCGTTCGGACCGTCCTCGCCCTCGCCCAACTCCTTCTGAATCGCCTTCATCTGTTCGTTGAGGTAGTACTCGCGCTGGCTCTTTTCCATCTGCGATTTGACGCGGCCGCGGATGCGCTTTTCGACCTGCTGCAAGTCCATCTCACCGTCGACAAGGCCGATCAACAGCTCGAGTCGCTGGGCCACATCCGTGGTTTCCAGCACTTTTTGCTTATCAGCCATGCGTACAGAGAGATGCGCAGCAATGGAATCCGCCACACGCGACGGGTCATCAATACCCGAGAGGGTAGCCAACACTTCAGGTGGTAGTTTGCGACTCTGTTTGACCAACTGCTCGAACAGCGAAATCAGCGTACGCGACACCACGTCAAGCTCGCGTTCCTTGGTACTGTAGACAGGCTCGATGATGCGCGAGCGGGCACTGAGCATGCCGCCATCTTCGTGGTAGTCCTCGATCGCTACGCGCGACTGACCTTCAACCAACACCTTAACCGTGCCGTCAGGCAACTTCAGCAGTTGCAGCACGCCAGCCAATGTTCCGATCTGGTGAAGATCCTCAATAGCTGGGTCATCAATGTCTGGACTTTTCTGTGCCACGAGCAGGATCTGCCGCTCGCCTTCCATGGCGCGCTCAAGCGCACGCATGGATTTGTCTCGGCCAACGAACAGCGGGATGACCATGTGCGGATAAACCACCACGTCGCGCAGCGGCAGGACCGGCAATGCGTCCAGCACAGTACCCGTGGCGGTGGAGGATGTGGCGTTTTTAGCCATCGAAAGAATTCCCTTGTGGGATATGGAACACACTCGCCCCGACACTGCGCCGGAGGCACTATTACGTCAAGTGGAGGCTAAGGGGCCTGCACACAAGTGCATGTCTGGCAACAGAAACACAACGGCCCCGACGCAGAACGCCGAGGCCGTTGTGGGCTGCAGAATGGCTCAGGAGATCAAGCGGCGTCGCCACCCTCACCCGCGATGCGCTGCTGCTGCAGATTGCCGCGATAGATCAGGTATGGCTCAGCCTGACCCTCGATCACTGCATCATCCACGACCACCTTGCTGACATGCTCAAGTGACGGCAGTTCATACATGGTGTCCAGCAATACCTGCTCAAGAATAGTACGAAGGCCACGCGCCCCCGTCTTGCGCTTGAGCGCCTTCTTGGCGATCGCCTGCAGCGCCTCTGGACGAAACTCCAGCTCTGCACCTTCCATCTCGAACAGCTTCTTGAACTGCTTGGTGACCGCATTACGCGGCTCGGTAAGGATTTTTACCAGCGCAGGCTCGTCCAACTCATCGAGCGTAGCCACCACCGGCAAACGACCCACGAACTCCGGGATCAAGCCAAACTTGACCAAGTCAGACGGCTCGACTTCGGACAACAGCTTACCCAAGTTCTCCGTACGCTCTTTGCTACGTACTTCGGCGCTAAAACCAATACCCGTGGTTTCCGAACGCTGCTGGATCACTTTCTCCAGCCCCGCGAACGCGCCGCCACAGATAAACAGGATGTTCTTGGTATCGACCTGCAAGAATTCCTGCTGGGGATGCTTGCGCCCACCCTGCGGCGGCACCGAGGCCAAAGTACCCTCGATCAGCTTCAGCAATGCCTGCTGTACACCCTCACCCGAAACATCTCGGGTAATCGACGGGTTCTCACTCTTGCGCGAGATCTTGTCGATTTCGTCGATGTAAACAATGCCCGACTGCGCCTTGTCGACGTCGTAATCGCACTTCTGCAGCAGCTTTTGGATGATGTTCTCAACATCCTCACCCACATAGCCCGCTTCAGTAAGCGTGGTGGCATCAGCGATGGTGAACGGTACATTGAGCAAGCGTGCCAGCGTTTCCGCCAGCAATGTCTTGCCCGAACCGGTCGGACCGATCAACAAGATGTTGGATTTGGCAAGCTCGATGTCATCGCTCTTCTGGCGCGACTCCATCCGCTTGTAGTGGTTGTATACCGCTACGGACAGCGCTTTTTTGGCACGGGTCTGTCCGACCACGTACTGGTCGAGCGTCTCCATGATCTCTTTGGGCTTCGGCAACTGCGTGCGACTAGAGGCAGCTTTCTCCTCCAGTTCCTCACGGATGATGTCGTTGCACAGCTCTACGCACTCGTCGCAGATGAAAACGGACGGTCCCGCGATCAGCTTGCGCACTTCATGCTGGCTCTTGCCGCAGAAAGAGCAGTAGAGAATCTTGCCGCTGTCGTTGGAACGGCCCTGCCGCTCGTCGCTCATGCTTTCGATCCTGCTGGTAAATCTGATTGCGCCGCGAGAATAACACAGGCCTCCGCGTCTGCATCCAGACGCAGAGGCTGCGCGCAGCCTTGAATGAGGCCAGGAATCAGGCCGATTTCACCGAGTCGACGGCACGCTTATCGAGTACCGTGTCGATCAGGCCGTAGGCCTTGGCATCCTCGGCGCTCAGGAACCGGTCCCGCTCCATGTCACGGGCAATATCCTCGACCGGCTTGCCCGTATGGTGGGCATAGAGTCCGTTCAGGCGCCCACGAAGGTAAAGGATCTCCTTCGCATGGATCTCAATATCGGTCGCCTGGCCCTGCGCACCGCCCGAGGGCTGGTGGATCATCACGCGCGAATTTGGGAGCGCAAAACGCTTGCCCGCCGCACCCGCCATCAGCAGCAGCGAGCCGGCGCTGCACGCCTGGCCGATGCACATCGTGCTGACATCAGGCTTGATGAACTGCATGGTGTCGTAGATCGCCAGACCCGCAGTAACCGCGCCACCAGGGCTGTTGATGTAGAAATGAATGTCCTTGTCCGGGTTTTCCGACTCAAGGAATAACATCTGCGCAACGATCAAATTGGCGACATTGTCGTCAATCGGGCCGACCAGGAAGATCACTCGCTCCTTCAACAGGCGCGAATAGATGTCGAAGGAGCGCTCACCACGAGCCGTCTGCTCGACGACGATGGGCACCAGGTTAAGGTTCTGGATCTGATCCATGGCCATGCTTACGACTCTCCGGTTGATGTGCCTGCTGAACGGGCCTGCTTGAATCGAGCTTGATGGACGAGGCTCAGGCGCCGGTCGGACGCATCACCTCATCAAAGCTCAGGCTCTGCTCCGTGGTCTTGGCGTGTTCGGCCACCCACTCGGCTACCTGATCTTCTATCACACGATTCTGCAGCCCAGACATCAATTGGGGGTCGTTGTTATAGAGTTCAACGACCTTTTCCGGCTCTTCATAAGTCGAAGCGATCGCTGCGAGCTGCTCGGCAACACGCGAACGGTCGATCTTCAGCTCATTCTTGCGGGCGATCTCACCCATCAGCAGGCCAGCGATCACGCGCTTACGGGCCATCGGCTGGGCGGCCTCGATCAACTGCGGCGGCGGCTGCTGACCACGCGGCACGCTGCCGGCCGCGAGATTACGCGCCTCGGCCTGCACCATCATGTTCGGCACTTCCAGGTCGGCATGCGTGTCAGCCAGCTTTTCGGCCACTTCGGACTTCAAACGCGCCAGCAACGTGGCTTTCAGCTCGCGCTCCAGGTTCGCACGCACTTCCTTACGGAAGTTATCCAGGTCGCCATCGGCAATGCCAAACAGCTTGGCGAATTCAGCATCTACCGTCGGTAGCTTCTGCTCCTGCACCTTGACGATCTTGAAGTTGACCTTAGCGGCCTTTCCAGCAAGCTGCTCGTTGCGGAAGTCTTCCGGGAACGCAATCTCGTTCTCGAATGCATCATCAGCCTTGTGGCCGGTCAATGCTTCATCCAGCGCCTTAAACAGGGTGCCCGAGCCGAGCACGCTGCCTGCGCGCTCCAGACCCTCAGCGGGAAAACGATAATCGCCGGCTTCAGCGCCGTACTCGAACATCACGAAATCGCCCTCGACCGAGGCGCGCTCAACCGGGTCGAAAGTGCGACGCTGCTGACGCAAGGTTTCGATCATCTTTTCGATATCGGCGTCGGTGACTTCAGCCTTCGGACGCTTGATTTCGAGCGCGGTGACATCGACCTCCGGAAACTCCGGCATGATCTCGAACGTGGCCGTGTAGGCGATCTCGCCATTCTCGGGCAAGCCCGTGGTGTTGATCGCCGGCTGGGCAACAGGCTGCAACTTCTCCTGCGTGAACGCTTCGCGCAGCGTGCTACCGATCAGGTCGGACAGCACCTCGCCACGAACCTGCGCACCGAAGCGCTGCTGGATCACCGTGGTAGGCACCTTGCCCGGGCGGAAGCCCTTCAAGCGAACCGTGCGACCCATCTCCGCAATACGCTGGCTCACCTGCGACTCGAACCGCTCCGCGGGAAACTTCACCGTGAGCTTGCGCTCAAGCTTGCCGACGTTCTCAACCGAAACCTGCATGACGTCTCCTGGAATAACCTTTAGTAGCGCTGACTCAGCGCCATGGCGGCCCCGGCCGCCTGCATGAAAACCCGAGGGAATAGTGGTGCGAAAGGGGGGACTCGAACCCCCACGGGTTACCCCGTCAGAACCTAAATCTGGTGCGTCTACCAATTCCGCCACTTTCGCAATGGCAACATCTTAGAAGGTATTTATAAGTGACCGATTTTCAAGGCTTTTTGGCGACAAATTGGCCGCAAACAACCCATCTGGCCTCTATGCCTCGCTAAGTTGATGATTCCCTTGTACCAAAGCGGGTCATTTTACGGTTGTGCACCCATCCAGCACAAGCATGTAAGGAGATTGCAAAGCCAGCCAGCACTCCATATCCGACAAGTCGCACGCTTCTTCAGCCGCAGGGAAGCACAAAAAAACAACGGCCCGCATCGCTGCGAGCCGCCGTTCCGTTTGGTGGGCCGTGAAAGATTCGAACTTTCGACCAATTGATTAAGAGTCAACTGCTCTACCAACTGAGCTAACGGCCCTAAACTTGATTTGGGGTGAGCGATGGGATTCGAACCCACGACAACCGGAATCACAATCCGGTACTCTAACCAACTGAGCTACGCCCACCATAAAACTTGGATCTGGCGCGCCCGACAGGAATCGAACCTGCAACCGTCGGCTTAGAAGGCCGATGCTCTATCCGGTTGAGCTACAGGCGCTTGACTAAAGCGAAACACCTGATGGTCGGGGCAGAGGGATTCGAACCCACGACTTCCAGCTCCCAAAGCTGGCGCTCTACCAGGCTGAGCTATACCCCGCTTTCGAATCCTCGACTACTACGCACAAGTCGAAGCCTCGGAATGCTACGGGTGACGCGTTGCCTAAGTCAATCCGTATCGACGCACACCGAACCTCAGACTTCGTCCGGCTCGCTAAGACGATCAACTGTCCTGGCGATTGAATACGATGCAAGCAACGTACTCTGTAAAATGGCGCGCCCGGAGAGATTCGAACTCCCGACCACCTAGTTCGTAGCCAGGTACTCTATCCAACTGAGCTACGGGCGCGCAGTAAAACTGATTGCTACTGCGCGATTCCTATGAATTGGAAAGCGCCGAAGCCAGAAGCGGAATTATTCAGATTTGAAGCGCGGACGTCAACACTTTTCGTACATTTTTTTCATCTGTATCGATCACGTTCATCGATACACCTGCGTCAGCATGCTCTCGCACGCGCAGTCATCACATCCAAACCGTTGCTCAAACTCACTTCATGTCGAGTGCAAAATCGTCGGCATCCATCCAAGCCGGGAAGCGTTCGCGATGCGCCAGGAGCGGTGCCGGATCAAGCCGGAGCGTAGCTACCTGCTCCTGCGAACCAAATTCAAGCAATGGCTCACCCACTGGATCGATCACTGCGCTATCGCCCGCATACGGCAAATCATTGCCATCGACACCCACGCGATTCACACCGATCACGTAGCTGAGATTTTCGATGGCACGTGCGCGCAATAAGGTGCGCCACGGCTGCCTACGCGGCGCAGGCCAGTTAGCCACAAACAACGCAAGGTCGTAGTCCATGCCACCGACGGCCTGCTCCATGCGGCGATTGCGAAGCCATACGGGAAAACGCAGGTCATAGCAGACCTGCGGCAGGATGCGCCACCCCTTCAACTCGACGATCAATCGCTCACTACCGCCACCGTAACGCGTGTGCTCGCCGGCCATGCGGAACAGATGCCGCTTGTCGTATTGCGCATGACTACCATCCGGTCGCATCCACAACAGACGGTTAAACACAGTATCGCCTTCGCGGATGGCAAGGCTGCCACAGATCACTGCATCTGCTTCGCTGGCCAGCTCACGCAACCATGCCACGCCCTCGCCATCCATCACCTCGGCACTAGCACGCGTATCGTTGCTAAAACCAGAGAGAAACGTTTCCGGCAGCACAATCAAATCACTCCGCCCCGCTACCTGACGCACTAGCTCACCGTAGTAGGCACGATTGCCTGGCGCATCGTGCCAACGTGTAGCCCCCTGCACCAAGCTGATATTTAGAGCTTGCATAGACGCTCCGCACCCGCCTCCAGCGTGGCATCGTTCTTGGCAAAACACAGGCGAATGAGCCGTGTATTTGGTGCCTTGTCGTAGAACGGCGTCAACGGAATAGCCGCCACGCCCCCCTGCTTGACCAACCAGTCGCAGAAGGCGATATCGTCTTCGTCACGGATCGCCGAGTAATCAACAAGCTGGAAATAGCCTCCCGGAACGTCAAGCAATTTCAAACGCGAAGGCTTGAGCAACTCGCGGAAACGATTGCGTTTGGACTCATAGAAAGCTGGCAACTCCAGATAGTGCTGCGGATCGCTGGCGAGAAATTCGGCAAAGGCCACCTGCGCCGGATGGAACGTGCAGAAGGTCAGATATTGGTGCACCTTGCGGAACTCGGCCGATAGCGCTTTCGGCGCAATCGCGTAGCCGATCTTCCAGCCAGTGCAGTGATAGGTCTTACCGAAGCTGGAAACCACGATGCTTCGCGCGGCCAGCTCAGGATGACGCAACACGCTCTGATGTGCAGCGCCGTCAAATACGATGTGCTCGTACACCTCGTCCGACAACACCACGATTTGGGTGTCACGCACGATCTCGGCCAACGTATCGAGATCAGCAGCGGAGAGCACCGCACCGGATGGATTGTGCGGACTGTTGATCAGAATCATCCGCGTCTTCGGCGTAATCGAATCCCGCACCCGCTGCCAGTCGATCGCAAAGCTCGGTAACGTCAGCGGAATATGTACCGTACGCGCTCCCTGCAGTTCGATCGCCGGCTCGTAACTGTCATACGCCGGATCGAATACGATCACCTCATCGCCTACCCGCACTATCGCAGCGATCGCGGCAAACAAGGCTTCGGTAGCGCCAGATGTCACCGTCACCTCGGTATCGGCATCAACCCGATGACCATATAGGCGAGCCGTCTTCAGTGCGATCTGTTCGCGCAGCGGCGCCAACCCAATCCCTGGTGCGTACTGATTACGCCCTTCAGCCATCGCCCGCGTAACCGCATCGCGCAGTGCATGTGGCGGTTCGTAATCAGGAAAACCCTGCCCCAGATTGACCGCTTTATGCTCCAGGGCCAGCTGGCTCATCACACTGAAAATGGTGGTGCCGACTTTCGGAAGTTTGGTTTCGATGTTCATCATTTAGCGGTCTGGATGTCCAAATGGAAAGCCTAACATGCTCAAAGCTTATCTAGATTGCGCTCCATGCACTCCTCATGTTTTTGCCGGGTAGCATCCGGCAATCGCTCAGCAAGAAAGTCCACCAATGCCCGCACACCAGGCAACATGCCGCGGCGACTAGGGTAGACAAAGTGCATCGTGCCATCGGGCGCGCCCCACTCGGGAAGCACCACCTCAAGTTCGCCGCGTGTGATGGCCGGGGCACACACAAACTCCGGTAGCAGCGCCACACCAATACCCCTGCGCGCCGCTTCCAGCATGATCGCAAAGTCACCGCTGATCAGCCGCGCCTGGATCTCAACACTGACTCGCTGCCCCTGCGCATCGATCAGCTCCCACACCTGTGCGCCCTCGTGCTCTTGTATCGTTAATGCCGGCAAACGGGCTAGATCGGCCGGCTGGGTGGGATGACCATGGGCCTTCAACAGTGCAGGGCTGGCTACCAGCAAGACCCGCGACAGGCCAAAGCTGCGCACGATCATATTGGCGTCCGTGTCCAACTTGTTGCGCACGCGAATCGCCAGATCGTAGCCCTCACCAATCAGATCGACCCGGCGATTGGTCGCCGTGACGCGCACTTGCAGCTTGGGATAGAGCGCCATGAAATCCGGCAGCACGTGCGCCAACACGGTCTGCGTCAGTGACACGGGGCAGCTCAGGCGAACCACACCCCGCGGCTCAGCGCGCAGCTCATCGACTGCATCCTGCGCTGCACGCGCCTCCTCCAGCACGGCGCGACAGTGCCCGTAGAAGCGCTCACCCACCTCAGTAACCACGAAACGCCGCGTGGTCCGCTGCAGCAGGCGCACGCCGAGTCGCTCTTCCAGTTGCGCAATGCGCTTGCTCAATCGCGACTTAGGCACCCCCAGTGCACGACCAGCCGCTGAAAAGCCACCGTTTTCGACCACGGCAGCGAAAAAATAAAGGTCGTTCAGATCCTGCAGAGCCCCGGGCAATGCGGTCATGACCGTTTCCCACATCGAACAATACGTTCAGATGATCCCATCTTATCGCCCTGTTGTTCTAGATATATCGTCATTTGGTCGCCGGCAACGCCGGTAGCCAACCCAGAGGATTCGCCATGAAACTCCTTCACATCGATGCTAGCTCGCTGGGCAAGCACTCCGTCTCGCGTGAATTGACCGCCACCATCGTGGACGGGCTGAAGCAAAGCCAGCATGGCACGGAGGTCACCTACCGCGACCTCGTTGCGCAGCCACTGCCGCATTGGGCGCCCGTGGCCGACGCCAACAGCGAAGGCGCCACACTTGGCCAGGCTGCCTTGGATGAATTCCTCGCCGCCGACGTTATCGTCATCGGCGCCCCGATGTACAACTTCAGCATTCCGAGCCAACTCAAAGCCTGGATCGATCGCATCATGGTGGCCGGTACAACTTTCCGTTATGGCGCAAATGGCCCCGAAGGGCTGGCCGGTGGCAAGCGCGTGATCATCGCCTCCAGTCGCGGTGGCGTGTACAGCAGCGGCAGTGGTCGCGCCGAGCTGGATTTCCAGGAGCCCTACCTGCGCGCGGTACTTGGCTTCATCGGTATTACCGACGTTGAGTTCGTACGCGCCGAAGGTGTCAACGTCAGCCCGGAACACAAAGCCACCGCAATGGCCTCTGCTCACACCTCGATCGGTGGCTTGGTAGCCAAGGCCGCTTAATCGACGGCTCACTGCACAACGCAAGACGACGCTCCAGGAGGCCAAACAAACCTCCCCATGGGCGTCGCCTTGTCGTGGTGGATGCATCAATAGTTCAGATGCAAATTCAGTAAATGGAAATTTAGGGCAAACCAGATGGTGACGAAGCAGGCCAGCACCAGAGCTACGCCACTCAATTGCCGCCACCAGCCAGCACGCTCCCGCCACGCATAGTAAGCATTCGCTAGCGCAGCCACCGTACCGATGATCGCCGCAACACCGATCAACTGAATCAGCCGTAACGTGCCATCAAAACTGCTATTCAAGTTGGCAATATCGTCGAAAATGCGACTCAGCACATACAACCAACCTGCAGCGAAAAGCAGGTGAAGAATGGCAGCGATACGACTCAAGCGATACCAGCGACCCGTCTGTGGTGAGCATAACCAGGGCTGGCGATAGTGCCTGCGTACCAGTGCAGTGACTGGCCACAGCAAAACAGTCAGCAAGAACACCACGATAGCGAAACACAGCAATGACGCATTCCACGCTGCGGATTGCCAGGCCGGCACAGGCAAATAAACCAAGATCGGCGAATCCTCATCCGTGGAAATCCAACGAACCTTGCCGCTCTGGACAAGCGCGCCGAGATGACTGCCACTGGCATCATTCAACCAGAGGAAAGGCTTCACTTCGCGCCAATGCATCGGCTGGCCGGCGGCATCGCTAAAACCCGATGTAACCAAAGTCCCATCCTTGTCCATCGCGATGTCCGATTGCGCCAGCAAGTTCAACAGACTCATGAAACTGGACATCGAGACGCGACTGGAAAGGTAGTGGCCAACCAACATCGCACCGTGCTCTTGTGCGCTAGCCAACGTCGGCTCAGAAAGCTTTGGCAACGCCGGAAAATAGCGGTCGGCAAGTCCATTCACCAATTGCGTACCAAGATCACCATCGTGCCGGCCATCGATGGCAACGAATACACCCACACCCTCCTGGAGGAACAACGCCATGTTGCTATGGAACAGCTCCGTATCACCGTCATGGCCGATGATGTCCTGACCGTTACGATCCATGTGATAGAAGCCCAGCGCCATCGGTAGCAAGCCAGGCACCGAGTAACGCGTAAAGTTATGCATCTGCTGCGCCGCTTGCGCACCCAGAATCTGCGCGTCTCCGGCACGCCCATCCTGCAAGTGAGCGATCATGAAGCGGCCGATATCTTCCCCGCTCGCCGACAGACCACCCGCTGCTTCGCTGTTTATCAGCTCAAACGGCTTGGCCGACGACGTGGCACCCGCGTAACCCTTAGCCATATACGACTGTAGTGACTCCGGAAGCGGCTGACAGAACGTCGCGTACTTCATACCCAGCGGCTGCAAGATATGTTGTTCGACATACTGATCGAACGGTTGGCCAGATACGCGCTGCACGATGTAGCCCGCCAAGGTGGCACCGTAGTTCGAGTAGGCGGGAATTTCGCCAGGCGGATAAATCCGCTCGGGCACACCTTGCTTCAACCGCGCCTCGTCACTCATCAGGTGCGCAACATCGGGAGCAAACAGATTCTTCGTTGTTTCCTCGAGCCCCGCTGTGTGCGTCATCAGATCACGCAGCGTGATCGGCTTGCCATCGCGGGGCGGAATGCTGAAATCGAGATATTTATTGATGTCCGCATCGAGATCGAGCTTGCCCTGCTCAACCAACTGCATCACCGCAGTCCACGTGAAGGTCTTCGAGATCGAGCCGACGCGGAACATGGTCGTCGCCGGATCGACCGGCTTCTTTGCATCAACGTCAGCGTAGCCGTAGCCCTTTGCGACCAAAATCTGGCCGTCTTTCACAACCACCACGACAGCATCAGCAATGCCGTTCTTCTTCATGCCGTAGTAGAGCAAACCGTCTAGCCAGGCCTCCGCATCCGTTGCAGTCAACGCATGCGCGCCGAGCGTCAATGGAATAGCCGGCTTCTGATCCGGCAGCGGGTTAATCTGAATCTGCGCCATGGCAAGCGACGCAAATACAGTGAGGCAGGCTAATGCAAGCATGCACAGTAGGCGTTTCATCAACGGAACCCCGGGCAAGCATGAAGGTAGGAATGTAG
>JBARCX010000033.1:0-3762 GCA_049794535.1 Rhodanobacter sp.
GGGGAGGGGTGAACTCCTGCCTCAGTCTTCATGATCGAACTGAAGCTTTTCCATGTAGCAAGTGGCGAGGCAAGTACTTACCCCCTCCCAACCTCCCCTGCGAGCAGGGGGAGGAGACAAGTCGCACTGCTGATTTACCGTGCCAGTCTGGGGCGCTTATGCCCCTCACCTTCACTGAATCAGAATTTCATCGGCAAATAGCCAATTATTCTTGCCGCCACCGGGATAGGTTGCCGGCAATGAATCATTCTTTTCCGCAGTGACACGGATATAGCGTGCGACAAAAGGTTTGGCTGCGTTGAATGCGATCCGCTGCAACTGCTGTGCGGAGGACGACAAGTCGACCGCCGGCGCATTCGTATACAGCTGCGTCCAATTCTTGCCATCCGATGATGCGGAGAAGGTCACATCCTTCGGCAGTAGAACCCTTGATTCCAATGCCTGCAGAAAATCGATACTGATCGCATGCAGTGTGGTGTCTTTCTGCAGATCGATGGTCGCATCGAGGTTACTGTCGTGCCACGCCGCCCAGCGGCCATCGTGAAAGTCGGTGCTACCGATCACACCATCCACCAACACATCACCCGATGCATAGCTCAACGATGCCGGTTGCGCGAAGGTGATCGGGTGCCCCTTGGCACGATTGTCGACCAGCATGAAGCTGCTCGCGTTGTCGTAACGCAGCCCCTTGCGGAATGGCGCTACCTTCAGCGTGCCGGCTTGGCTCACGTCCAGCACATCAGCGAATGAGGGTGACTGCGCGTTCGGCTCCGTACCATCGATGGTGTAGTGATTCTGCAGATCGTCGAAACCGCGCTCGGCATGCAGCCGCCATCCCACGTGGCCATCGTTCACGGCAATCGTGTAGGCGACCACCGGGTGATCTTCTGGACCGTAGGCCACGTGCTGCGCATCGAACCATGGGTACTGCGCCTGCAACCGGCGTTCGAAATCGGCGTAGGCTGCATCATCGCGTGTACCGTTGTTCCACAGATTTTCCGCGAAGGCCAGCATACGCGGATAGATCTTCGATTCCGCATTGAACGGGTTGGCCCGCTCGCTCCACAGTGGCGCCTCAGCACCGAGTATCTGTGCGCGATGCGCGGTGAAAGCGGCGTCATCTGCAGGCGTTGTCGACCCGGCGATGTTGGTTGTAAATATGCTCTGCACCGTCAACTTTTCCGACGGCGAATCCAGATAGAACGGCCCGGCAATGATCACGCGATTGCCGTTCACCAGCGCTTTGCGCGCCTCATCGTCGCCACGCCAGATCTCGATGATTGCGTTCTTGTCGGCGCCACCTTCGAGGATCTCGTCCCATCCGATCAGCGTCTTACCCTTACTCGTGAGATAGCGCTGGATGTTCTTGATGAAATAGCTCTGTAGCCCTTCTTCGTCCTTCAAGCCCTGCTCATGCATCAATGTCTGGCATGAGGCGCAATCTTTCCAGCGATCCTTCGGTGTTTCATCGCCACCGATGTGCACGTACGGCGAAGGGAACAACGTCATGACTTCGTCCAGCACGTTTTGCAGGAACGTAAACGTGCCTTGGTCGCCAACGCAGTCGATATCCTTGAACACGCCCCAGGTCGTCGCCACCGGAATCTGCTGTTTGGTGCAGGAAAGCTCGGGATAAGAAGACAGAGCCGCCACGCTATGCCCCGGCATCTCGATTTCCGGGATCACCATGATGTTGCGCTGACGTGCGTAATCCACCACGTCGCGAATCTCAGCCTGTGTGTAGTAGCCGCCATAGCGGCTGCCATCCGCTTCGATGCGCCAGGCACCGATGTCGGTGAGCTTCGGATACTGATTGATCTGGATGCGCCAGCCCTGGTCTTCCGTGAGGTGCCAATGGAAGGTGTTGATCTTGTAGTAGCTCAACAGGTCCAGCTGTTTCTTGATGAAAGAGACCGGATAAAAGTGCCTGCCGACGTCGAGCATAAAGCCGCGATAGGCGAATGCCGGCGCATCTTCGATCTTCACATAAGGGAGCTTGATCGACGCGCCCTTCTGTAGCGGCAGCAGTTGACGCAATGTTTGCACGCCCCAGAACAAGCCTTTGTCCGTGGCGGCACGAATCGTTACGCCATTCTCTGCCACCGTAAGCCGATAGGTCTCATCACCTTGCACCGTCGGATCGATGGCCAACACGATGCCACCTGCGTGACGATCCTGGGACAGGCTAATGCCTGTCTGCTCGTGAACCGCATCGCGCAAGAAGGAGGCAATCTCGCGTGCGCGATCATTACCCGGCGCCACAATGCCCGTATGCGCATCGACCTGATAACTACCCCAGCCGAGTTCCATTCGCTGCGGCTTGGGAATAATCGCAACCTGAGCCGCGGCGTGAACACTCGCTATCAGCATGCATGCGCCGAAGCACCAGGTCAGAAACGATTTCAGCATTGGGTAGCCCCCTGCAATGACTTTAGTTTTTCACACGGAAAACATCAGGCCAGATGCTGTCCTGCCCGATATCCGCGTAGCGCGAAATAGAGGATGTAGAGGTAGCACGGCACTACCAGGGCGCTGAACGCCAGCTGGAAATCGTGCGTCTGTTTCAGAATGGCGAACAGCTGTGGAATCAGGGCACCGCCGACAACACCCATGATCAGCAACGCTGCGCCACGATCAACCAGCCGCCCCAGCCCATGAATGGCCAGCGGAAAAATCGCCGGCCACATCATCGCGTTGGCAAAACCCAAGGCAGCCACAAACCCAACCGATGCATAACCTTTGGTGACGAACGCGCCCAGCGTCAGCGCAATGCCGAGCACCGATGAGATGGCGAGATAGCGCTGCTGGGAAATAAAGCGCGGAATCGTGACGAAGCCCACCAGGTAGCCGACCAACATACTGCCCAGCGTGAATGAGGTGAAGAACTTGGCTTCGTCCAGCGGAATGCCGAAACCACGACCGTAGGTGCCAATCGCATCGCCGGCCATGACCTCCACACCGACATAGGTGAAGATCGCCAAAGCACCCAGCCATACATGGGGGAAGTCCCACAGGCTTTTCGATGGTTCGTTATTAAGGGCGGTGCCCTTGTCGTGTTCGCCGCGCATGTCGGGCAGCGGCGAATAGAAAATGCCGACGCCGAGCAGTGCAAGCACGCCAGCCATCAGTAGATAAGGCGTATGAATGGTCGCGGCAAAGCTTGCCAGCAATTGCGCCTTACCCGCCGCATCGGCAGCGGCAACTCGACTGGCGATATCACCCATGCCATGCAGCACGAAGGTGCCCAACAGAATCGGCGCGAGAATACCGGCCACTTTGTTGCAGATGCCCATCAGCGCAATGCGTTGTGCTGCGCTTTCAATCGGGCCAAGAATGCTGATGTACGGGTTGGCCGCGGTCTGCAACATCGCAAGGCCAGCAAAGATCACAAACAAACCACTCAGCGCGCCGGGATACCAGCGACGCATACAGAATTCGCCAAAGGTCAGTGCGCCGATCGCCATCACCCACAGGCCGATCGCCATGCCTTTCTTCATACCGGTGCGATCGAGAATCCACGCCGCCGGCAAGGCCCACACGAAGTACGAAAGATAGGCTACGAACGTAACCAGAAATGCATTCACCACATTGAGATCGAACGCGAGCTGCACGAACGAAATAAGTGGTCCATTGATCCAGGTGAACCAGCCCATCACGAAAAACAGCACACCGATAATGGCGATGGAAGTGATACGACTGCGCTGTGCGCTCGGGATCTGATTCATCGACATTCCAGTACGTGAAAGGGGCGGTGAGCCCGGC